>NZ_KV817006.1:0-70326 GCF_001814535.1 Actinomyces sp. HMSC065F12
CCAGCACCCTCCACACCAGGCACCGACACCACCTCAGTAAACGAAGATTCAACAGTCACACTGCCAGCCACGTCGCTCCTCACTATCTCGTCGACACGTGGGGAATCTTCCGTAGGGAGGGATGCCAGCAGATAGGACAGCGGAAGCGTAAGAGCCGGAAAAATAAGAATCAGATTTTTCACGATTGTGCTTCCCCGCTTTCATCACTTGCGGCACCATCTTTCGCGTAAAAGCTCTTAATCACAAATCTATTTTCCTGCTCTAGTACTTCTAGTTCGATGATCCTCTGATTTTCCTGCGCCGGGTACAGTTCTCTCTCACGATATTCGACGTAGGGAGCGTTCTTTGCGTAAATTTTAACGAAGTAGAGCCCTTTAGTCTGTGGGTGTGGAATCGGTTCGTCAATCCGCGTGATTGTATAGTTCTTGCCGTCAACCCATCCCCCGTCTTCGTAAATCGTTCCAATTAGGTCGATGTATGATTGGCAGACTTTGCATTCGGGGCTGCTGACTTTTTTGAGGGTGGTGGTGTTGCCGGTGTTGATGGAGTATGCGAGGAGGTTGAGGTAGTACTCGGCGAAGTAGCGTGCCCCGAACGCGTCCATGTTGGTGGCAGCGCTGGGTAGTTGTGGTTCGTGTGGTTCCACCCAGTCCACGGGCCTGCCCAGCTTCCCGTTGGGTAAAATCGGGTACTCACCGGACATGGGTATGCTTTGCGCCGCTTCGTGTGACCCGCTGTTGGATTGAGGGCTTTGAGCGCTGCCACTCTGGTTGCTACCTTCCCCGTGGCTGCATGCAGCCAGAGTGAGCAAGCCAGCCAATACTGGAACCAGGAGCGTGGAGCGTCGTGATCGTCGTGTCATGTGCACCACACTACGGAACAGTACTGCTGCCCGTACAGACCCAATTCATAATTGTGGATCAAACTCTTTTTGCACCCACCTGTCGATCTGGATGCCTCTAGCTCGGCCCATCACACCTCTATCTTCCGTGAGGTTACTCCTGACCAGTGCAAATGCCTCGCCCGTGGGTGCGATTGCCGGCGACCTGTCCTTCAGATCGACAGACGGGGAAAGGGAGCGGGAGCGGGAACGGGAAGAAGATTTCCCACAATGTGGGAAGACGCTGTATGCGCACGCGCACCCCCACACGAAACCCTTCAGCCCACAAGAAAGCGCAAGCTTGAGCCATCCCCGCAAAGCACGACCCCTGTCTACCCTCGACAATCACACGAGGTCCCGGGCATGTTCCCCCAGGTTCGAACTCGACACACACCCACAGCGCAAAGGGCTCAAGACGACCTCACTGAGCAACCATTCCTGCAGGTCACAGGCTCGCCCACCTAACGGCACGTAGCACCCACAGCCTCACAACGAACCCACCACCACGCCAAATCGAACCTCGGGGACGAAAAGAAAAAGGGGATGCGCATGAGATATCCGGCCGTGCAGCTATTGTTCGGCCCGCGCCTTTCCCGTGCAGGTATTGTCGCGCCTGTGTCCTTCCCATGTCCGCCTAGCCCGCCCTGTGTCTATCCCGTGCCGGCCTTTTCCGGCCTGCACCGCGCCGGTCTAACCCGGCCTTTGTATTTCCCCCGCGCGCCTTACTCGTGGTCGTCGGTGAAAAGGATCAGCGCAATGAACACAAGCGGCTCATCACCGGTGTTCTCGATGCCATGTCGATGATGGTCAGGCACAACAGTCAGATCGCCGGCCGCGACCTCAAACGTCTCATCATCAACTGCATACGTCCCACGCCCGGCCAGAATGTAGTAGAACTCGGACTCACCCTGATGATCATGCACTCCGATCGACTCACCCGGCTGCAGCGTGATCTCGGAGAACATCCGGCCACGCCCAAACATCTCCTCAGGCTTCAAAATGTGAGTCAGGTGCACCGTGCCTGCGCCGTCCCGCATGTGTTCGCGCGCCTCGCGCTGCATATCAGCATTACGTCGAAGAACGAAGGTGTCGTGCGTGGTCATCATGAGCTCCTTTGGCTGATCTCTACGCGGAAAAACGCCTCTCATAGGACGTTATACCGAGCTTACAGCCGCCCGCCCTTCTACGACCAGATATCAGCCAGCGCTGCCCATGAGCACGTACGATATAGACAAGCGAGAGCCACCCTCGTCGCTCATCTCATGACGAATGGACGAGGGTGGCCCAGGCACTGTCGCGTCGGTGCGCGGACAGGCACCCCTTCACGCGCGCAACGCAGCACGGTACGCAATAGCTGCGTCGGTGCGCGACCAGGTAAAACTACTTGCCGGCTCCGTGATAGTTCGGCGCCTCAGTGGTCATTTCCACGTCGTGCGGGTGAGATTCACGCAGGCCGGCGGAGGTGATACGCACGAAACGTCCGTTCTGCTTCAAGTCGTCCAACGTATGAGCACCCAGGTAGAACATGGTTTGGTGCAGGCCACCGATCAGCTGGTAGACGACCGCGGCGAGCGAACCGGTGTACGGCACCTGTCCCTCAATGCCTTCGGGCACAATCTGATCATCAGATGTCACATCGGCCTGGAAGTAGCGGTCCTTCGAGTAGGAACGTTTGCCGCGCGAACTCATTGCTCCAAGAGAGCCCATGCCGCGGTAACGCTTGTACTGCTTACCGTTTGTGAAGACCAGCTCACCGGGCGACTCCTCGCAACCGGCAAGCAGGGAACCAAGCATGACCGTGTCAGCTCCCGCTACCAGCGCCTTACCGATATCGCCTGAGTACTGAAGACCGCCATCAGCAATGAGCGGAACTCCAGCTGGGCGGCAGGCCTGTGCAGCGAGGTGGATCGCGGTGACCTGAGGAACGCCCACGCCTGCCACCACACGGGTAGTGCAGATCGAACCGGGGCCTACGCCCACCTTGACAGCGTCCACACCTGCGTCAATCAGAGCCTGAGCTCCTTCGGTGGTCGCAACGTTTCCGCCGATCACATCCACGCCGTCGAAACGAGAGTCTGACTTGATACGGCGCACCATCTCAAGTTCGAGTTCGGCTCCACCGTTGGCGGTGTCGACAACCAGCACATCAACACCGGCTTCAGCCAGAGCCACCGCACGATCCCACGCGTCGCCCCAGAAACCAATCGCAGCGCCCACAACCAGCCGGCCACGATCGTCCTTCGTCGCATTCGGGTACTGCTCGGTCTTGACGAAGTCTTTCACCGTGATCAAGCCGGTCAGGTGGCCTTCGTCGTCAACGAGCGGAAGCTTCTCGATTCGATGATCAGCCAGCAGCTGCTTGGCGTCCTCACGCGAGATTCCAACCTTGCCGGTGATGAGGCGCTCACGCGGTGTCATGCAGTCGCGTACTGTCAACGTCGACCACTGATCCATCGGCACAAAACGCAGGTCACGGTTGGTGATAATGCCGACCACAACATTGTCGTCATCCACAACCGGCAGACCGGACACGCGGTAATGGCCGCACTTCTTGTCGAGCTCGTCAATCGTGGCGTCGGGCCCCACTGTCACGGGGTCTTCCACCATGCCCGATTCCGAGCGCTTGACTTGCCGCACTTGCGAGACTTGATCCTCGATCGTCAGGTTGCGATGCAGGATGCCGATGCCGCCTTGCCGAGCCATCGCGATCGCCATGCGCGCTTCGGTGACGGTATCCATCGCGGCCGAGATCAACGGAATATGGAGGGAGATCCTCTTCGTGAGCTGCGCTCGGGTTGTCACAGAGGATGGGACAACATTTGTCAGTTCGGGAAGAAGCAGGACATCGTCGTATGTAAGACCAACGAGTTCGAACGGGTTATGTGCGTTAAAGTCTGCCATATCCAAAGTGTAGGCAAATCGGGACGACGAATCGCCCTCGATGACAATGAAAATGGTCACGGATCAGCGCGTGCGTGTGCGGGTCAGCCGGGGCTGCTCTGTGCACACGTCGCAGCTCCCCGGGATCAGCTCGGGCGTGCGCAGAGCAGGCGCACAGGTACGAGGGTGGCCGGTCGCGCCGCCAGGTCAGCAGCACAGACGAGGGAGCCGTTGCGCGTCTCCACCGCAGAACAATCAGCGATCCAGCGGTGCGAGCAACCCATCCTTGATAGCCGAAGCGAACGTCGGTGTGAGAGGCAGACGCGCAAAAATCAGCATCTGAGCCACGTGATATGCATCCGGCTTCCCGGGCCATGTGCGTGTTCCGGGAGCATTGTCCGGTGTCAGCTCGTGATACCAGCGGCCGGGAGCTTCTCGCAGGTATTCATCCACGTACGCCACCCACTGCGCATACAGTTCCTGAAGGCTGCGCGTGGTAATCGTCGGAGCCGACTCATCGCGCAGGTCACCCTCACCTCGTAAATCATTTTCACTGCGCGCACCACCCTTGTCGTTACCAGCATGCGACTTGCCGGCTGGATGCTCGGACAAGAAGGGGGCAATCGCGACAGCAGCGGAAATCGCTTCGCACATCACCCAGTGCATGCGCTCACGCACAACCGGCGTACCCTCGAAATCGGTGGTGTAGACGAAGCCGGGAGCGCCGTCTACGTCCCATCCATCAGCCACGGCGCGCTCAAACAGGCGTACTGCTCCCTCGGTCATCCACGCGATGTCGTCGCCTGGTTCGCCCTCCTGCGCCAGTGCAGCATGCGCCTGGACAAACAGGCGAGCCCACTCTAGGCCGTGACCAGGCGTCACGCCAAAGGGCCGGAAGGGGTGGGCCGGCTCATCACGGTTGTAATCCGGGATAATGCGCCAGTTCGCTGAGAAGTGCTCCGGGATTCGCCACTCGTGCTGGGAAGCCTGGTCGTAGACGAAGCGGATGATTCCGCGTGCGCGGTCAAGCCACTTGCGATCCCCTGTCGCATCCCAAGCAGACAGGAAGCACTCGGTGGTATGCATATTGGCGTTGATGCCGCGGTAGTCCTCTTTTCGAGTGAACGCCAGGTCCCACGATTCGCATACGCGGCCAAATTCCGGTTCCCACCAGTAACGCTCTTCGACCCGCAGCGCCTCATCCAAAAGTTCGTTAGCCTGCGGGATCCCCGCTGCCAGCGCGGAGGTTGCCGCCAAAACGACGAAAGCGTGCGCATAAGCTTCTTTCTTGTCGAGGGCAACTTCGTGTGTGTCAGGCGTGATCGCTGAGTACCAGCCGCCATGCTCATCATCGTGCAGGGGGCCAAGCAACGACGCGACACCGTGCTCGACAAATTCGCGCGCACTGTCATCACCTTTGAGCGCGGCCATGGCGAACACGTGTGTCATCCGGCACGTGATCCACAGTTCAATCGGCCGGGTCGGGTCAACAACTCCGTCCGCATCCAGATAGCCGAATCCGCCATCTACGCGGCTCGCGCGTGCAAAGTCGACAATCGCGTCAAATTCTTCATCGAAACCGACCATGAGATCGGTGTTGGACCAGGGCATTTCCATTGCGGTTCTTCTTCGAGTCGGGTGCGGTTGACTATCGGTTATGACGATGCGGGCGTTCACCGCCCTCGGCCATAGCTACATGACAGCCTAATACGGTCGGCCGTCGAGCTCATGGCGTGCGGCACAATTCGCGCATCAAAGCCACCGTCTCGTCGACGCATGCGCTCAGTGTGCGCACGCGCTGAATGCGCGCATCAACAATGTGGGGGGCGCGTTCTCCCACCAGCACGATATGCAGATCGTCTATGCGCGTGAGCTGCTCTATTAGCTCCTGCGCCCCTGATCCTTTGCCCATGACGATCACGACAGAGCAGCCCAGTTCGCGCCGATGCCTCTCAAATTGCCGTACGGCGCTGGCTGCGTCCGACAATCCGGTGAGCAAAATAGAGGTTGGCACGCCTCTCCATTGCACATCCACCCCAACCATATGCGCGGCAATGAAGTTCGCAGGATCAGCCATAATGACCAGACGGTGATGGCACCAGGCGCTCTGCGCGGTCATGCCGGCGGATCGGGCGGAGTCATGATCGCGTGCTACAGCATCATTCGCGGCGTCGTGCATGTGAGTCTTCCCATCACGGTCACGTGGGCCGCCCTCGTCACTGTGGCAGACTTTGCCAGCATGCGGAGCGAGGGCTCGTAGCACGCGCAGCACGATCGCTGTCAACATCAGTGAGGATGCGCCGCCGGGGGTTTCGCCGGCCGGGTCGTTACGAAGCGTTTCGGTGACTGGTTCGACGAAGTCAGTGTAGGTGTGGATCAGTCCGTGCGTCGCCACTGACGCTTCGACCAGCCGGGCAACCTCCGCGAAATCATCTCGTTGCACGGCATCAAGGAGCTGGTCAGGGGACGAGGGTGGCGCCGCGGGCGCCGCCGCTGCCAGGTCTCGGGCTGAAAGCTCACGCACCGTTGCCGCTGCGTCAGATGGAGCCACTCCTGAGCGGACCAGCTCGACCATTCGGGTCAGCCGCATGATGTCATCTGCAAAATAGCGACGGTGAGCACCTGCGCGTCGGTGTGGGCCCATTCCGTAGCGGCGTTCCCATGTTCGTACCGTCGACGGGGAGATTCCCAGACGTTCGGCAACAGCTGTCACGGTGAGCGGGACGGGGCCTATTTCGGGTGGCTGGCTCGTTGACAGTGGCAGTGTGGGTGTTGCCAGTGGGGCGTGTGAGAAGTCAAATTCGCCACCGTTCTCGATGCTCACGGCCCCTCTCCTTTGGTTCTCGAGGCGCTCAGCGCACTTCGCCTCGGCCCTCAGCTCTGATTCTCGCCCCTTCCTCAGCTTCCTGCCACCGGAAACTTATTCACTACTTACGCAATTTCTATTCAACGAATGGCTACGAATAGGCGCGGGCCCCTCGGATCGTTCAGCTCTTAGCGTGAACAGCTGGGAATTCGCATGGAATTTTCCAGACGGTCTTGAATAAGAGCTGCACAAAAATATAGTCTTAACTCGTGGCGATAACGGGAACAGCTCAAGATCCGAACACTTCGCTCGGACCCGACGCTATTGCCTTTCATCAAAGCCGCATCAGCGGACTCAGAAACACTCTTCCGTTTCCCCTGAGAACCTATGCGCTAAAAGTCAGTGAGGAGCTCTAATGACCGATGTGTCACGCCTACCAGGCCCAATGATGGACGTGTGGGAATGGCAGTACGACGGTGCGTGCCGAGACATGGACACCGAGATGTTCTTCCATCCCGAAGGTGAGCGTGGTGCTGCCAGGCGGCGTCGCGCAGCAAACGCGAAAGCAGTGTGCGCTACCTGTCCCGTCATCGAGCAGTGCCGACAGCACGCACTTGCTTCTCAGGAACCCTATGGTATTTGGGGTGGCATGACCGAAGAGGAACGTCGCGAGATCGTCCAGCGTAAACGTCGCCGCGTGTCCTGATCAGGTCGCTGGCATGCCGGTCTCTTGGAGGAAATCGGCTGCCTATCTCCTAGATAAGGTCGGTGCCTACCTAAAAGTCCCGCTTAGACACACGCCTTACAGGTCAATCTGATACATGCTTTAAAACAGTGGTGGGGTCCTGCAGCTCAGCTGCAGAACCCCACCACTTACTTGTCAGTTGGCTCAGTGCTCGACAATTGCCAGCACGTCACGAGCAGACAGGATCTGGTATTCCTCACCGTCGTACTTGACCTCGGTGCCACCATAGCGGCTGTAGATAACCGAGTCGCCAACCTTCACGTCCATCGGAACACGGTTGCCGTTGTCGTCAATGCGGCCCGGACCCACGGCGATCACTTCGCCTTCCTGCGGCTTTTCCTTGGCGGTATCAGGAATAACCAGACCGGAAGCGGTGGTACGTTCCGCTTCGAGCTGACGGATCACGATACGATCCTCGAGCGGCCTAATGGAGATCGACACTTCGTTGACTCCCTTTCTCATTCGAACAGGTTCATGGTCGCCTCCTCACGCCTGCCGTCGCGGGGGCCAGGGTCTGGAGACATTCATTGTTGCGCGAAGCTGGATAGGGATCCGAACTTCACGTATGCATCTATTTTAAAGCTCAGTTGGCACTCTGACAATCCGAGTGCCAAAATACCGTGTCCCATGGCCTAGCGCGTGGCCTGGGGCGCGCAGATCTCAGTGGATTGCCTCCACACCGACCAGCTCTTGCCATCCCTCCTCCCCCCCTGTTCCCCAGGTTCGAACTCGGCACTGTTTCATCGGCACAACAGGCACACGGCTTAATAAATCCGCTGGTCAGAGACTTGTCACGAAGCAACGTCCCCCTCGTAGATCACCGAAATCGAACCTCGGGACTTAAGGGGGACGTCGGGCCACAGGGTGTGTCGTTGAGATCGAACCTCGGGATCGGGCGTCGGGGATGAAGAGCTGAGGGTATTCGCGAGTGCGCTACACCCAACCTAATACGGCATAAGTTGGCACGTCAGAGCCCAGGAAGACACGTATCTCGTCGCATTTGCCAGTGACATTTACTCCTCAGCGCACATTCGCACAGGCACCAACGTCTCGCGCTCCAGCATTGGTGAGCCACGCCAGCGAGGGCGGCACTCGTTCTGCCCTTTATACATGTCAGGATAGGAGCGTGGTTTATTCGGATGCATCGCAAGTTTTCGGCGAGTTGATCAGCGGGGACGGCAAGAAACTCCTCTCCGAGATCACAGGTTTCTTACCTGAAGGCCTCACCGTCCGCACCGCTCAGCCGCACCTCAACACGCTCAATGCCAAGCTTCGATCCCGAGGATACGCGCCGGATCTGATCTCAGCGGCACTGACTTTGACGAGCCTACGAATCCAGGGCAAAGCGAAATTCGGTGAAGCAGCAGCCGATATGTTTTTTACTCGTGACGGGCTCGAACAGGCCACGCGCGGTGTCATTGCCGAACGCCACGCGGCGGCATTTGTACAGGCAGGGGCGCATGCAGTGGCGGACCTTGGGTGCGGGATCGGTTCGGATTCGCGAGCCTTCGCCCAAGCGGGATTAGGAGTTGAAGCCGTCGAACTGGACGCAACGACCGCAGCCGTGGCAACCGCCAATCTCTCGAGTTACCCCACTGCACGCGTGCGGGTTGCTGACGTGACGGCGCTCGATATCGACACACTGCGCGCAGACGGCGTGGATGCTCTCTTCGTTGACCCCTCCAGGAGGACCGGCGCTGCACGCGGTTCGCAACGCATTTACGATCCGGAACAGTGGTCTCCGCCCTTGTCACAGGCGATTTCCTGGGCCAAGACAATCGGTCGTGTCGCCATCAAAGTTGCTCCGGGAATCGAGCATGCCACGCTGCCGCCAACCTGGCATGCGCAGTGGACCAGCGTCGACGGGGAACTGGTCGAAGCACTGCTCTACTCCCCCGCTATGGGGCTGCCAGCGGGCCGCTCCGCTTGTGTCATGCGGAGCGCTGCTTCCGGCACAGTGTTTTCGACGCTGATTGACGAGGGAGCCCGCGGAAACTGCGCTGCACGCGTTGCGCAGGCACCTGTCGGTGTCCTTGGCTCGATGCTCACTGAGCCCGATCCTGCAGTGATCCGGTCCGGAGGAATCGCCACGTTGGCCGAGCAATTCGGTGCACACCTCATTTCCGGTTCGATTGCTTACCTCACCGCAGACTCGCTACCCGCTGCCGAATGGTGGACACGGTTTGAGGTGTGCTCGGTGGTTCCTCTGCGCATGAAAGCCATCAAGAAGGCGCTTCGCGAATTCGACCCCAGCTCGGTTGAAATCAAGAAGCGCGGTGCTTCAATCGATACCGGAGCAATGCAGCGCGCTTTAGCCTCGGCGCTTTCTTCCGACTCGGATGGCGGTGAGATGACCGTTTTCGCAACACGGCTTGGCGACACTCACCGTGCAATCCTCACCCGTCGACTCGATCATGCAGGAAACCGCACTTCTCATTAGGTTCTGACCGCGTCATTCCTTTAGGTTCTGACCGCGTCATTCCTCTAGGCTCTGACCGCGTCATTGCTCACCTGACGCCTGGGGCGTCCACCTCGTTTCACTGTCTCGTATAGCCGAGACCGTTGCTCCACAGCGGCCCATACTTTGCCGATTACATGGTCGGGGTGGAAGAGATCCGACCAGGTCACACGCACGACGATCCACCCTCGTTTTTCGAGGATGTGCTGGCGCCGCATTTGCTGAGCATAGGAATCTGATACTTCAAAGCGGTTGTCTCCGTACTTGGCATAGCCGTCGAACTCAATGGCGACTTTGGCTTTTTCGAGTGCCACGTCAATGTAGAAGCATCCGCCGAGTCGATCGGCAGGTGAGCGCACTTGGGTGGTCAGACCCGTACAGCCGCCAGATTTCAACACCCACATAAGGGCCGCTTCACCAGTTGATTCGCATCCGGCATCACTATGCCTGCATATCCACTCGGCCCAGCGTCTGCGGCGAAACCCTTTCGGAAGCTGTCGAATCGCTCGTAGCCACGTCTCACGCACACGGCCTTCCTGCTTGCGCGAACGGTGCTCGACGCTCCGCTTGAACCCCGACGTCCGATTCAGCGCACCGCACATCATCGCGAATGCGCACGGCAGAGGCGCCGTGAGAGCTGCCGTCAGGGCTGTTGCGCTCACCGATGTGCACCGCAAAATCACGCACCGAGGCGAGCGACGGTGGCCGCTTGGCAGCGCACGCCCCATCTGAAGGTCCAGCTGACGCGGTCTTTCGCTCATGAAGGACCGCGAAGAGTGTCGTCGGATCCGCGCCATTTTCACATGGACCGTCTGCCGCTGCGAACCTTCGCGTGCCAGCGACGCTGTCACCGATTCGCCACTGCGCTGCTCCCACCAGTAGATCACCCCACCCTGGGTCCTGCACGATTCCAATCGAATCGTTCGCATGGTCGGAACAGCTTTTCCAGGTCGTGTGGGCACCAGCAGATGGACATCGCCGCTGAGTTCATATGTATACAAGCCGTGCACCAATGCAGCCGATTCTCCAATCACGACTGCATCTCGGTAGGTCATGGCAGCTGCAATGATCCGCGACAGCTCAATGATTCGCCGTATTTTCCACGGCTCTGCAATGCCATCGAAAACGGCGGTCGACAGGTAAATTCCGCGCACGATCTGAATCAGTAAGCGCCCAGTTTCTGCCGCTACCTGCTTCGGGCGCTGCCGTCTCGACGTCTTGGCCATGTGCCGTGCAACCCACCGCAGCGTTGGTGGACCGTGGCCGCCGTTGACTGACTCCATCGAGCCCTTCCTTTCACATTCGCCCATTCTGAGGCCGCCGCGTTGCCCGCTCCCCCCTCGTCGATTGAGCCAGTATGCAAGAGTACGGGCACGGATGTTCAGCGGTCGCAAGCATCTGTGGAATCCGACCATCGACGAGGCAGACCTGTGGACAAGCGGGCGCACTGCCGTCTTTCAACTGCCACTCCTGCCCTACTGACCTCTTCACTTCATCCCCGAGGTTCGAATTCGATGCAGTTATTCACGCATTCTCAGGTATTTCCGGACGAAACCGCAGGTCACAGCCATCCACCCTCTTCGTTCACCTCGAAAATCCCGTCGAATTCGAACCTCGGGGATGGGGAGGAAGGTGGCGCAAGAAGAAACAAGCGTAGTATCAACGGATCGAGGAATCGCCGAACGCGAGCAACCCCTGCCTGAATGCAGTTGCCGCAACCGCGCCAAGCAGCCAGCTGCTCAACATCGACCCCACCCACGCGCCCGATCGCGATTGACGAAATTCGCCGAGTTGTCGTGCGCGCAGCCTTTCAGACTGGGACAATGATCCAGTTACTAATTCGCATGAGCGCGAGCACAACAGCCGGTGCGCACGGACATCCCTTCAACCAAAACCAGCCGCACCAGCCACCACCCGCCCACGCGTTTCATCCACCGAAAGGCCGAGAACATGCACCTCACGTTCTCCTCGTCCGAACGATCCACCATCGGCGTTGAATGGGAACTCCAGCTCATTGACAAGGATTCCAACGATCTGCGCCAGGCTGCCAACGCCATTCTGGACGCGCCCGAAGCTCAGGTCGACGGCAAACTTCACCCCCACATTCAACGCGAGATGCTGCTCAACACCATCGAGATCACATCCGGAGCCCGGCACACGGTCGGTGAATGCATGCGCGACATCACCGAGACGATCGAGCTTCTTCGACCGGTCACGGACCGCCTGCGCATCGAGCTCGGCAGCGCCGGAACCCACCCGTTCGCCTCTCCAGCCTTCCAGCGCGTCACTGACTCAGAGCGCTACGCAGAGCTGGTTGAACGCACACAGTACTGGGGTCGTCAGATGCTCCTGTACGGCATCCACGTCCACGTCGGCGTCGAGTCGCGAGACAAAGTGCTCCCGCTTCAATCAGCCCTCGCCTCGCGCCTGGGACATATGCAGTCACTCGCAGCATCCTCGCCCTTCTGGTCAGGACGCGACACCGGGTACGCCTCGAACCGCGCGATGGTTTTCCAGCAACTTCCCACGGCCGGCATCCCTCAACAGTTCGAACAGTGGGACCAGCTGGAAAAGTACGCCGCAGACATGATTCGCACCGGCATCATCGATGGTTTTGATGAGGTGCGCTGGGACGTGCGCCCCTCCCCCAAGCTCGGCACCGTGGAGAACCGCGTCTTCGATGCCGCCACCAACGCGACGGAGGTCGCAGCCCTTGCAGCACTGACACACTGCTTGGTCGAATGGTATTCACGCAAACTCGACGCCGGGGAGCAGATCGAGCCTATGCCGGAGTGGTTTGTCGCTGAGAACAAGTGGCGTTCAGCGCGTTACGGGATGGAAGCGATCCTCATTTTGGATGCGCATGGCAACGAGGAATTGGTCACCGACACGGTCGTTCGTATGCTGAACGATCTGGAGCCTGTGGCGAAAGACCTCAAATGCGCTGACGAGTTGGCAAGTATTGAGAAGATCCTCAAACTCGGAGCGTCCTACCAGCGTCAACGCATCGTCGCTGAGAATGCACGGCACAACTCTCGCGAAGCGGTCACCGAGCTGCTGCTCGCCGAGATGCGTGCCGGCCGCCCGCTTAACCCGCTCGAGTTCCTCAACACCCGCTCCAAGGGTGCTCCGAGCACGGACCGAGACTCCAAGAAGTAGTGTTTTTCGCCTCTCGGCGTGCTGCTGTCAGCATTGCCGAGGGCGACCTTCTGCCTCGCATCACCGGTTAGGTGAACAACATTCGTACTCGGAGACCACTGCCATGTCGGCGTTTGTCGGCGCCATCCACGTCTGAGTCAACGGCATAGCAGAATCCGGTGAAAAGTCCCAGTCCGATGGCGCCGCACCACCGGCAACGAGACGAGCTCCCAGTGCCGCGATCTGCGCCCCGTTGTCAGTGCAAAAACGCATGGGAGGCATACGCACAGTCAGTCCTGCGCCCTCGGCGCGCTCCTGGATCAGCTGGCGAAGCCGCGAGTTGGCTGAGAAACCTCCGCCGATCACAATGGTGTCGCATCCCGTGTCGAGGCATGCCCTCACCGTTTTGGCGGTCAGCGAGTCATTGACCGCTTCGGAAAAGCCGGCACAGATATCTTCTGCCCGAAGCTCAGCGCCGCGAGCCTTCTCTCCCTCGACGTATCGGGCGACTGCGGTCTTCAACCCTGAGAAACTGAAGTCGTAGCGGTAACGGTCCTTGTCTTTAACGGCGTGGAGGCCTCGTGGGAAACGAATGGCGTCGCGGTCTCCTTGCTGAGACAGGCGATCCACGTGCGGCCCTCCAGGGTAGGGCAGCCCGAGCAGACGGCCAACCTTGTCAAAAGCCTCACCTGCAGCGTCGTCCAGTGTGCCTCCGAGTTCACGCACGCCATCGACCCAGTTCTCGACGAGCAGGATGTTGGAGTGTCCGCCCGAGACAACAAGACCGATAAAGCGCTCCGGAAGGGGACCTTCAGCCAGCCCGTCTACCGCCATATGCCCGATGACATGGTTGACTCCGTACAGTGGCTTATCGAGTGCCAATGCCAGCGATTTTGCCGCGCAGATTCCCACTGTCAGAGAGCCAACCAGTCCTGGACCTGCACTGACGGCAATGGCATCTACATCGGATAGCGAGGCGCCTCCCTCGTGCAATGCACTGTCGAGGGTCGGAATGAAAGATTCCAGGTGTGCGCGTGACGCAATTTCGGGGATGATTCCGCCGTACCGAGCGTATTCGTCCATCGATGTGGCGGTGCGGTCGATCAGCAGCTCAGTTCCGCGTACCAGTGCCACACCGGTTTCGTCGCATGTCGATTCGATTCCAAGAATGAGGGGTTCAGATTCGCCAGTCACAGACGCGATTGTAGCCCCTGCGCGCCCTGATGACGATTTTGCACACCTCAACAGCGACGAGGGTGGCCGACGAAGCACTATTTGTCGGTGATGAAAGTGTCAATGAGCAGCCTCGTATCCGCGTATCGGTCCTCATCCGTGGCTGACCCGTAGACGAAAAGAAGATACTCGTCGGAACTATCTGCTCGATAGGCGGTGACGATGTTGAACAGGTCCGGGATTGAGCCGGTTTTGACTCCGTACACATGCGGATCGTACTGCGGCTTGTCGGGGTCCAGGAAGTAGTTCGTGTTTTTCCATTGATACTCGCCCGTGGAGGTCTGAACTGACGCTGCGGGCATTGCGACAATATCGCGGAACCACTGTTTGGTCATGAGTGCGGTCACCACGCGCGAAACGTCCCGCACAGTCGATCGGTCAACGGTGTTCAGACCTGAGGGCTCGGAGATGTGCGTATCGTTGTAGCCGTGGTCCGCTAGGAATTGCGCCAGCCCCTCGACGTAGGCAGCGAGGGCGTCCTGTGGCGCAGCCTGTTCATTATTGAGCAGGTCGCGGCCGGTTCCCACGGCTATTGCATATGCCGCGTCATTGCCTGAGGGCAGCAGCAACCCCGTGAGCAGTTCGCGCAACGTGTACTCGCCCGGCATGATTCCAGCGAGTGAGGAGTTGTCGGGCGGCATCAAAAGTGTTTCCTCATCGACACTGAGAACATCGTCGAGGGAGAGCCTACTCACGGCGTATTCAACGGTGAAGAGCTTCTGAGTACTGGCAGCACTGACGGCGCGATCAATCTGTTCGGCCGCGATCAGGTCGCCGGTTTGGGCATCCATCACCTGCCAGCTCGCAGCAGTTGTAGCCACTGCAGGGTGGTCGAACGGGTCGTGCGCGATGGGCATGTTTTCAGCCGATTGCGACTGGTTGGCTGTCACGTCGACTGCTCGCGCCGGCTCGACGTTATCGTCACTGGCCGACTGGCTCGCGGCTGCTGGCGTGTTTTCCACCTGTGCACGCAGCGCACTGATGGTGGGACTGTCCCATGCCAACGCTACCGCGACAAGGATGCTGGCCAGCAGGCAAATTCCCACGCGTGTCGTCACCGTTGCGATGGTTGCACCTGCCGAATGGGAAGTGTGCGCCGGGAAGCGTTTGTGATCCGCGTACGCACTGTCACTGCCGGTCGAATCGCTTTCTTTAGGTGAGACAGGCCGAAGGGGAAATGAACCAGGCCGTTCACAGGTCGGGTCATCCCAAGGTTGCGGCGGATAGGAGGCCGGCATCTCGGAGTCTGTGCTACCTCGGAGTTCCTCACCTCCCTCGGCACTGTCCGCGCTTGTTGTGCTGGTGATGCTGGAAGAACCGTCAGGGTCGGCAGCGCTGGTCGTACCGGCGGCGGTCTTCGGATCGGTGCGAAGTGCAAGCGGATCAGGTAAAGGGCGCCGCGCTTTCCTGCCGATGCGTGTGTGTTGGCGCCCGCCCGCTGATAGGAATATCGGCATCGCCAACACCTCCGTTCGCATGCGTCACCGGCACTGCCAATGCGTCGATTGTATTATGCGTGTTCCCTGCGGCCGCGACACCACCCGGTGACGAACCGCATCCACCCGCGCCTCAAGCCCCAGACACAAGCCCCGAGCCCTGCCCCAGTCCAAGTCCTAGGGCCCCAAGCCCAATTACACGTCCCCCTGTTCTAGAGCCAGTCCAGAACAAATGCCAGCGTTCGTACCCATCCCGACCCAGTCGCATCTCACCCCAGTCCCGTCCCAGTCCCGTCCCAGTCCCCCAGGTTCGAATTCGACATCGACGAGGGCGACTCGACGAGGCTGATCACGATAAAAGCGCAGGTCACAAGCTTCCTGCTTCCATCACACCGATTCAAACCGCGCCGAATTCGAACCTCGGGGTACGGGAGGGTGCGGCACTGACGCAGCAGGGTTGGGTTCGGCAGCATGGTTGGACCCAGCAGCATAGTTGGGTCCGAGGTCACGCAGGCTTTGCGCGCACAGAAGGGAAAGCACAGACAGCAGCGTCAGCGTAGGTGACAGGGTCGAGGGCGGCAGCATGAAGGGCGGGAGCCAAGTTTTCACTTGGCTCCCGCCCCCAACTGCAAGACTCTGGCACCTGTCGGGGCTACTGCCCCATGGGTGACAGGTCCTCGAAGTTTACAACCCCTTGAACAGTGCCTTTCCGAGCTGACGGTTCAGCGTGGAGATCACATCCAACGGGATCTGCTTCGGGCAGACAGCCGCGCACTCGCCGATGTTGGTGCAAGCGCCAAAGCCTTCAGCGTCCATCTGGTTAAGCATCGCGTTGACGCGCTTGAGGTTCTCCGGCTTACCTTGCGGCAGCAGGTTCAAGTGCGTGACCTTCGCGGAGGTGAACAACATGGCCGATGCATTCGGGCATGCAGCCACACACGCACCGCAGCCAATGCAGGCAGCAGCTTCGAACGCCTTGTCTGCATCCTGCTTCGGGATCGGCGTGGCGTGCGCATCCGGCGCAGCACCCGTGTTGACGGAAATGTAGCCGCCAGCCTGGATGATGCGGTCGAAAGCAGAACGGTTCACGACCAGGTCGCGAATAACCGGGAAACCGTTGGCACGCCACGGCTCGATGGTGATGGTGTCGCCATCGTTGAAGTGACGCATGTGCAGCTGACATGTGGTCGTCACCTCGGGTCCGTGAGCGATGCCGTTGATGACCAGGCCGCACTGACCGCAGATGCCTTCACGGCAGTCCGAGTCAAATGCAATCGGTTCTTCCCCGCGTTCGAAGAGTTCTTCGTTGAGAATGTCGAGCATTTCGAGGAATGAGGATTCCTCGGATACTCCGCGGACTTCGTACTCGTGCATGGCACCGGGGTCCTCGGGCCCGTTTTGGCGCCAGATTCTTAATGTCAGGTTCACTTGTAGCTCCGCTGTTTCAGCTCGATGTTGTTGTAGATCAGATCTTCCTTGTGCAGGATTGGGGGCTGCCCCTCACCGGTCCACTCCCAAGCGGCGACGTACAGGAACTTGTCGTCGTGACGAAGTGCCTCGCCCTCGGGTGTCTGGGACTCTGCGCGGAAGTGGCCGCCACACGATTCCTCGCGGTGCAACGCATCCACGCACATGAGCTCGCCCAGCTCCATGAAGTCAGCGACGCGACCGGCGCGCTCCAGGGACTGGTTGAGTTCTCCGACTGACCGTCCGGGCACACGCACGTTTGCCCAGAAGTCCTGGCGCAACTTACGGATCATATCGATCGCCTTGCGCAGGCCTTTCTCGGTACGCTCCATGCCGCAGTATTCCCACATGATATGGCCAAGTTCCTTGTGGAAGGAGTCCACCGAGCGGTTGCCTCCCACTGCCATCAGGCGATCGATCTTGTCCTGTGCTTCCTTCATCGCTGCCACAACATCCGGGCTCGACTTGTCAAGCTTCGGCAAACCGAAAGCGTGCGCCAGGTAGTCGTTGATGGTGTTAGGCAGAACGAAGTAGCCGTCTGACAGGCCCTGCATCAGTGCCGATGCACCCAGTCGGTTGGCACCGTGGTCGGAGAAGTTAGCTTCACCTGCCACGTACAGGCCATCGAGGTTCGACTCGAGGTCGTAGTCAACCCACAGGCCGCCCATGGTGTAGTGGACTGCAGGGTAAATACGCATCGGAACGTCGTACGGGTTGTCACCGGTGATGCGCTCGTACATGTCGAACAGGTTGCCGTACTTGGCGCTGACGGCCTCGCGTCCCATGCGCTCGATGGCTTCTGAGAAGTCCAGGTACACGCCACGGGCCACGCCTTGAATCTCAGGTCCGACACCGCGACCTTCGTCGCACATGTTCTTCGCCTGGCGCGACGCAATATCGCGGGGAACGAGGTTACCGAACGAGGGGTAGATGCGTTCGAGGTAGTAGTCGCGATCTTCCTCCGGAATCTCGCGAGGGTCCTTCTTGCAGTCTTCCTTCTTCTTCGGCACCCAGATGCGACCGTCGTTACGTAGCGATTCACTCATCAGGGTCAGCTTGGATTGCTGATCGCCATGCTGAGGAATACAGGTCGGGTGGATCTGCGTGAAGCACGGGTTCGCGAAGTATGCGCCCTTACGGTGTGCACGCCAGATAGCGGTTGCGTTGCAGCCCATTGCGTTGGTTGACAGGAAGAACACGTTGCCGTATCCGCCGGTCGCCAACACGACTGCGTCAGCCACGTACGGTTCCAGCTCGCCGGTGGTCATATCGCGAGCGACGATGCCGCGAGCCTTGCCGTCAGAGACGATCAGTTCGACCATTTCATGACGTGAGTGCTCGATGACGGTTCCTGCCGCAACCTGACGCTCCAGCGCCTGGTAGGCACCGATCAGCAGCTGCTGACCTGTCTGACCACGTGCGTAGAACGTACGGGATACCTGCACACCACCGAAGGAGCGGTTGTCCAGAAGACCGCCGTATTCGCGTGCGAACGGCACGCCCTGCGCGACGCACTGGTCAATGATGTTGGCGCTGACTTCGGCCAGTCGATACACGTTGGTCTCGCGAGCGCGGTAGTCGCCGCCCTTGACTGTGTCGTAGAACAGCCTGTAGACCGAGTCGTTGTCGTTGCGGTAGTTCTTTGCCGCGTTGATGCCGCCTTGAGCAGCGATGGAGTGTGCTCGACGGGCGGAATCCTGATAGAAGAACACGTCGACGTGGTAGCCCATTTCGCCCAGCGACGCGGCAGCGGCGCCGCCGGCCAGACCGGTTCCCACGATGATGACGTGGAGTTTGCGTCGGTTTGCAGGGTTGACGAGGGCTGCAGAGAACTTTCGCTGCTCCCAGCATTGTGACAACGGCACGTCCAGAGGCGCTTTCGTGTCGGCAATGGCGTCGCCCTCGCGATACAAGCCTGCTATTAATGTCTCACTCATTTTGTATCTGTGCCTTACCTACTAGGAGATCATGCCAACCGCGATGGCAACCGGAGGAGCCATGAACATGACAAAGATGAGGCCGCCAATGAGCCCTGACAGAATCACCATGGCTTTGCGGGTATTTGAACGAACCCAGCCCAGAGTCTGGAATGCGGACCAGAAACCGTGGCACACGTGAAGGCAGGCGACGCCTACGAACACGAGGTAAACCAGCACCATCAAAGGATTCTGGAAGGTGGCAACCATTCGCTCATATGGAGTGTTCTCGATGGCAAAACCGGTGCGCACCACACCCATCGTGAAGTGAAGGAGGTGGAAGACGATCCCGATCAGCAGGATGACTGCCGTTACGCGCATGGTGCGTGCCGCATACGCCACTGCCGCGTCTTTCTTGACGACGTAGCGTGTGGGGCGTGCTCGGCGTGAACGCAGCCAGACCTGAGCGGCGGATACAACGTGAATGACCAGGAAAAGGATCATTGCAGCGCGGAATACCCAGATAAATCCGCCGTAAGGGAAGATTGGAACGAACGCTTCACCCTTCAGCCAGTGGGCGTAGTGATCGTACGCCTCTTGACCGAGGAACATTTTCAGGTTGCCGTACGAGTGGAACAGCAAGAATATTACGAAGACCAGACCGGAGACCGCCATCAGTTGTTTCATGAACACTGACGTGGTCCACGCATGTCGCTTCTTCGTCACAACAGTTTTCGTGGCCATGGCTTTAGCCTATCGACCTGACACGGCCATCACGCCCAAACCGCCGCCCGTTTTTCCGCCCTTCCTACCTTGAGGAGGACGTTTTTGGCTTATTTTCGCGCCTGCGTCGGCTCGCGCTACCGGCCGTTTCCGCGATGTCACCACAGCAGCGACCGTGTGGCGCCCACTGCGAACCACGCAATTAGGCAACCCATAACTTTCAAATATGACGGAAGTCCCGGTTAGCGGCGAGGGCGCGCATCGTGATGGCATCTTCGAGCGGGTGATGGAAGTAGCGAGGGACTCGTCCCATTGCATCGAACCCTGCATTCTCATAAAGGCGCTGGGCAGCGACGTTCGACGAACGTACTTCCAGGAAAATTCGTTCAGCACCAGCCGACCAGGCGCCCTCCATGAGCCGATTGAGCAGTTCGCGCCCAATCCCTCGGCCACGCCACGCGCGGGTCACACCGATCGTCATGATGTCGGCGTCAGGACCAATCCGCACTCCGCCGTATCCCACGGGTTCCGCCGCAGACTTCTCAGATCCGCCAGCCTGAGCGAGCAGGTACAACCGTCCGGGTGCACGCAGTTCCTGTTCGATCATGGTGCTGGTCCACGGGTCTTCGGCAAAAATGTCGCGTTCGAGGGTTTCCATGATGGCAGCGTCGCCCTCGCCCATGGGTCGAAAATTGACGAGGGGGACCTGCTCACTGGTGTCGTGCGCGGGCGCGCTGTCAGGCGAATTGGCCATTTACATGCGTTCAGGACGCTGTCCGTGAATGTCGGGGCGGCGCAGGTACAGGGGTTGCGTGTCCAGTGTGTCCTCTAGGCCGCGTTCGAGGCGGGAGCGGACAATTCGGCTGGCCACGGACACATCGAAGGGAGTCACAGGCACTGTCTGGACGGCTGAAAGAGCTTCCTCAGCGAAAGACGGAAGTGTTCCGGTGGTCACCAGCATGGAGGCGCTGGCCTGCAGTTCGTTCGCCAACGTGCGCACTGGCCCCACGGTCGGCTCGGTGATGGTGGCTACATCGTCCGGACCTTGAGCCTCGTACTGTGCCCAGTACATTTCATGACGGCGAGCATCCGTCGCCACGATCACACGCTGATCTGGTGGCAAAAGGTCCAGGCCGGCTCGGGCAATCATGTCCAGGGAGCACACACCGTACAGAGGGATGCCGGCTGCGCGCGCAATGGTGCGTGCACTGACCAAGCCGGCTCGCAAACCTGTGAAGGGTGCCGGACCGGTTCCCACGATAACGGCATCGATATCATCCGAGTTTAAAGGCCCTTCGATACCTGCTTCGGCTAGCACCTGGTGGATGAGTGGCGCAATGGATTCGGCATGGTGGCGAGCAGAGTCATTGGAGGCATACAGCGTTGGTTCACCCTCGCGGACAAGCGCGATGGTGGTAGCGCCGGAGGTGTCAATACAAAGGTCAGTCACGGTGGGATCCTACTTCGTCGTGTAAGTCAGTGGTGGGAGCGTCCAGTCCTGCGAGCGCCCGGGCCTTTTCATCCAGGTCATCGAGTACGCCAGCCCAGCGGGTTCCATGCAAAATGAAGGTCAGCGTGCGTTCGCCACTGTCAATATCTTCCAGGTCGATCACATCGTGATGCGTCTGGCTATCGGCGTGAACATCTGCCTCATCAGCCTGACGGCCGGCATGAATATGTGCCTCATCAGCCTGACAGCCGCAGTGAGCATCTGTTTGACGACCTAAGTGAGCATCTGTGCCCTCATCGTCACCGCCGGCAGCGGTTCCTTCGGCGCGTTCGATCACGATTTCCAGCCGATCATCCGACAACTGCTCGGTCTTGCCTTCGCCCCACTCGATAACCGTGACCGTGTCTTGCGTAGTGGAGTCCAAGTCTACGGTTTCCAGATCATCCAGGTCGGTGATGCGGTAGGCATCAGCATGGACGAGGGCGAGCCCGCCCTCGTCCAACGGCGGGTGGATACGGCTGACGGTAAATGTCGGAGACGTGACGTGGCCACGCACATTCAGTCCCTGCCCAATCCCCTGGGTCAGCGTGGTTTTTCCCGCACCCAAAGGGCCGCTGAGCATGATGATGTCGCCTGCGCGCAGTGTGCTGGCCAACGCTTTGCCAATGGCTCGCGTATGGTCGGCGCTGGTGACGTGAATTGTCGATTCCTGAACCTGAGTCATCTCCACGATCTTTCGTTATGGGCGTGCAGTGGCCGGGATATACACGCGGGGTACACGCGGCCCGATACGCGTCACGATTTCATAGTTGATGGTGTCTGCAACCTGAGCCCACTCGTCGGCAAGTGGAACGTCCGGCGTGTCGGGATCATCCGGGTTTCCAAACAGAATGACTCGACTGCCAACCGGTGCGGGTGGCTCATGGTATTGGCCAAGATCGGGTCCTTGTTCGCCAGGCTGGGCGTTTTCAGCGTCGCTCACCGGTCCAAGGTCGATCATGAACTGGTCCATGCAGATCCGGCCGACCGCGTGGGTACGGATGGTGCCCGTCGGGGTAATCACGCTGACTGGCCCCGCATTCGAAGCCGCGCGAGGTACTCCATCGCCGTAGCCGATCGGCACTAAACCGAGCCATCGTGGCCCAGGTGTTGTCCATGTACCTCCATAGGAGACGGCCTGATCCCCCTCGACAATCTTGATCATCTCGAGGTTTGCTTCCAGGCGCATGGCAGGCCTGAAGTGGAGGTCGCGAGCGGTGCGCTGAGCGGGGTTGGGGCTCAGACCATACAGGCCGATACCGTCGCGCACCATGTCGAAGCATGCGCGCTCATGCCACAGGATCGCGGAGGTAGCACCGACGTGGCGGATACGTGGGTGGATCCCGGCGTCGGCCAGAATCTCCAGGCCGGCGTCGAAGCGGTCCAGCTGAGTGGCAGTGGCGCTCAGTCCTTCCGGGGAGTCTTCATCGGCGCGAGCCAGATGTGTCCAGGCTGCAACGACATCAACCGTCTGGTCCTGGACACTCATCGCCAATGCTGACGCCAGGGCCGGCAGTGTTGACAGGGTGGCTCCGGCTCGGGACATTCCGGTGTCGATCTTGACGTGGACGCGCGCAGTCTTGCCGGCCTCCCGGGCACTGGCTGCCAGGCGGGCGAGTGTGGACACTACCGACACGGACACGTCAATGTCATCATCTATCGCGCCGCGCCACGTGGTGTCGCTGGGGCCGAGCCACGTCAGAATATGGACGTCGTCGCGCGAGTATCCTGCCCGGTCGAGGACGGCTCGCACGCGCCGCGCCTCTGCCAGCTGGGCTGCGCCAAACCAGGTGAATCCAACGCGGGCTGCTGCCAATGTGACCTGAGCGAGCCCGTGCCCGTAGGCATCTGCCTTCACGATCGCCATGTGTTGACACGTGGGACCATCCTGGCGCAAAACGGCAGCGTTATGCTCGATGGCACCCAGGTCGATGACAGCGCGGGAGGGGTACTCTTCCACTGCGATGGAGTCACATTCACCGACTGATTCGTTCAACAACACGCCTTTAGTATTGCACTGCTGGTCGCCGGTACATATTCACGCGACTGTGCGCTGCGTTATAAGAGCTGTTCACGAGGCCGTCGTCCGTTGCAGTACAGTGCCGACGAGGGGGCTGATTGCCGCAGCAATGTCGGCTGCACCGATTGGATGTCCCCCACCGAATGTGCTGATCACCCCATGGTGTGCGCGGTCCTGGCCGATCGGTCTGCTCGGGTTCTTGGCCTCGTGGAGTTTAGCGACGTCCTCGGCATCGCTGCGCGTGTCGGATGGACTGGTACGCGTGCTGCGCGCACCGCTTGCTTGGATCCCTGCCTGCGCGTGCAGCCACACCGCAGCGCCCACTGCTCCTACGCGGCGAGCCGCTGTATCGACCGCACACTGGGGATTAGCCAGCACTGCACCGATCACGCCAGCCAGAACATCTCCTGAGCCGGCCACACCGGTCCAGCCACACGATTCAGCGTTGACCGCAAGCAGCGGTAGACCGCCCTCGTCAATCGCACAGATTACCGTTGTTGCGCCTTTGAGAACGACGGTCGCCCCACTTGCGCGCGCCAGCTCAGCTGCCCAATGAGCAGGGCAGGAGTCGATGTCAGTACGGCTGGGCGAACGGTCAGTCAGCGCATCAAGCAATGTCGCTGCCTCCCCCGCATGGGGTGTGAGCACTGCTGAGGACATGTCACATGTCTCGCTCAGCTCCACCACCAGAGGTAATGCTGACGCGTCAATGACCGTCGGCAGGTGCTGGTTCAGCGTGTCAATGATGACATCTCGGGCATGGCTCAAGCGCTCGTCATCGATTCCGCATCCGACAACTACTGACTGCGCGCATCCGGTGCCGCACACGATGTCGGGAAACCTCATCAGGGCAAGGGTACGCACCGAGGCGGTCGAATCAAGGCGAATCATCCCAACACCCACGCCATGTGCGCCGCTGACGGCGAGCACTCCGGCTCCCGGGTAGGTTTCGGATCCGCTGCAGATGCTCACAACACCGCGTGTGTACTTGTGATCGAGGCGGCCAGGGGCGCGCATACATCTTCGAGCATCCGCGCATGTCAGCACACGCACCGTCGCGTGTGGTCGGGCATCGAATTCGCCTTGAGTGTACTCGTCAGGCCGAGCAGCCCTATCGGCTTGCGAAAGGTCCCCAGCAAGTCCCCTGCCGCCACTGCCAGCTTGTTCCAGATCAGCGGCAAGGCCCAGATCCACCACGTCAATACTTCCTGCGCGGTAGCACGCAGGAGGCAGTACCAGTGGAGTCTTCAGCGCACCCATCGTGACAGTTCGCGTCGCATGAACTGCATGGGTCGGACACGCTCCATCAGCGCTCCCCACCCCTGTTGGCACATCCACCGCCACGACGAGCGCACCAGTTTTCTGCGCCTGTTCATTGACGGCGTCCACGAGTCGAGCGAGCGGTTCGCGCAACGCACCCTTCAGTCCCGTTCCGCACAACCCGTCGATCCAGATGTCGGTTGGCGGTAGATCCGCGCATAGGTCCCCCTCGTCCATCGATGCGGAAATTATGCGCGCACCGGCCTGGCGTGCTGCTTCAAGGGCACGAGGGTGTGGGTGGTCCGATATGACGAGGGCGACCGCCGCGCCAACGCTTTCTGACAAGGCCACATAAGACAGGGCATACAGGGCATCTCCACCGTTGTCTCCGCCACCAACCAACGCTGTGACCCGCACCGTTGCCCCGTCAGCCGGACACATCTCCAGCACTGCATCAGCCACGCCGCGAGCTGCCTTGCGCATGAGCCGGTCGGGATCATCCTCGCGGCAGGCACGATCCACATGCACCGCTTCAGCTTCGCGCACAACCTCAGGTGTATAGGCTGTCACGTCATCAGCGTCATGCATCATTCAACGGTCACTGACTTGGCCAGGTTGCGCGGCTGATCGACATCCAGCCCCTTCGCGCCTGCGAGTTCACAGGCCAAAATCTGGAGTGGGATCACCGTCAGAAGTGGTGCGTACAACGTGGGAGCGGGCGGGATCCGGAAGATCACATCTGCAAATTCGTCAGCCGAATGGTCATCTTGCTCGGCCACCACCAATGTCCGAGCGCCGCGAGCGCGCACCTCCTGAATATTGGAGACCACTTTGCGGTGCAGTTCGGGGCGGCGAGGCGTGGGCAGAACCACCACCACGATCTGCCCATCTTCAATCAGTGAAATCGGGCCATGCTTGAGCTCGCCGGCGGCGAACCCTTCGGCATGGATGTAGCACAGTTCCTTCAGTTTCAGCGCACCTTCAAGGGCGGTGGGGAAACCGACGTGGCGGCCCAGATAGATCATCGATTCGACATCGGTCAACGAACGCGCAACGTCGCGAATCTGGTCCCAGCCGCTGATGATCGTGCTGATTTTCGGGGGAATCGCAGAGAGCTTGTCCATGTAATCTGCGATTTCATCGGGGTACTTGTTGCCGCGCACCTGCGCCAGATACAGCCCCAAAATATACGTCGCTGCGATCTGCGCGGTGTACGCCTTCGTGGAGGCAACCGCGATCTCCGGGCCGGCATGTGTCAGCAGCACAGCGTCTGATTCACGAGAAATCGTGGAGCCAGGCGTGTTGACCAGTGCGATCACGCGGGCGCCCTGCTCGCGGGCGTGACGAATCGCCATGATGGTATCCATCGTTTCCCCCGACTGAGAAATGGCGACAACAAGCGTCTTTTCGGACACAACCGGGTCGCGATAACGGAACTCGTGAGCCAGCTCGACTTCCACGGGGATGCGGCACCAATGTTCGATCGCATATCGCGCCACCTGCCCGGCGTGAGCGGCACTGCCACAGGCAACAATGATCATCTTGTCCACGCTGCGCAGTACGCTTTCCGGAATGCGCAGTTCGTCCAACGACAGTTTGCCTGAGGCATCCATCCGCCCGGCCAGTGTCTGCTCAACCGCTCCGGGTTCTTCATGGATTTCCTTTTCCATGAACGTGCCAAAGCCTTCTTTTGTCACCGGTCGACGCGAGTAGTCACCTTCCAGCTTCTTCGGCTCGGTAACAGCGCCATCCTGGTCAATAATCGTCACGTGCTGCGCAGTGACAAGGGCGAGCTGGTCCTGCCCCACTTCGATGACATCAGTAGTGAATTCGCTGAAAGCAAGCACGTCGGAGCCGAGGAAGTTCTCCCCTTCACCGAGTCCGATCACCAGAGGCGATGAGCGTCGTGCCGCCACGATCACGCCCGGTGCATCATCACAGATCGCCAGCAAAGTGAACGTGCCGCTGATCTGCTCAGTTGCTGCGCGCATGGCGCCCACGAGGCGTTGCGCACCATCGCGTTGTTCTGCCGGTACGCCTGTCAGATCTTCCGACCAGCGCGGCGCGGTGGATGTACTTGCCACGCGGTCAGCCGAGGTGCCGACACCTCCCTCGTCAATGGGCAATCCGGAGTACAGACGCCCGATGAGGTGCGCGACGACTTCGGTGTCGGTGTCGGATTCAAAGGTTTCGCCCGCTGCGGCAAGCTGCGTTCGTAATGCGTCGGCGTTTTCGATAATTCCGTTATGGACGAGGGCGACTTTCCCATCCGCGGATGTATGCGGGTGTGCGTTGGCAACGCTCGGCTGGCCATGTGT
This sequence comes from Actinomyces sp. HMSC065F12, assembly GCF_001814535.1. NCBI lineage: Bacteria > Bacillati > Actinomycetota > Actinomycetes > Actinomycetales > Actinomycetaceae > Actinomyces > Actinomyces sp. HMSC065F12. Next base: position 26,770 of record NZ_KV817006.1, read on the forward strand.
TGCCCAGCGGGTGTGGCCGATCGCCTCAATAGCATCGTCGGGACGCTGACTGTCAATCTGCGCACGCAACTGGGACAATTTTCCGACCGCGCGGATGACTGTGGGTTTGGGCCGGTCGGCCGATCCGAGTGCGACTCCAGCTGAGTCGTACCCGCGGTATTCCAGATTTGCCAGGCCCTTCATGACAACGTCAAGCGGGCGCTGGGAGGGGACTTCCCCCACGTATCCAACAATTCCACACATATTAGACATTTCAACACACGCAGGGGGCGATCGGGAGTTTTTGACGCCCGTGGCGTCGACTCGCGTGCCATGAGCGGATGCATGGCAGTGGGGATCGGCCCGCGTCGTCTTGCTCCAGCTGGCCGGCAGGCATGTGGGTACAAGACGGACGCAAGGGGACAGGCAGTTGTGAGCGCTCGCGGGGCATGACCATCGGGTCCTCGTGATCGGAGCCACGCGACCAGCGCATCCAAGATTGCTCACAGACCGCCACATTCACGTCAAATCCCTGCATTGGACCGCTGTATTAGGGGACAATGGCGCCGTGATCTTTAATGACGAGTCCGCCCGAGCACAAGGCCCATTCTCATCGTTTAGCCGTGAGCACTGGAAAAAACTGGCCGCGCGCACGCCCCTGCCGCTGACCGACGAGGACATCTCACAACTGGCGTCCCTGGGCGACCCCATCGACATGAACGAGGTTGACGCCATTTACCGGCCGTTGTGCGCGCTGTTGCAGGTCTACATACAAGGACGGTATCTGCGGGCACGCGCACGGGCCGACTTCCTCGAAGAGGATGCGCCTGTGACACCTTTCGTCATCGGTATCGCTGGGTCGGTTGCGGTTGGCAAATCCACTGTTGCTCGCCTGTTGCAGCTCCTGTTGTCGCGATCACCGCACACGCCTCGGGTCGACCTGGTGGCCACAGATGGCTTCCTTTTGCCCAACGCGGTCTTGGAAGAGCGAGGAATCCTGGCACGTAAGGGATTCCCTGAATCGTACGACCGCGGAGCACTGCTGAACTTTGTCGCGTCGGTGAAGGCGGGCATTTCCCCTCTGCAGGTTCCTGTTTATTCGCATGTCACATACGATATTCGTCCCGATAAGTTCACCACGATCGAGCATCCGGAAGTCTTGATCGTTGAAGGGCTGAACGTGTTACAGCCGCCTCGTACCCATCCTGGCGGCCTCGGTTTAGCGGTATCAGACTACTTTGATTTCTCCATCTACGTGGACGCGCGTGAGGATGACATTGAGCAGTGGTACGTCGACCGATTCGCGCAGCTTCGCTCGACCTCCTTCCAACGTGAGGATTCCTTCTTCCGCACCTATGCGGGCTTGAGTGATTCTGAAGCAGAGGCCACTGCTCGGATGGTGTGGCACGCTATCAACTTGCCGAACCTGTACGAGAACATTTTGCCGACACGCGAACGCGCCACGCTGATTTTCACCAAGGGCGCCGATCACCGGGTCGAATCCCTTCATCTGCGCAAGGAATAGCACCCCTCGCTCCGGTTAGGATCTGAGCCAGTCGAGCTCTACCATCCGTACCGTCCTCCCCCAGTTCCCCAGGTTCGAACTCAACGTGCGTTCATCCACCTGTCCTTCCCCCAGGTTCGAACTCGATGCGCATTCGACCACCTGCTGTCTCCCCAGGTTCGAACTCGATGCGCATTCGACCACCTGCTGTCTCCCCAGGTTCGAACTCGGCACGCATTTGGCCAAGCACGGACAGATACTGCAGCTATTGATGCAGTTCAGCGCCGAGGCAAGTCACCCTCGGCAATAAGACGGGCGCCGAATTCGAACCTGGGGGACGGGGCGGGCGAGGAAGACAGGGACAGCGGTAAGAAATGAGGCTGCGTCACTGACGACACTCAGACGCGCCCCGATGCGCAGATGGCTAGCGCCGATGCAGCGCCCGAAGTGGCAGCGCTACGAATCTGGCACGGCTACCCCCGCACCTCCAGTTCATTACGGTCAGACGACCACCGATTCTCCAGCGCAGTTAGTCCAGCTTAGTCAGCCTAAGGCAGCAGAACCAGTGCTCTCGCTCCAACACCGCTCAACCAGCTGCTCCTCCAGGCCTGAAGACCGTTACATCTCAGGGCCATCTACAGTGCGAGGCGATCACGCACCACATCGGCCAGGTGCTGCGCAATCCTGTCAGCCTCATCCTCACTGGCCGCTTCAACCATGACACGGACGAGCGGTTCGGTACCTGATGGGCGCATCACCACGCGACCCGTCTCCCCCAACGTCTTCTCAGCAGCGGCAACCTCGTCGGCCAACGCCTGATCGTCATGGAGGCGAGCCTTGTCCACGCCGGACACGTTGATCAAAGTCTGTGGCAAGCGTTCGATCGGCGCGGTCAGATCAGCCAGATCGCGACCGCTTTCATGCACGAGGCGAGCCAGCAACATTGACGTCAAAACACCATCCCCCGTCGTGGCATGATGGCGCGCGATGACATGTCCGGACTGCTCACCACCCAACGCGAACCCGCCCTCAATCATTGCTTCGAGGACATAGCGGTCACCCACTGCCGTCTGAACAGTGGTGATACCAGCTTTCTCCATTGCAAGTTTCAGGCCAAGGTTCGACATGATGGTGACGACCAGTGTGTCGTGGTCAAGTTCGCCCGCCTCGTGCATGGCGAGGGCAAGGGCGCCCATTATCTTGTCGCCGTCAATCAAATTGCCACGGCGATCAATGGCTAGACATCTGTCAGCATCGCCATCATAGGCGACGCCGAAGTCCGCACCTGATGCAACGGTCACCGCCTGAATCTGCTCGGGATGCGTTGAACCGCAGTTATCGTTAATGTTGCGCCCGTCAGGTGATGAGTTCATGACCACGACGTCGGCGCCGGCCTCACGCAGGGCCTGTGGCCCGATGTCAGAGGCGCCGCCATTCGCGCAGTCCACTGCGATTCGCACGCCATGCAGATCAGAGCCGACAGAGGTGACGAGGTGCTCAATGTAGGAGTGCTTGGCCCAATCATCGTCGTAGTGGACCTCACCGACTGCAGCGCCTGTTGGGCGATCCCAGTCCGCGCCGAGAAGTTTCTCAATGCCGTCTTCGACCGAGTCAGCCAGTTTGAAGCCGCCCCGGGCAAAAAACTTAATGCCGTTATCCGGCATGGGATTGTGTGAGGCGGAAATCATGACGCCGAGGTCAACATTTTCTGCCGCTGTCAGATGTGCCACTGTCGGCGTGGACACCACGCCAATGCGCGTGACGTCCATACCTGATGCCGCCAAGCCAGCCGAAATTGCATGATCGAGGAATTCGCCGGAAATACGCGTATCACGGCCAATTATCGCTCGAGGCTTGTCGCCATTTTTCTTCGGACCACCAGCAATATGCCGAGCCGCTGCTTCACCCAGTTCCAAAGCAAGCTGTGCGGTGAGCTCGCCGTTGGCCAGCCCGCGCACCCCATCAGTTCCAAATAGTCGCGGCATCACATTGCTCCTGTTTCGTTCTTTTCACGGGCGGCAGCTCACTTCTTGCTGGGTCACCGCACGAGCATTATCTGCACACAGCCTAATCCGTCGCGACGCGAACCTCTGGTTGATTTACGGTCCTGTTCGAGTTTGCCCGCGATATTCGAACTTTTTGCACAGTTGCTCACGAGTCATTCGGAACCAGCACGAAAGGGGTGAGACAGGCACTCTCGTGCCCACCTCACCCCTTCGGTGATGACTTTGTGCTCACTGGCTCAGCTCCGTGCCTTGCGCTACACGTTTCATCTTCAACGCTCGCACCATGCACGTGCACCGAGCCAGCTCAGGTTCCTTCGGATCGCTTCACGCACCCGATTAAACGGCGACTCGCGCGGACCCCCTCGAACCCGATCAGCAGGAAAGAAAACCGATTAACGCTTCGAGTACTGAGGCGCCTTACGGGCCTTCTTCAAGCCGGCCTTCTTACGCTCCGTGGCGCGTGCGTCACGGGTCAGGAAGCCAGCCTTCTTCAAAGCCGGACGGTTTGCTTCGCGGTCGATCTCGTTGAGAGCACGCGCAATGCCCAGTCGCAGAGCGCCTGCCTGGCCGGAGATGCCACCGCCGTTGATGCGGGCGATGACGTCGAAACGGCCGTCAAGGTCGAGCAGTGTGAAAGGAGACTTCACGAGCTGCTGGTGCAGCTTATTCGGGAAGTAGTCCTCCAGTGTGCGTCCGTTGACCTTCCACTGGCCGGTGCCGGGAATCAGACGGACTCGAGCAACAGCTTCCTTGCGGCGACCAAGTCCCGCGCCAGGTGCGGTCACGGATTGGCCAGCGCCTTGAGGTGCTGTTGCGGTTTCAGTTGTGTATGAGCTGGGGACGGTTTCTTCGTCCAGCTCTTCGATCTGCGTGGTGTCAGCCACAGTTCTCCTCAGTGCAGTTCGTGGGCTCAGAAGCGCGACGCGCTCACTGGGCGACCTGGGTGATTTCGAATTTCTCTGGCGTCTGGCCGGCATGCGGATGCTCGCTGCCTGCGTACACATGCAGCTTGCGCAATTGCTGACGGCCGAGTGAGTTGTGAGGAAGCATGCCTTTAACGGCAATTTCCACGACGCGCTCCGGATGTTCGGCAAGCATTTGGCGGTAGCTGGTAGCCCGCAGGCCACCCGGATAACCCGAGTGATGGTAGGCCATCTTCTGGTCCAGCTTGTTACCAGTCAGCACGACTTTGTCCGCGTTGATGACGACGACGTAATCGCCTTGATCCATATGCGGAGCGAACGTCGGCTTATGCTTCCCACGAAGGAGGGCGGCGACTTGAGACGCCAAACGACCAAGGACGACACCGGTAGCGTCAATGACGTACCACTTCTTCTCAGTGTCCCCCGGCTTGGGTGAATAGGTGCGCACGGGCGTAACCTTCAATTCTTTCGATCTAAGAGCAAACATCACCACCACTTATTGGTGGAACGCTTGCTCGCATTGCGATTCGGTTCGCGCGAGTCGTTGGCACATACCGGGCGAGTGGGAAAAGCCCCAAGTAGCGCTAACGCACAGCGTCGTTAAGTCTATCGACCTGGAGGCACCCTGGTCAAAGTTATTCCCTCACTGTGGGCAATTCCTCATTGCACGTGGCCCACCGCGTTGCCCGGCGCGCGCTTCGTTCAGATTTTCGTGCCCGACGAGGGCGGCCGGCGGCGCACACTGCTGCCACACCAAAGGTCTTGGCTGACGGTGGCGCACTATCCATCGGGATTACCCACCACAACTGACACGTGTTAGTATTGTGGCCTACGTGACGAGCACAGTGGTTGTGACCGTTTGCGTAGTGATTTGTATCAGGTTCTGCGCTGAGCCTGATATGCGTTTTTATTCACCGATTTAAGGAAGACCGTTATGGCAAAGACGCATCGGATCGCCGCCCTTTTCACGGTGCCTGCCTTGTGCGCGGGAATCAGTGTGGTGGGATCAGTGCCGACATACGCTGCCCCGGACTCATCGCTGGCTCCGTATCATCCCACCATGTTGTGGGCAACGTCTGAAGAAACTCAGGGCGAAGTTGCTCCAAACGGGCCGATATCTGCACTGGTAGATGACGATTCAGGGAAAGCTGCCCAGGACGTGTCATTTTGGACATCCCAGTGGAAAGGCACCGAGGAAGACTTCCCACACGCACTGGCCTTCGCCAATCCCAGACCTGACCAGGAGCTGTGCGGCGTTCAATACACTGCGCGCCCCACATATGGCGCAGTCGAAGGAGCCGGAAATGCGCCCGGTTCATTCCAGCTGTATTCATTCGAATCTGCCCCGACAAATCCGCGGCAAGGCGGTGACGAAGCCTTCAACGCCTGGAAACAGGGACTGGACAGTTCCACCATGGAGGCAGGCACACTCCTGTCACGCGGAGCACTCAAAGGAGTCAACGATCCCCAGACCATTTCATTTCCGCCCACGAAAGCACAGGCCTTTTCATTGGTGGGTCTGCGCGCAGTGGCAGAGGACAAGAAAGGCATGTCAGGATCCGATCTCAAGTTGATCCCCTGCCAGCCTCAGTTCACTGATCCGGGCGAAGGAAGCGGTGACAACCTTGCCGCCGATTTCTTCGTTGACCAGCTTCCCTTTGGGGAGCCAGGCGAACCTGTCACATTCGATCCGGCCACTCATACATACATCGCACACGCCTACTATCACACGGATCAGATTTCAATCCGCGTCCGTCCTGCTGATCCCACTGCTTCCGTCAGCGTTAACGGTTTACCGGCGGACAGCGACGGACGCGTATCCAACCTCGTGGTGCGCGAAGGCATGAACGCCTTCACGGCGACCATCACAGCAGGAGGGCAACGCGCTACCTACGTTGTCAACGTCACGAAACACAACACCGATTTCCGCGGGAATGTCCTGATCGATGCCGCCGCCACCATCAATGGAGGCAGTGAAGCGGAAATCAGTGCGCTGACCGATCAGAACATGGCCACCGGGTGGACAGTTTCCCCTCTGAAGAAGAGCGACGAGTGGAGCGACAACACCACTGGTTTCCAACTCGATCTTGACCAGCCGCGCTACGTGCACCGCGTGAGCGCATGGGGCTGGCCGAAGATGCCCGCCAATGCGCCCGGCTGGCACGGCGGCTCTTCCGTTGCGATTGCTGTTCAAGCCGATGACGGCGCCCCGTGGCAGACCATCATCACGCATGCCTCACTGACCCGAGATTCTGGCGGACTGTGGTACTGGGACTTCAACCAGTACCACCAGGCAAAACACATCCGCGTGTGGCTCAACACCGCTACTGAGCCGCAGCAGCAGCCAGGAAATCCCGGTAACCAGGCAACAGGCATGTCGGTGTACGAAGCCGAGGTGTGGGGTCTGCCCGCCGGTCATACGCCTCCCGAGATTGCACCCAACGAGCACTCTGACATTTATCGCGGTTTTGACCCCGGCGACGGAAAATGGGGCGTGAACCGCGCTCAGACTCTGGCGCTGCAATACGGCGTGATGCTGCCAGCCTGGATTCCCTCCGAAGGCTACGGTCGCGGCGCATTCGACGCACGCGAATCACGTCTGACCGGCGGCGCATTCCCGATGTTCTATGACATGCCTTTGTTCAACACTCCCGTGATGGAACAGATTGGCGAGGGAACCCCCTGGGCATTCGCCAAGGCTCCAGTTGGCGGCAACGGCATTCAGGACGCCGGCGAGCCTCACATTTTCCTCACCGATGCGATGAAGCCCTACGCCGACACCCTGATCGACATTCAGTACGGTGACGAGGGCGGCTTCAGCCACGCCGAGTCTGACGCATTCGGCCGATGGTTCGAATGGTCAAAAGAGAACATCCCGGGAGCCGTCGTGCACTCCAACCAGTACAACGCAGCTGACTGGGGCCAGCCGGCAAACATGGAGTATTACGTGCAAAACGCTCAGCCTGATCTGCTGTCGTGGGATACCTATTACTACGGATCCAACTGGGGGTCGGCACCCTCGAGCGTTGTTCACGACATGCTGGGCAACAATATGTGGAAGACTCAGCGTCAGGCCGCCCTCGCCGGTCTTACTGGTGACGGTACGAGCCCGATCCTGTACGGCCAGTATCTGGACTACAACTGGGACGCCAATGTGTCCGAGTCTCAAAAAGCCGTCGTCCCTTCGCTCGGTCTCGCCACCGGTCAAAAGTGGTTTGGGCTGTTCCGTATGGAATACAACGGCTACGATCGCTCCTCGATCATCGATCAGGATGGCGCGCCTACCCGCTCCTTCTACGAATTCAGCAGAATTTTCAAGGACCTGACTGGGCTGGGCAAGTACGCAGTTGCTCTGAACTCAACATACGTTGGCATCAACGCCGGTGAGTACGCGGACCGTCCTCAGGCACCCAACGTATCGGGTTACGCACTGGGAGCATTTGGCGAGGGCGACGGCAAGGCCGCCAATAAGGCGGTTGGCATCACCGGAATGGACGTCACCAATACCGGAACGGTCAATGACGGTAAACCGGGCGATGTTGTGGTCGGTTACTTTGAGAAGCTGCCCGGGCTTGATGCCGCGAAGACCGAGGAGATCTTTGGCAAGACCACTCAGGATCCGCGCGCTTTCATGGTGGTCAATGCTCTGACCGGCACAACGCGTTGGCCATCTTACGGCTTGAGCACCCGAACCGATGACGGCTCATATGCGCAAACCGCTCAGGACGTCACACTGCATGTGGAGAAACCTTTTGACAACGCGAAACTCATGATGGTTGATCCGAACACTTTTGAAGCTCAGCCCGCGCCATTGACGCAGTCTCGCAGCGCAGATTCTGATTTAACGGTGACGCTGTCCAATATCGGTGGCGGTCAGGCTCGCCTGTTGTACTGGGTCGGCGAGTCTCCGACTGCCAACCAAGGCACGCAGACCGATCCTCAGTCTGCTGACAGCCAGAGAGCCCAGTCATCACAAAGCGATGGCTCTGCGCAATCCGTTTCTGCGACCACCGGCGTGTCGCCCGATCAACAGCGCAAATCAAGCTCCAATTCAGGGAGCTTCCTGGCGCACTCGGGTGCATCAGCACAGGTGATTCCGTTTTCTCTGATGGTTCTCGGGGCAGGAGCGGTCAGCATCTACGCTGCACGCAGGCGTTCCTTTGCTGTCAGACGATAGGTTGGCCGCACATCGGGGCCGTCTTCGGCTTCGACTGTGAACGGTCAGGCCCCCGTTTAAGGAAGCACCCCTTCTTAAACGAGGGCCTTCTTCCGCCCCGTGTTTCGTCGTATCCATGCGCCGTGCGGCACCCATGGTTGCTTTTCCTCTCTCGCCCTTCTCCCCCATTTCTTTCATCCCCCCAGGTTCGAACTCGACGCGCCTTCAGCAGGGTAGGCACCGCCACCTACGCGCTGACCAGCGACGATACGGGCCCCATGCTGTTGCAGCACAGCGTAGCGCCGCCGAATTCGAACCTGGGGAGCGGGAAGAAGCGTGCTGCAGATGCGACTCTGACCGCCCGTACCGTCCATGTGCCCCTCCTGTCGATCTCGAGGCGCGCTCGCCCGACAGTGGGAGACCCCTCGGAGCATTCATGCAGGCCAGCCAATTGCGACCGTAGTCACCCTCGTCCATGGTTCGTCGTAAACGACACATGGGGCGGGGCAGGAAAGTCCGTGCCCGCACACCCCGGGGAACACTCAACACGACGTATCGCAAAGGCTCGCACGAAGAGCCGCAGATGTCGTCGCCCACGCGCGGGCTGCCTCGATCGTGGCGGAAAGAAGAAGCTGCACGTGAACCTGTGATTCACGTGCAGCTTGAGTGCGAACCGGCTTGCTCAACGAGCCCGGCAGATCCGCGTCCGCCGCAGCATCCCTTCCGGGACGAACCGGGTCAGATGAAGCTCAGAACTTCAGGCCGCCTGCTTCAATGCCGCGGAAAAAGTACTTCTGAGAAAACATGAAGACCACAACAACCGGCACGAGGGCGACGACCGCTCCGGCCAGAACCAACTGGTAGCTCGTGCCCTGCGGGGAATTCTGAATGGCTGACAGGGTCACCATGAGTGTCTGATTCTTCGGGCTGGGCAGCATGATCAGTGGCAGCAGGAAGTCAGACCACGCGCCGATAAAGCTTGTCAGGCCGACAACCGTTAGGGTGCCGCGAACCTGGGGCAGAAAGATCGTCCAGAAACGACGCAACTCGCCTGCACCATCGATCAGTGCTGCGTCTTCGATCTCGTCTGGGATTCCCATGAAGGCCGCGCGCATCAGAAGGATCTGGAATGGGCCAATAAGAATTGGCAGCCACACTCCCAGCAGATGATCGTACAGTCCGACGTGCACCATCATTGAGAACAGGGACAGCATGATGGATTCAAGCGGAAAGATCATTGCCGACAACACCACGAAGTACATGATGTTTCGCCCTGTCCATCCGCGCCTGGACAACATGTAGCCGCCCAGGCATGAGAGCACCATGTTGGATGTCACCAGCAGCGCTGCCACAATTGCCGAGTTACGGATGGACAGCAAAATGTTGGTGCGCTCAAACAGGCGCGCAAAGGATTCCAGCGACCAGTCCTGCGGAAAGAGCGTTGCCCCCTGGCCGAAGACGGGCTCACCTGGGGCTTTGAATGCGACAAGCAGAGGCAGCAAGAGTGGGCCGACCAGCAGGCACGCCACAATGATGAGGACCGCGTAGCGTCCAACGAGGCGCCACCCGCGTATTTGCCGGGATGCGACCTGGCGGCCCTGACGTTCAAGTTTGCGGCGGTGGCGGTACTCGCTGAGTTTGCTGGTGTGAGGCGCAGTCGCGACAGGTGTGTGCGTGGGTGAATGAGTCATTATGCTTCCGCCTTGTTCTGCAGCCTCTGTGAGGCAATGATGAATCCGAATGTGATCAGGAACAGGAACACCGAAGCGGCGTCGCCTTGTCCCAGTGATCCAAACGTTGGGTCCATGATTCGGTTACGGATATACATGGTCAGGGTCTGTGTGGGCGAGTTCGTTCCGCCCAGCAGATATACCTCGGTGAAGATTTTCAGTGATCCGATCGTCGACAGGACACCGACCAGGTACATCATGACCCGCACGCCCGGCACGGTGACCGTCAGGAAGCGGCGGACGCTGCCTGCACCGTCAATTTCGGCTGCTTCGTATAAGGACTGATCAACGTTGGTTAATGCAGCCAGATACAGGATCATGTAGTACGGCAACCCCTGCCACAAGGTGATGATCATTGCGCAGATGAGGATCAGCCACTCGTTGGACAGGAAGGGAATGGGCGACTGGATCAGCCCGATACCTTCGAAAAAGGAGTTCAGCGGGCCTTTCTGGTCCAGGATGTATCGCCACGCCAGTGAGATGACGACAAGCGAGCAGATCGCCGGCACGTAGTAGATGGCACGGAAGAAGCCGATTCCCGGCACGTGTTGGCGCACCAGCAGTGCCAGCAGCAGCGGCAGCAGCACCATCAGGGGAACAACGCACAGCGCGTAGATCACGGAGTTGCGTGTGGCTTCCCAGAACACCGGGTCGGAGAAAATGTGCGCGTAATTGTCAATTCCGTTGAAGCGTCCGAGCCTGCCAAGTGGTTTCGTCTTGGTGAAGGACGTCACGACCGTGTTGATGAATGGGTAGATATAGAAAGTGATAATACACAGCACGGGGATTGTGACCCACAGCCACGGCACCCACCATTTTCGGAACCGTGCTGCGCCATTGAGACTACGCGCGCTTGTCTTCTTCCGAGTCGCCATGAGTGCTATCCTCCATCACTCTGGGTACGCTTCGTTCGTAAAAGTGGACCGCGTCAGGCGGTGTGGGCTTATTCATGGTGGTCATGTGATGACCTGAATAAGCCCACACACGCTTCGCTGGTTCCGGATAATTAGGAGTTCAGATCGTCCAGCAGCTGGTTCATTTGTTCTTGAGCAGTCTTCAGTGCATCCTCTGGGCTGACTTCGCCGCGGATGGCCTGGTTGACGTTGTCGACCAGTGCTTTCTGAACTGAACCGGTGACGTAGAAGACGTCCAAGTATGCTTCTGCGTCTTTAGCGGCATTTGCGGCCTGTTCATATGCAGCCTTGAAGACAGGATCCTGTGCAACCTCCGGCGGGTTTTCCATAATCTTGTCGAGTGCCTCGGTAGCAGCCGGGAAGACGATTGCTCCACCGTCATGTGCCCAGGCGTATTCGTTTTCGGCGTTCGTGATGAACTCGGCCCATTTCATCGCCAGCGGCGCGTTCTGGGTGGTCACGGAGATGCCGACGTACTGGCCTTCATAGACAGGTTTGATACCTTCGTTTGTTGGGAACGGGCCAACACCTGTTGCTTCGTAGACCTGCGGGTTGTTGTCTTTAATGGCTTTCAGGAACGAGGCGTTCGGAGTGCCGAATGCGAGGTTTCCATTGGAATAGGCCTTGGACGGGTCGGGCTCGCCGGTCAGGGAGTCTTTCGGGATGGCGTTGGTCTTGTACAGTTCCGCCATCTTGGTGACGTATCGGACTGCATCTGCATTATCTGCGAAGTCGAACTCAGTGTGGTCATCGTTGAGCAGTTGCACGCCCATTCCATGCAGCTGCGCAACCAGGTACCAGTCTGGTGATCCGTAGATGCCATAGTCGCCGTTTCCGGCTGCCCCCACCTTGGCTGCCGCGTCCAGCAGGTCGTCCATTGTCGAGGGCGCCTTTTCCGGATCCAGTCCGGAACGTTGGAAGACGTCCTTGTTGTATGTGGTGATGTAGGGGCCGAAGTACCAGGGCAGCGCGGTGTGATGATCCTGAGCGCCGAGGTTCGTTGAGTTCCAGATGGTTTCAACGAACTTGTCACCGATCTGGGGTGCTTTGACGTCAAAGTCCATCAGCAAATTGGCTTTGGACAGCGCCAGGATGGATGACGATGCCACGTTGACGACGTCTGCCATCTTGCAGTTTGTTGCCTGGGATGTGATGGCCTGGTCGAAGTCTGTACCTCCGCCCTGGTCGGTCCATTTGATGGTGGTCCCCGGGTTTGCCTCTTCGAATTCCTTGATCTTGGCTTGGAAGAAGTCGGCGAAATCGGTTTGCAGGCCCTGTGTCTGGAAGGTGATTTCGCCTTCCACTTTCGAAGTGTCAACAACGCTGCCGTCAACGTTGCCTTCTGGAATGTCGCAGGCAACGTCGGGCGTTGGGATGCCACTGGCTGATGATGTTCCGCTCTCTTCAGCTCCGCCTCCACACGCTGTTAATGACAGGCATGAAACGGCAAGCACCCCAAGGGCGCCGCGTGTTGCTCGTGTCAATCTCATTTAAAGACCTCCATTGGTCGAGAAGAAAGCCAGCCGGCTGCGTGCCGGTTGACGTCTCTCTAACTATCTCGTGTTAGGTGACAGTGAAAGAATAAGACATTTTTACGGTTTTCACTAACCCCAAAGATCTCTCTTTGATTACGACCGGCGACAAAACCGGTACGTCAGACTTTAACGCTCATCACGTTTCCGCACGTTTTCGATCGGAAATATCGTGAGCGACACACCCCGCACCCACCCACCGTTTCTCACCGTCGATCACAGATGTAAGAAACCTCACACCACACACTCTGGCACCTCAAAATCAGATGCAATTCCCGCGCGTTCGGCCAGCTGTACGCATCGACGCCCTGCGTATCCAGACGATAGTCCACACTCCGGCCAGGCCACGTCAATCCAGCTTCATACAGCACATCCACGAAAGGGCCAATACCCAAATATCTTTTCCAGAACTAACACGATATAGTTACTGTGTTACCGCTCAGAGCTGCGTCGCTCTGGCTGACTTCGCGGTACTTTTTCTTGAAGGAATTCACCATGACACGGACAACTCGGGCTGATGTCGCTCGAAAAGCAGGCGTCGCACCATCCACCGTCTCTCTTATACTCAACGGCCACGGGCACGAAGTCAAGATTGCACCAGCTACGATCGAGCACGTCACGAACGTCGCCCGTGAAATGAACTACGTCCCCAACGCTGCGGCACGATCACTGAGGCGAGGATCCACCAACATCATCGCTTTGATCATGGCTGAACTGCCGGAAGACCCGTTCGTGCCGGTCGTCCACAAAGTACTGACCACAGCCATGATTGAGGTTCAACGTCGCGGCTACCTTCTTCTGCCGCTCTTCCAACCTGAGGGCGATGCCGCCAACCGCCGTTTCATTCAATCGGTGCTCTCCGATATTCAACTGGCAGGTGCAATCTGCGAGACCACCTCCACCCAGCAGTTCGTTGGTCCCCTGCTCAGCCAGCTCGACATTCCAGTGATGTGGATGTCGATGATTGAAACCTCGAACCATTTCGGCGGAGTGGGCCTAGTCAGCATTGATGAAGGAACAGGAGTCCGGGAAATCCTCAGCGACCTCGACGCCACGGACACGTCACGGGCCCTGTACCTTGCAGGCCCCAACATCAACCACTTCCGTCAGGTACCTGTCCTCGAGCATTTCCAGGACCGCGCAGAGTTTCTCTCCCTGCCCACCTGGAGTGCTCACGACTCGTACGAGGCCTGCATGCGCATGCTCACCGCCCACCCCGACATTGATTCAGTATGGTGCGCTGATGACACACAGGCACCGGGCGTCTTCTCCGCTGCACGCGACCTGGGTAAGCATGTCCCCAACGATCTGTCCATCATCGGCTTCGGCGATCACAATGCGCACGAAGACAATTCCATGGGCCTGACCACGGTGATGTGGCCACTGCAGGACATGACGGCAACCGCTGTCAGCCAGCTCATCGAGTCGATTTCAACGCCCAAAGCTGAGCACACAGCTCGCGAGCCTCACCACACGCGCGTCAGTACCACACCCACGTGGCGCACCAGTGCCAAGCGCATTCACAAAAAGTAGGCACCACCATCCTCCACTCCGACGGGCTCGACTCAGGAAGCCCGAGCCGCCCTCGTCCATCCTGAATCCCAACGAAGCCGGTCATCTGCAACACGGCAGCAAAACAGTCCACCTAGCAGCAGCCCAAAGAGCGGACCGCGCGGGTCTGTTGCGCGCGCCGTGCCCACTGATCGGCAGGCGGATAGTCCACGTGCGCCAAAGTCAAGCCATGCGCCGGAGCCAGCGGAGCGGCTGCCTCACGCGAACGCGCATCCAGCAGATGTCTCATCCACGCCGGCGAGCGGCGGCCTGTCCCCACGTCAATCAGTGCTCCCACCAGGGATCGCACCATTGAGTGGCAAAAAGCGTCAGCATGGACGCGCACCAGGATCGGCGACGTTTCCCCCGCCGCCACGACGTCCAGCTGGCGGAGCGTACGGATCGTGGTCGCGCCCTCACGCGGCTTGCAAAAGGACAGAAAATCATGCTCACCGATGACGCTGGAAGCAGCTTCAGCCATGGCTTCCAAATTAAGCGTCTGGCGTGCAGGAACCGTCCAGATGCGTCGCCCGGAAAAGGGGTCACTGCCCGCGCGCTGGTCAAGCAGCCGGTACACATAGTGACGCCCCACAGCGCTGAAACGCGCATCGAAGGTTTCCGGCACGCGATGAGAACTCAGAAGCGCAACGTCGCAGTACCCTCTCGGCGACATCAGCCCGTGCGCCTTCATGAAATCACCGTGCGCGCGGGTAAGCAGAGAGGCCAGACGGTCAACCAGCGCATCTTCGGGTGTGCGCGAGGACCTTCCCGGAAGGCTGTCCCACACCTGCGCCGGCAGGTCGACGTGAGCCACCTGATGATCTGCGTGCACTCCCGCATCGGTGCGTCCCGCCACAGTCACCGCCACTTCCTGGCGGGCGATCAGCGACAGGGCTCGAACCAGTTCACCTTCCACGGTGCGTAGTCCGGGCTGTGCGGCCCAGCCGTGGAAGAAGGTGCCGTCGTATGCCAGGTCAAGCCGCGCCCTCACAGTGTCCATGCGCGAACACCGCCGATGATGCCGGCGTCATTGGGAACGATCACCACGTCGTCACCGAGTTTGGCCCGGTTCATCGCCGTGACGCGTTTCGAGTTTCCACCACCCAGGTACAGGCGATCCCACACGTACATCGGGCGCAGGCCGTCGATCACTCGGCGCACTCGTCGAGACCAGTGCGCGTCTCCCAGCCGGAGGCGTTCATGCTCGCCAATGTAGTCGTCATAGGTCAGTCCCCATCGCACAAATCCCTGCGATACTTCCACGTGCGGCGCGAGCACACCTGAATCGAAAACCGCGTTTCCCAGCCCGGTCCCCAGGGTCACGATCATTTCGAGGCCCGTGCCCGTGATGACACCTGCGCCGGCCACTTCAGCGTCGTTGAGCACCAGTGTCGGCATGCCCAGAGCAGCTTCAAGTGCCCGTCCCATGTCGAAGTTGGCCCATTGCTCGACCAGTTCAGGCAGGATCCGTGATCGCGGGCCGTCACGCGTGATGTAGTGCGGAGTCGTGATGACCACTCCGTGGCGCAGCATGCCAGGCATTCCCATCGTGACGCGCGTGGCGGCAGGCAGTTGCGCGGCAAGGTCCTGTGTGGTCTTGACGAGCAGTTCGGGAGGGAGCGGGTAGGGCGTGGGCGTGCGCACCGGCGATGCGGTCAGCGTTCCGCGCGAGTCGAGCACTGAGGCTTTGATTCCGCCCCCGCCGCAGTCGACAGCGAGGGTCATCTCTTCAGACATGTTCTTAGCATAATGGCTTGCTCTCACCTCGGGTTTCCAACGAGCTGTCCGCCCCACGCCAGCTTCCTGTTCATTGACGAGGGCGACCCATCCGCGGCTCTACCCCTCCCCTGCATGTCCCCAACTGTCGAACTCGCGTGAACTCTGCGGGGTCACCGACTGGCCTGCAACACATCCGTGCTGGTCACAGCAATTTCGGGTCGGGTTCGTGCTGCGCGGCCCCAGTGAGATCGACAGTTGGGGAACGAGGGGCGAGTGCACACGGGCTCCACCTAAAGAGCATCCGACACGGCCGGCACACCAACCGCGCGAATACACGGAAGCTGGGTAAACCCACACGGGGTTTACCCAGCTTCCGATCAGCCATCCGCTGGACTGGTCACCGCTCAATCAGCGCAGTGCCAGTCAGATCAGCAGGTCACGACGGTGCATGACTACTTGGCAGCTTCCTCAGCGTCGGTTTCAGCTTTGTCGTCAGCTGACTCCTGTGAAGCGGCTTCGTCAGCAGCCGGCTCGGCTGTTTCTGCTGCTTCAGCTTCGGTCTCGGCCTTTTCGTCAGCCTTGTCGGTCGCCTTGGAATCCTTACCGGACTTTGCAGCAGCCTTCGAAGCGGTACGCTCAGCGTCGGCAACGACAGCCTTCTTCTCGACTTTCTCCATGACAAGCTCGATACGAGCCATCGGAGCATTGTCGCCGCGGCGCGGCCCCAGCTTGGTGATGCGGGTGTAGCCACCGTTGCGCTCTGGATCCATGGCCGGAACGATCTCGTCGAACAGCATGTACAGGACATCCTTGTTCGGGATCTTGCGGGCAACCGTGCGGCGAGCGTGAATGTCGCCGCGCTTTGCCTTAGTGACCAGCTTTTCAACGTACGGCTGCAGCGCGCGGGCCTTGGCCTCGGTCGTGGTGATCGCACGGTGTTCGATCAGTTGAGCAGCAAGGTTAGCCAACAGCAGCTTCTGGTGCGCTGGGCTGCCACCCAAACGTGGGCCCTTCTTAGGGGTGGGCATGAGTTTCTCCTACACAGTTTGTTTGGGCGTCCTCGTCCATCGATGACGGCCGCTGGAGGCGGCACGGACGCAAAGTGGATTCGATCAGAAAGACTGGTCGTCACTGAACTGAACGTTTCCGGCGTCTTCTCCGCCGGCGCGTTCAGGCATGACTGCATCCTTGAGGGTCATACCCAAGGATGCCAAGGCTTCCTTGATCTCCTCGATGGACTTGGTTCCGAAGTTGCGGATATCCAGCAGGTCAGCCTCAGAGTGGGCAACGAGTTCACCCACGGTGAGGATGCCGCGTCGACGCAGCGCGTTGTACGAACGGGACTGCAGGTTCAGGCTTTCGATCGGCAAGGCCAGGTCTTGCGCAAGGGTCTCATCGGTAGTCGATGGGCCCACTTCGATGCCTTCTGCTTCCTCGTTCAGTTCGCGCATGAGGCCGAAGAGCTCCACCAGGGTGCTTCCGGCTGACGCGAGAGCATCGCGCGGGCTGATAGCTGGCTTGGTTTCCACATCGATGATCAGACGATCAAAGTCGGTGCGTTGCTCGACACGGGTGGCCTCCACCTTGTATGTCACTTTGAGCACCGGCGAGTAGATCGAATCGATCGGGATGCGGGAGATCTCAGCTTGCGGATCCTTGTTCTGAGCAGCGGAAACGTAGCCACGGCCACGCTCAACCGTCAGTTCAATCTCGAGCTTGCCCTTCTCATTGAGCGTTGCCAGATGAAGGTCAGGGTTGTGGATTTCCACGCCTGCAGGAGGAGTAATATCCCCTGCGACGACCTCACCGGGGCCAGCCTTGCGCAGGTACATCACGACAGGCTCATCCTCTTCAGAGGACAGAACGATGTCTTTGATGTTCAGGATGATCTCAGCGACGTCTTCCTTCACGCCTTCCACCGTGTGGAATTCGTGTGGCACACCGTCAATGCGGATCGAGGTGACCGCTGCGCCCGGAATGGACGACAGCAATGTACGGCGCAGGGAGTTACCCAGTGTGTATCCAAACCCAGGCTCGAGTGGCTCAAGAGTGAAACGGGAGCGGTAATCGCTCACCTTCTCCTCTGAGAGGATGGGGCGTTCTGCAATGAGCACGTCTTGGTCCTTTCTTTCCGACAACCGCTATATGATGTCGGATTTGTGGTCCCGTCACGCGAACAGTGACGGAAAAAACAGGGTGCAGATGGTTCCCACTTGTGTGGGAACATCGTGACGTGGGACGCGGACGGGTCGCCCTCGTCCCTCACACGGGTCTTTCAGACGCGGCGACGTTTCGGGGGACGTGCACCGTTGTGAGCCTGCGGAGTGACATCCTGAATGGATCCAACCTCAAGACCAGCGGCCTGCAGCGAACGAATCGCCGTTTCGCGGCCGGAGCCCGGGCCCTTGACGAAAACGTCAACCTTCTTCATGCCCTGTTCCTGCGCGCGACGTGCTGCAGCCTCAGCGGCAAGCTGAGCGGCGAACGGGGTGGACTTACGTGAGCCCTTGAAACCGACCTGACCGGACGATGACCATGACAGGACAGCGCCGGTGGGATCGGTGATGGAGACGATCGTGTTATTGAACGTCGACTTGATGAACGCCTTGCCGTGCGTGACGTTCTTGCGCTCTTTACGACGCGGCTTACGCGCCGAAGATGAGCGAGTAGACTTGACAGCCATTGATTTTCCTTTTGAAGTCGAGGGGGCCAGGTTTCATCACCCAGCTCTATGAGTTACTTGGTGGCTTTCTTCTTGCCAGCCACGGTGCGCTTGGGTCCTTTACGGGTACGCGCATTTGTCTTCGTCCGCTGACCATGAACAGGCAGGCCAAAACGGTGGCGCATGCCCTGGTAGCATCCGATCTCGATCTTGCGGCGGATATCGGCTTGGACCTCACGACGCAAGTCGCCTTCGACCTTAAAGTTGGCCTCGATGTAGTCGCGCAGCTTGACCATATCTTCTTCACTGGCGTCGCGTACGCGAAGGTCGGGGCTGACCCCGGTTGCTTCAAGTGTTTCCTTGGCGCGGGTGCGTCCCACACCGTAAATGTAAGTAAGCGCAATCTCCATCCGCTTTTCACGGGGGAGGTCAACGCCGGCAATACGTGCCATGACTTTTCTCCACATGGTTTTCGGAGGTCGTCACCCCGTCTCTGATCCATCAATCAGCCCCGGCCTCCGAACCAGGGGTCCCGCTTGCGCGGTCGACGGTGTGCTGTGGGCAAATCGCCCGCCAGTGGCTCACTGCCACTGAGCAGCTACGGCTTTCAGCCTTGACGCTGCTTGTGCCTGGGGTTGTCGCAAATAACCATGACGTTGCCGTGGCGACGAATCACCTTGCACTTGTCACAGATCTTCTTGACACTAGGCTTGACCTTCATGGTGCACCTCCACGTCGCCAGGCGACGCTTGTTGTGTCGGTTTACTTGTATCGGTAGACGATTCGACCCTTTTCAAGGTCATACGGGCTGAGCTCGACGACTACGCGGTCTTCAGGCAGGATACGAATGTAGTGCTGACGCATCTTTCCTGAGATGTATCCCAGAACTTCGTGACCGTTGGTGAGCTCAACACGAAACATCGCGTTCGGCAACGCCTCAATAACGGTGCCTTCGACCTCAATAACTCCGTCTTTCTTCGCCATGTCCTCCGTCTATCCTCTACGTTTGTCAGTAGGGCTCACGGCCGAAACCGTGGCGGGCGTTCCCCTCGCCAATCGGCAAGAAAGTCAGCCCGACTGTCCATTCTAGAGGAGGATGCAACGCCGGTGAAGCCCATTCAGTGGGATATCCCTCACGCGCCGGACTCGAGTTGCCTTCCATATTGAGGAGGGCGACGCCTGGAGCGCCGATCACACAGCAATCAGAAATACGCAGGCTGCGTGTATCAGTCCAGTGAAATGGGGGTTACTCGGTAAGGAGCCAGGCCCTCTACCCCACCGTCTGGCGCAGTCAGGACTGAAATGCCCTCGTCCATGATGGCAACGGAGTGCTCCCAGTGCGCGGCATCGCTGTGATCCAGTGTGTGCACGGTCCACCCGTCAGCTTCGGTGCGCGTCGCAGGATTGCCCGACACGAGGATGGGTTCGACCGCCAGCACCATACCTGGCTTCAGACGCGGGCTGATCCCGGTCGCACGGTAGTTCAACACGTCGGGCGGTTGATGCATCGCCGTTCCGATGCCGTGTCCGCCGAATTCTTCAACGATCTGTGCTTCCCACCCGAACGTGTCCCGGTAATCCTCGCAGGTGTCTTCAACAGCTTGTCCCACCGCGCTGACGCGGCGAGCTGAAGCCAACGATGCGATCGCACGCCACATAGCAGCGCGCGTCACTTCGTTGAGTTCACGCCGGCGCTGAGATGCGGCCTGTTCATCGCCCACAATCATGGAGAACGCGGCATCACCGTGCCAGCCGCGGCCGTGGTGCGTCACGTAGGCTCCGCAGTCGAAGGAGACGATGTCGCCGTTGCGCAGGACATCATCATTCGGAATGCCGTGCACAACAGTGTCATTGACGCTGATACAGACCGTCGCCGGGTAACCGAAGTAGTTCAGGAAATTCGAGGTCGCTCCCGCCTGGGAAATCACTTCGGCACTGATGCGGTCCAGTTCCGTCAATGTGACGCCTGGTTGAGCCGCGCGGCGCAGTGCTGCGTGGATATCCGCCACGATCAAACCTGCGCGACGCATCTGCAGAATCTGATCCCTGGTTTTCAGCTCAATACGCGCGTGACCCATCGTCCTCAGCGACCTTCTGAGACCGAAGCATCCGCATTTGCCGAGGCAGCAGCGCCGCCCTGGTCAGACGAGCTGGAGCTGGCAGGCTCCGAAGCCTCAGCTGGGTCATCTTCGGGGAATTCTTCCGCCCCGCAGCACTCTCCTTCACCGTTTTGGTGGGCTTCGAACCACGGATCACGAGGATCGTCGAGGGTGGCCTGGCCGCCCGTCACCTCATCCGCGCCGGCACCGTCCGCTGAGTCAGCACCGCTCCCGGAGCCGGCACCGTTCAGTGAATCGAGAATGGCAAAAATGCGTTCGCTGACTTCTTCGACCGACCCGTTCGCATCGACTGCTTCGAGCAGATCCTGATCGACATAGTACGTGGCGACCGGCTCAGTTTGCGTATGGTAAACCGCCAGGCGATGACGGATAACCGGCTCAGTGTCGTCTGAGCGGTGCTGTTCGGTTGCGCGCTTGAGCATGCGGTGCACAACCTGATCTTCATCCGCCTGAAGCTCGATCACCACGTCAAGTTCGGTTCCCAGGTCAGCGAGCGTGTCACGCAAAGCATGTGCCTGCTCAACAGTGCGCGGATAGCCATCGAGCAGGAAGCCCTCAGCGGCATCAGGCGCCTTCAGGCGAGCATGCACCATCGGGTTGATGACCGAGTCGGGAACAAGTTCGCCGCGATCCATGTAGGACTGTGCGAGGATGCCGAGTTCCGTCTGTTCGGCAATGTTGGCGCGGAAAATTTCCCCTGTTGAAATGGCCGGGATGCCGAGTTTGCATGCAATTATGCTTGCTTGAGTTCCTTTGCCCGCTCCAGGAGGACCGAGCAGGATAATAGCTGTCATCGAAGGAATCCCTCGTAATGATGTTGTTCGAGCTGAGTGTTGATTTCTTTCACGGTCTGCAGGCCGACGCCGACCATAATCAGCAGCGTGGTACCACCGAACGGCATCTGTCCATTCTGCAGACCGAGTGGGATCATCATCAGCGACGGTACAAGGGCGACAATCATCAGGTAGAACGCACCCGCCGTGGTAATGCGGTTCATGACGTAACGCAGGAATTCAGCGGTCGGGCGTCCAGCACGGTACCCCACGATGAAACCGCCGTAGCGTTTCATGTTGTCGGCAACCTCGTCCGGGTTGAAGGTGATGGAAGTGTAGAAGAATGCGAAGCCGAGGATCATCAGGGCGTACAGCACGAGGTAGAGCCATGACTGGTGGTTGAAGTTTGAACGCACCCACTGCACCCACGTCGATTCTGGTGAGCCAAAGTTCGCCATCATCACCGGCATAGCCAGGATCGATGACGCGAAGATGACGGGGATAACGCCCGACATATTGATCTTCAGCGGGATGTATGTCGAGGAACCGCCGTACATGCGGCGGCCGATCATGCGCTTGGCGTACTGAACGGGGATTCGGCGCTGTGATTGCTCGATGTAGACAATGGCAAGTGCGACTACGAGGATCATGCCGACAATTGCGGCAACTTTGCCCCAGCCGCCACCTTGTCCGATCGAGAACAACTGAGCAGGCATACGAGCGGTGATCGACGTGAAGATCAGCAGTGACATGCCATTGCCGATGCCACGCTCAGTGATCAATTCACCCAGCCACATGATGACGGCGGTACCCGCGGTCATAACAACGATCATCACGAGGTACATGGGGATGGACCGGTCAGCTATGATGTCGTGCTGGCAGCCGGGGAACATGTTGCCCGAGCGCGCCATGTACACCATGGTGGTCGACTGCAGTACGCCGAGGAAGATTGTGCCGTACCGCGTGTATTGCGTGAGCTTGGCCTGACCCGTCTGACCTTCCTTGTGCAGGTCATCGAATCGAGGAATGACAACTCGCAGAAGCTGGACGATGATCGACGCCGTAATGTACGGCATGATGCCGAGCGCGAAGATCGACAGCTGGAGCAACGCGCCGCCTGAGAACAGGTCGACGAGCCCGAGCAGGGATCCTTCTTCCTGAGTTGCCAGGCACTTCTGCACGTTGACAGTGTTGACGCCTGGGGTCGGGATAAATGCTCCGAGGCGGAATACCGCCATGATCATCAAGGAGAACAGCAACTTCCGACGCAGGTCAGGAGTGCGGAACGCCTGTGTGAAGGCACTTAACACGGCTTCCTCTTCCTAGGTTGATGGTGTGACAGCTTGACGCAATCACAACTTTACTCACCGTGCCTAGCCTACCCGAGTTAGCACGTCTCACGTCAATTGGATTGGCTACACCGCGGTTTTTCGTTAGTTCATTGCCGAGGGCGACCCGATGACGCGCCATCTGCGCCCATGTGATCGACCTGCGACACTATGGGGGTGGTTTGGCTAACAAACCACCCCCACCGTGTTTCAGACTTATCGCACCGTGACGGTGCCACCAGCCTGCGTGATCTTGTCCTGAGCCGATTGTGAGCATGCATCCACATCCAGGGTGAATGCGCTGGTCACTTCTCCGCCTCCGAGGACCTTGACCGGGTGTCCGTCACGAACAGCTCCCTTTTGAGCCAGGTCTTCCGATGAAACGGAGCCGCCCTCGGGGAACAGTTCCTGCAGCTTGCCGACGTTAACCACCTGGTATTCCACGCGGAACGGATTCTTGAATCCGCGCAGCTGAGGAAGACGCACGTGAATCGGCTTGGCGCCGCCCTCGAAGCCAGCTGGGACGGAACGGCGGGCCTTGGTGCCCTTCGTGCCGCGGCCGGCGGTTTTACCCTTGGAGCCTTCACCACGACCCACACGGATCTTGGCCTTATTGGCTCCCCTGGCGGGACGCAGGTCGTGCAGCTTGAGGATGCCTGCGGGGGCTTCCTCAGTCGTCTTGTTCGACGTTGATTTCGCCATGATCAGTCAGCCTCCTCCACTGTAATCAGGTGTCGCACTGTGTTGATCATTCCGCGAACTGACTCGGAATCCTCACGCACAACGCTTTGGCGGATCTTGCGCAGCCCAAGGGTACGCATGGTCTCTTTCATGTTCTGCTTGGCGCCGATCGTTGATCGAACCTGCGTGATCTTGAGTTTTGCCATTATTCACTCACCCCTGCGGAGGCTTTGGCGGCTTCCTTCTGCTCGGCCTGAGCTTTCTTTTCCGCTTCGCCTTCTGCCTGTGCGCGCAACATGCCGGACGGAGCAACACGCTCCACCGGAAGTCCGCGACGTGCGGCCACTGCTTCAGGTGTTTCCAGCTGCTTCAGAGCTGCCACCGTTGCTCGGACGATGTTAAGTGCATTGTCGGATCCGAGCGACTTGGTCAGCACGTCCTGTACGCCAGCTGCCTCGAGGACGGCGCGCACAGGGCCGCCGGCAATAACGCCGGTACCTGGTGTTGCGGGACGCAGCAGCACGATTCCGGCTGCATCTTCGCCCTGGACCAGGTGAGTGATCGTGCGGCGGATCATGGGCACGTGGAAGAAGGACTTCTTAGCTTCTTCAACGCCCTTGGAAATAGCCTGGGGAACTTCCTTGGCCTTTCCGTAGCCGACGCCGACGGTGCCTTCGCCATCGCCCACCACTACCAGAGCGGTGAAGCTGAAGCGACGTCCACCCTTGACCACCTTGGATACGCGGTTGATCGTGACGACACGCTCGATGTATTGGTTCTTGTCTTCGTTGCGACGGTTGTCGCGACGGTCAGTGTTACGCCCCTGGCGGCGATCGCGACGCTCGCTGTCACGTTCGTTGCGCCCGGAGGATTCCTGACCGTTTCTGCTTCGCTGCGCTGCAGCCATCAGTTGATCTCTCTTTCCCTCAGTCGCTTTCAGAGGTTCAATCCGCCCTCACGGGCGGCCTCTGCGACAGCCGCGACGCGGCCGTGATACTTGTATCCTGCGCGGTCGAAGACCACTGCGGAGATGCCAGCAGCTTTGGCGCGCTCTGCGATCAGTTCGCCTACACGGTGAGCCTTGTCCACCTTCGAGCCTTCTGCCGAAGCAAATTCGTCTTCCATCGTGGAAGCGGACACGAGGGTGTTGCCAACCGTATCGTCGATGACCTGTGCGACCATGTGGCGGTTCGAACGGGTCACGACCAAGCGCGGGCACTCGGCTGTGCCGCTGATCTTCTTGCGAAGACGCTGATGGCGACGCTTACGCGCAACAACTTTGCCTTTGCCTTTGACGGAGTAGCCCATCACTTACCAGCCTTTCCGACCTTGCGGCGGATCGTTTCACCCACGTAGTGAATACCCTTGCCCTTGTACGGTTCAGGCTTCTTGATCTTACGAATCCGCGCTGCAGTTTCACCGACGAGTTGCTTATCGATGCCTGAGACCGTGAACTTCGTTTGTGAGTCAACCGTGAAGTCAATGCCTTCAGGGGCCTTGAACGGAACGGTGTGGGAGAATCCCAGCGAGAATTCCAAGTCCTTGCCCTTGGCGACTACGCGGTAACCGGTGCCGGTGATCTCGAGCTGTTTGCTGAAGCCCTGGGTCACGCCCACAACCATGTTGTTGATCAGTGAACGGCTCAGTCCGTGCAGTGAACGGGCTTCGCGGCCGTCATCCGCACGCTCGACGATGATCTGGCCGTCCTCGACGCGTGCTGAGATCAGATGAGGAAGCTCATGGCTCAGTTCGCCCTTGGGGCCTTTCACCGTGACTGTGGCGCTCTTGATGTCGACGTCAACTCCCGACGGGATTGCGATTGGGCTCTTACCGATTCGTGACATTGTCGGTTCCCCCTCTCACCAGACGTAGGCGAGGACTTCCCCACCTACACCCTTGTCGGATGCCTGACGGTCGGTCAGCAGACCGGAAGATGTGGACAGAATAGCCACACCCAGTCCGCCGCGGACCTTCGGCAAGTTCGTCGACTTCGCATAAACGCGCAGGCCTGGCTTGGACACGCGTTGCAGACCTTCAATTGCACGCTCACGCTTGGAGCCGTACTTGAGATTGAGGATCAGTGTTTTGCCAACGCGAGCATCCTCGACGGAGGTCGAGGCAATGTAGCCCTCTTCCACCAGGATGTTCGCAATGGCGGCCTTCAGCTTGGAGTACGGCATGGAGACCGACTCGTGCTGAGCCGAGTTTGCGTTACGCAGACGCGTCAGCATGTCTGCGATGGGATCAGTCATTGTCATGGGGACTAATTCCCCTTCCTCGTCGCGGTTTCCACCGGGGTCCCCGGGACCTACGACGTAGTGCTTACCAGCTGCTCTTTGTCACGCCTGGGAGTTCGCCACGAAGGGCGAGCTCACGCAGGCAGACTCGACACAGTCCGAACTTGCGGTAGACCGAGCGCGGGCGTCCGCACCGGCTGCACCGGGTGTAGCCACGGACACCGAACTTCGGGGCGCGCGCGGCTTTGATCTTGAGAGACGTCTTAGCCATGGTCAGTCCTCCTTAAAGGGGAAGCCGAGGTGACGTAGCAGTGCACGGCCCTCCTCATCGGTGCGGGCTGAGGTCACGATTGTGATGTCCATGCCGCGCACGCGGTCGATGCTGTCCTGATCGATCTCGTGGAACATGGACTGTTCCGACAGACCGAAGGTGTAATTGCCGTTGCCGTCAAATTGCTTCGATGACAGTCCGCGGAAGTCGCGGATACGGGGCAGAGCGGTCGACAGAAGACGGTCAAGGAACTCCCACATGCGATCGCCACGCAAGGTGACGTGTGCGCCGATGGGCTGGCCTTCACGCAGTTTGAACTGTGCGATGGACTTCTTGGCCTTGGTCGTCACAGGCTTCTGGCCGGTGATTGCCGTCAAGTCGCGCAGTGCTCCTTCAAGTGCCTTCGAGTCACGAGCGGCTTCACCAACGCCCATGTTGACGACGATCTTGGTGAGACCGCCCACCTCCATGACGTTGCTGTGCTTGAACTCGTCACGCAGCGCTTGACGAATCTCTGAGTTGTACTTTTCTTTCAGACGCGGGGCCATGATCAGATCTCCTTGCCCTGCTCGATACCTGCTGCCACGCGACCACGGGTCACGCGAACACGCACGGTGCGGGTACGACCGTCACGCTCAACCTGGTCTTCCCTGAAGCCCACGCGAACGCGCTGCTTTGTGTCGGGATCAACCAGAGCGACCTTGGACAGTGAAATCGGTGCTTCCACTGTTTCAATGCCGCCACTTGAGTTCTGGGACTGTCCCTGGCGCACATGACGTGTCTTCAGGTTGACACCCTCGACCAGGACCTTCTGTTCCTTCGGGAACACCTTGATGACGCGACCCTGGCGGCCCTTGTCACCTGGCTTGAGGGGTTCAAGGCCCTCAGCTTCGCGGCGCTCGTTGCGCTTGGCGAGCTTGGCCTCGTCTGACGTGCGTCCACGGACAACCTCGACGAGGTCGCCTTTACGAATCTTCGCTGCCATCAGAGCACCTCCGGGGCAAGTGAAATGATGCGCATGAACTTCCTGTCGCGCAGCTCCCTGCCGACAGGTCCGAAAATACGCGTCCCGCGTGGCTCCCCATTGCTGTTGAGAATCACTGCGGCATTTTCATCGAATCGAATGTAGGAACCGTCGGAACGACGCGTTTCCTTACGCGTACGTACGACGACCGCCTTAACGACTTCGCCCTTCTTGACGTTGCCGCCTGGGATAGCGTCTTTGACGGTGGCGACAATCGTGTCGCCAATTCCGGCGTAGCGTCGACCCGAACCGCCGAGAACACGGATGGTCAGGATCTCCTTTGCACCTGTGTTATCAGCGACTTTCAGTCGCGACTCCTGCTGGATCATTGTGTGTGACTCCTGTCGTCGTGCCGGTTCTCATCGCAGCGCGGTTGCGCCACTAGAGCCTGACCGAACGGATGATGGTCTATGAGGACGAATTACTTCGCCTTTTCGATGATCTCCGCGACGCGCCAGCGCTTGGTGGCTGACAGCGGGCGGGTCTCCATGATGCGAACGAGGTCACCGACGTGGCACTCGTTGTTCTCGTCGTGGGCCTTAACCTTTTTCCTCTTACGCATGACTTTGCCGTAAAGTGCGTGCTTCATGCGGTCTTCGAGCTCAACGACGACGGTTTTATCCATCTTGTCGCTGGTCACGTAGCCACGACGAACCTTACGGAAATTACGTGCGACAGCCTCATTAGTGGTCTCGGACATGCGACTCACTCCTTCGTAGTGGGGGCTGTGCGGAAGCCGAGCTCCCGCTCACGGCTAATGGTGTAGATCCGGGCAATGTTGCGACGAACTACCTTCATGCGTCCATGGTCCTCGAGAGAACCGACGGCTTGGGAAAAGCGCAGGTTGAACAGTTCAGCCTTAGCTTTCTCGAGCTCCTTGGACAGCTGTGCTGCGTCCATTGCATCCAGGTCGGCGGTCGTCAGACCTTTGTCGGCCATCAGAGTTCACCACCCTCTCGGACCACAAATCGGGTCTTCATTGGAAGTTTGTGCTGGGCACGGCTCAGAGCTTCGCGAGCGAGCTCCTCGGAAACGCCGCCCAGTTCGAACATAATGCGGCCCGGCTTGACGGGGGCGACCCACCATTCAGGAGCGCCTTTACCGGAACCCATACGGGTTTCTGCGGGCTTCTTGGTCAGCGGGCGGTCAGGGAAGATGTTGATCCACACCTTGCCGCCACGCTTCACGTGACGGGTCACTGCAATACGAGCTGCCTCGATTTGACGGTTCGTGACATAGGCGCCTTCAAGAGCCTGGATGCCGTAGTCGCCGAAGGCCAGCTCGGTGCCGCCTTTAGCCACACCAGTGCGGTGTGGACGATGCTGCTTGCGGAACTTGGTCCGACGGGGAATGAGCATAAGACTCAGGCCTCCGTTCCTTGATCGGCAGCCGGCTGTTCGGCCTGGGGCTCAGTCTGAGCCTTTTCTGGCTGCGTGTTTTCGCTTGCGCGTTCCTGGTTGCGCTGACGTCCACCGCGTCCCTGGCCTCCACGGCCGCCGCGACGGGGTCCGCGACGATCACCGCGGCGTCCGCCGCGGTTCTGCTGCTCAGCCTGCTGGCGAGCAAATTCGCGCTCGGTCATGTCGCCCTTGTAGATCCACACCTTGACGCCAATGCGACCAAAGGTGGTACGAGCTTCAAAAAAGCCGTAGTCGATGTTCGCGCGCAGGGTGTGCAACGGCACACGGCCTTCACGGTAGAACTCGGAGCGAGACATTTCGGCTCCACCCAGACGGCCGGACACCTGGACACGAATGCCCTTGGCGCCTGCACGCTGTGCGGACTGGATGCCCTTACGCATGGCGCGACGGAACGAGACACGTGCTGCGAGTTGCTCGGCGATGCCCTGAGCAACCAGCTGTGCGTCCAGATCGGGGTTGCGAACCTCGAGGATGTTGAGCTGGACCTGCTTGCCAGTCAGCTTCTCGAGAGATTGACGCAGGCGATCTGCCTCGACGCCACGACGTCCGATCACAATGCCGGGACGCGCGGTATGCAGGTCGACGCGCACGCGGTCGCGGGTGCGCTCGATGTCAACTTTCGAAATGCCGGCGCGCTCAAGGCTTTCAGACAAAGCGCGACGAATAGCAACGTCTTCGGCTACGTAATCTGCGTAGCTCTGGCCTTTGGTGGTTGAGTCGGAGAACCAGCGGGACCGGTGATCGGTGGTGATTCCCAGACGGAACCCGGTTGGGTTAACCTTCTGCCCCATTACTGGTCTCCCTTCTGCTTATCGTCCTTGGTGCCCACCACAATGGTGATGTGGCTGGTGCGCTTGAGGATCCGTCCGGCGCGTCCTTGTGCGCGGGGGCGGAAACGCTTCATAGTCGGGCCTTCGTCCACAAAGGCTTCGAGGACCAGCAGGTCGGCTTCGTCAAAAGCCTCCCCTGCCAGCTCAGCCTTGAATTTGGAGTTGGCGACAGCGCTGTGAAGCACCTTCTGGACATCGGTTGCGACGGCCTGCGGAGCGAACCGCAGAATGTCGGCTGCCTCCAGGACACGCTTGTTGCGAACTTCGTTCACCACGCGGCGTGCCTTCTGGGGCGTGACGCGAACGTAACGCGCCTGCGCCTTGGCTTCCATGAAATCCTGCCTTTTCTTCCCTAGGGCCGGCTCAGCGCCGACGTCCTTTGCGATCGTCCTTGTCATGGCCTCGGAAGGTACGAGTGGGAGCGAATTCTCCCAGCTTGTGACCCACCATCGCCTCGGTGACGAACACCGGGACGTGCTTGCGGCCGTCATGCACCGCAAATGTGAGGCCCAGGAAGTCTGGGGTGATCACTGAGCGGCGTGACCATGTCTTGATGACGGCTTTTGAATTGGTTTCGTTGGCCTTGTCGACTTTCTTGAGCAGGTGGTCGTCGACGAAGGGGCCCTTCTTCAAACTACGCGGCATATTTTCAGCTCCTTATCAGCGCTTCTTGCCGGTCCGGCGACGGCGCACGATAAGCTTGTCGCTGGCCTTGTTCGGACGACGGGTACGGCCCTCGGGCTTGCCCCACGGTGACACCGGATGGCGACCACCAGAGGTACGGCCCTCACCACCACCATGCGGGTGGTCGACCGGGTTCATCACAACACCGCGAACGTGGGGGCGCTTGCCCTTCCAACGCATACGGCCTGCTTTACCCCAATTGATGTTGGAGTGATCGGAGTTGCCGACCTCGCCAACAGTTGCACGGCATGCAGCGTCAACGTTGCGGATTTCACCGGAAGGCATACGCAGTTGCGCGAAGCGGCCTTCTTTGGCAACGAGCTGCACAGACGCTCCAGCGGAACGCGCGATTTGCGCGCCGCCACCGGGCTGCAGCTCAACTGCGTGCACGACGGTACCGAGAGGGATGTTACGCAGCGGCAGGCAGTTACCTGGCTTGATATCAGCCTGTGGGCCTGCTTCCACGCGGTCACCCTGATACAGGTTGGCTGGTGCCAGGATGTAACGCTTGGCTCCGTCCTCGTAGTGCAGCAGTGCGATGCGCGAGGTGCGGTTCGGATCGTATTCGATGTGAGCCACAACGGCGGGGATGCCGTCCTTGTCATGGCGACGGAAGTCGATCACGCGGTAGGCGCGCTTGTGGCCACCACCGCGGTGACGCGAGGTCACGCGGCCGTGCGCGTTACGACCACCGGTCTTGCTCAGCGGACGCAGCAGCGACTTTTCTGGCGTAGAACGCGTGATTTCAGCAAAGTCCGACACACTTGAGCCGCGACGGCCCGGCGTTGTGGGCTTGTATTTGCGGATTCCCATAATGTTCCTCTACCTCTCCGGCTGCCTTCAGGCCTGATCGCCGAAGATGTCGATGGTGCCTTCGCGAACGGTCACGATTGCTCGCTTGACGTCCTTGCGCTTTCCGATTCCGTTGCGGGTCCGGTATTCCTTACCCTTACGGTTCTGGGTCGCGACAGAGGCAACCTTGACACCAAAGATTGCCTCGACAGCAATCTTGATCTCGGTCTTGTTGGCGCGAGGATCAACTTCAAATGTGTACTTGCCCTGATCCATCAGGATCGATGACTTCTCAGTCACGACAGGCTTCAAGATGATGTCGCGCGGGTTCTTGGTGGATTCGAGTGCGCTCACTTGGTCTCCTCCTTAGTACCGAGGAAAGTCTCGAGGGCGCCCTTGGTGAAGATGACATCGTCGTTGTCGAGGACGTCATAGGTGTTGAGCTGATCAACCCACAGAATGTGAGTTTCCTGCAGGTTGCGCAGGCTCAGTGCCGTCAGATCTTCACCGCGTTCAAGGACCACCAGGACGTTGTCGTTGCCAGCAACGATTGTCCGCAGAGCTTTCAGAGCTGTCTTGGTGGACGGCTTGTCGCCCTCGAACAATGAAGTCACAACGTGAATGCGATCGTTACGAGCGCGATCGGACAGTGCGCAGCGCAGAGCGCCGACCTTCATTTTCTTCGGGGTGCGTTGTGCGTAGTTACGCGGCTGAGGTCCGTGAACCACTCCGCCACCGGTGAACTGCGGTGCGCGGATGGAGCCCTGACGAGCGTTACCGGTTCCCTTCTGGCGGTACGGCTTCTTGCCGCCGCCGGAAACCATGCCACGGGTCTTGGTCGCGTGTGTTCCCTGTCGGGCCGCAGCAAGCTGCGCCACGACGACTTGATGCATCAGCGGAATGTTCGCCGGCACGTCAAAAATTTCACCGGGCAGGTCGATCGTGTCGACCTTCTTGCCCTCACGGTCGAGCACATCGATCGTGCGCGTGGTTTGGTTATCAGTCATGTCACGCACCCTTCACGGACGTGCGAACCAGGACGATACCGTTCTTCGGGCCGGGGATTGCGCCGGTAATGAGCAGGAGGCCCTTTTCGGCGTCCACAGCCTGGATCGTCAGATTCTGAATTGTGCGGCGCGCATTGCCCATACGGCCGGCCATGCGCTGTCCCTTAAAAATGCGACCAGGTGTTGCACAGGCACCAATGGAGCCTGGCTTGCGGTGATTGCGGTGGGCGCCGTGAGAGGCTCCCACACCTGCAAAGCCGTGACGCTTCATCACACCGGCAAATCCCTTGCCCTTGGTGTTTCCGGAAACGTCAACATGCTGTCCCGCTTCAAACACGGTTGCGTCGAGTTCCTGCCCCGCTGCGTAGTTATCGGCCTCGGTTGTGCGAACTTCGGCTAGGTGGCGACGTGGTTCCACGCCTGCCTTGGCAAAGTGTCCCGCGAGAGGCTTTGTCACCTTGCGGGGGTCAATCTTGCCGTAACCGATTTGAATCGCAGAGTAACCGTCAACCTCTTCGGTACGCACCTGTGTGACGACGTTGGTGCCGACCTGCACGACAGTGAGCGGGACAAGACGCCCTTCGGCGTCCCATACCTGGGTCATGCCGAGCTTGCGGCCCAACAGCGCCGTCATGGGCGTGCTGGCCTTCTGCTTGGTATCAGTTGTCATTGCAGATGTCCTCAGAGCTTGATCTCAATATTGACGTCCGCAGGCAAGTCAAGACGCATAAGCGAGTCGACGGCCTTCGGAGTCGGGTCGATGATGTCGATGAGCCGCTTGTGTGTGCGCATCTCAAAGTGCTCGCGGCTGTCCTTGTATTTGTGGGGCGACCGAATGACGACGAACACGTTCTTTTCGGTCGGCAGTGGCACCGGGCCCACGACCGTGGCGCCCGCGCGTTGCACGGTCTCCACAATCTTGCGCGCGGAGCTGTCGATGACCTCGTGGTCATAGGACTTAAGCCGGATGCGGATCTTCTGTCCCGCCATGCCGTCTACCTCTTCTCGTACAGCTTCGTCACCGGTCCCCGCATTCGGGCGTGTCGCAATTCGCGACACATTCGTACGCGGTTTCCCTCGGGTGAGGGACGGACCGTTGTCTTATCTAAAGAACTCGGGCTATAAAGCCCGGCCAGATGTTGGTCTGGATGAGCCCCACCCTCGCGGGGCAACCTGATTAGTTTGACAGAAAACCCCTCGTTGGTTCAAGTCCGCTCAGGCAAAAACCGATGTGAATCACCTGACAACTAGCCTGCTATCCAGCTTTTATGCCTTGCTACGGGCCCACGGAGGCACATTCTGTCACCCTGCTGCCAAGAATTGTCGCCAGTATCACTATCGCTGGTGCACCCCCTCACTTACCCCAGCCTGCCCATCCGCACTATGCCCGCGTGCCATCCTTCCACCTCACCCTGTCTCTCTGCAGCCTGTCACTCGGCAGTCTGCCCTTCCACAATGTGCTCGTCGGTTCATTTCTCAGCGCTCACTTGCTCCCATCTCCACCTCATGCCCCTTCCCCACTTGATCCCCTCACCCCCATAGCCCCTTCTTCCGCTCGGGCCCTCCCCACTTAGTCCTGTCCCTCACTTGCCCTATCCCCCAGTTCCCAACTGTCGATCTGAGGGTCGAATCGACGATTCTCCGCTGAGACTTCCACGCATCACAGCTGGTCAAGGGCCTGCTAGGGAAGCAGGACCGGAAATTTCAGCCTTCAAATCGACACTCGGGTAGAGGGAGGGAAGTCTTAACGAAAAGATCTGCGGAGTATCCGTGTTCGAAGTTTTTTCGGAACTCCTTCGAGAAGCATTCGCAAACAATAGATGTTAGGTCTAGCACATAGGCATACCTACAAGATTGTTCGCGTAGCCGATCGGAGGAGTTCTTGCGGCGCCACCGCGCCTTCACTCCTAATCTCTGCAGAGACTTCTTTCCAGCACTGCCCTTTCCCCGCCTCTACCCATCTGTCGATCTCAAGGACACCTATGGAAGGACATCCCTTGGCGCGACTGCATCGGTGCAGGTCACAGCCAATTCACCTTCGTTTACTCAAACGGAATGCTGCCGAGATCGACAGTTGGGTAAACAACCGGTGGGAAACAGGCAGATAGACAGCTAGGAGCAAAAAGCTCGAGGCGGAACAGTTCAAAGTAGAACGGCTCAGGCCGGAACAGTTCGGAACGCAAGAAGAGATGGGGCCGGAACAGTTCGGAGCGCGAAAAGGTGCCAGACCCGAATTCGTTGGAGCATACAGCGCCATCGCCGCGTAATAGCGACAGAAAGCATATACACGCCCCTTGGCTATTGATCTCACGATCAGACAATGGGAAGCACGAATCACACTGGGCCGACAAAAGGGCGGAGAACGCTAAAGGCCGGAGCAGGCTAAGAGACGGACTACAGCTAGGAGCCGGAGCCGCCAAAAGACAGAGCACGAGAAAAGGGCGGCGCTACCAAAAGGCAGAACACGCTTCAGGCCAGAGGGCGCCAAAGGAATGGGCGCGCTTTGAAACAGAGCACGCAAAAAGACAGAAACGGCAAGAAGATACAGCAGCACAAAAAAGATGGGCTTGGAAGCATCTTTCGATGCCACCAAGCCCATCTCAGCTCATTCGGCTCACCGCCAGGCGCCCTCGTCAATACCGACTCAAACGGCCCAAACGGGGAACCTCGCGAGTGCCAGCGCCAGTTACAGTCGGCTCAATGCCAACTGTACCCAGCTACCGAATCACTTATCGATTTCGGTCACACGACCTGAACCAACGGTGTGGCCACCCTCGCGGATAGCGAAGCCCAGGCCGGGCTCCATTGCGATGGGGTGAATCAGTTCAACGGTGATTTCTGTGGTGTCGCCAGGCATAACCATCTCGGTGCCCTCGGGCAGCGTGATGACGCCGGTGACGTCCGTGGTACGGAAGTAGAACTGAGGACGGTAGTTGGAGAAGAACGGCTTGTGACGGCCGCCTTCATCCTTCTTCAGGATGTAAACCTGGCCCTTGAAGTTCGTGTGAGGCGTGATGGAGCCGGGGACGGCCACAACCTGGCCGCGCTCGACATCTTCGCGCTTCGTGCCACGCAGCAACAGACCGCAGTTCTCGCCTGCCCATGCTTCATCCATGGACTTGTGGAACATTTCGATACCGGTGACGGTGGTCTTCTGGGTCGGGCGGATGCCGAGGATCTCGACTTCAGAGTTCAGAGCCAGCTTGCCGCGCTCGACACGGCCGGTCACAACGGTGCCACGGCCGGTGATGGTGAAGACGTCCTCGATCGGCATCAGGAACGGCTTGTCGAGATCGCGCTCAGGGGTCGGGACGTACTCGTCCACTGCATCCATGAGCTCTTCGATTGCCTTCGTCCACTTCTCGTCGCCCTCAAGAGCCTTGAGTGCCGAGACGCGGATGATCGGGGCGTTGTCGCCATCGAAGTCCTGAGAGTTGAGCAGGTCGCGGCATTCTTCCTCAACGAGCTCCAGCATTTCCTCATCATCCACGGCATCGCTCTTGTTCAGAGCAACAAGGATGGTGGGGACGCCGACCTGACGGGCAAGCAGAACGTGCTCGCGGGTCTGAGCCATCGGGCCGTCGGTTGCTGCGACCACCAGAATTGCGCCGTCCATCTGGGCTGCGCCGGTGATCATGTTCTTGATGTAGTCAGCGTGACCGGGGGCGTCAACGTGTGCGTAGTGACGCTTCTCGGTCTGGTACTCCACGTGGGAGACGTTAATCGTGATGCCACGATCGCGCTCTTCAGGAGCGTTGTCGACGTTCTCGAACGGCGTGTACTCGTTCAGTTCCGGGTACTTGTCGTGCAGAACTTTGGTAATTGCTGCTGTCAGCGTCGTCTTGCCGTGGTCAACGTGTCCGATGGTACCGATGTTGACGTGCGGCTTGGTGCGCTCGAACTTGGCCTTCGCCACTTGTGTCCTCCTGGACTCGGGTAGATGTTCTCAGCCTATGGCTAGGTGTTAGCTTAACACCCACAGGGCGTGAGATCCTACAGGGTTTCTATTGAATTGGAGTGCGGATCTGCGCTGCAGCTTTCACACTGCCCCTTGACAGTGATCCCCGCCACCTCGCTCACCGGAATCCCGGCGCTATCCGTCTTGCGCTGCACTGACGCTCCGGTCTCGACCGATCGGTTCCGGCGCGGGACCCCCGCTACTGCGAAGTCCCCCACCGCTGACCGATCTGACCAGTGCAATCACGCAGTGCAACAGGCAATAGCACTACGGTACACCGATCGGGGTTGATCCGACCCCGTGGGACTCACTCGCCCCGAGACTTTCCGACGATTTCCTCTGAAACGCTACGAGGAACCTCGGCGTAGCTGTCGAACTGCATCGAGTACACGGCGCGTCCCTGGGTCTTGGACCGCAGGTCGCCAACGTATCCGAACATTTCCGACAGCGGAACTTGCGCGCGAACAACACGCACACCATGCTGCTCATCCATTGACTGGATGGCACCACGACGAGAGTTCAGGTCGCCGATCACGTCGCCCAGATATTCATCAGGCGTACGCACCTCGACGGCCATAATCGGCTCAAGAAGAACCGGCTTCGCCTTCTTGGCGGCTTCACGCATGGCCATTGAACCTGCGATCTTGAACGCCATTTCAGACGAGTCAACTTCGTGGTATGCACCGTCAAGAAGCGTGGCCTTGACATCCACCATCGGGTATCCAGCCAGAACACCGGAGTGCATGGCTTCCTGAATACCAGCGTTTACAGAGGGGATGTACTCACGCGGAACGCGGCCACCGGTGACTTTGTCCTCGAAGACGTACTCTTCTTCGGAATCGCTCGGCAGCGGCTCCAGCATGATGATGACGCGGGCGAACTGACCCGAACCACCGGTCTGCTTCTTGTGAGTGTATTCAAACTTTTCGACGGTCTTACGGATCGTCTCGCGGTAGGCGACCATCGGCTTGCCGACGTTAGCCTCGACCTTGAATTCGCGACGCATACGGTCAACAATGATGTCGAGGTGAAGCTCGCCCATACCACCGATGATGGTCTGGCCACTTTCCTGGTCCAGCTCAACGGTGAAGGTCGGGTCCTCTTCAGCCAGCTTCTGGATGGCGACGCCCATCTTTTCCTGGTCAGCCTTCGACTTCGGCTCGACAGCCACGTGAATAACGGGCTTCGGGAAGGTCATCGACTCCAGAACAATCTGATCGTTCAGGTCACACAGCGTGTCGCCGGTGGTGGTGTCTTTCAGACCGATCACAGCGTAGATGTGACCAGCGTGCGCCAGATCAACCGGGTTCTCCTTGTTGGAGTGCATCTGGAAGATCTTGGAGATACGCTCACGCTTACCCTTGGTCGAATTCATGATCTGGGAGCCGGCTTCCATCTTGCCGGAGTAGACGCGGATGAAGGTCAGCTTGCCGTAGAACGGGTGCGCCGCAATCTTGAATGCCAGCGCTGAGAAAGGCTCGTTCTCATCGGGATGACGAACGAGGTTCTCTACCTCAGAGTCATCACCAGGTTCGAAACCGCTGACGGATTCGATATCCAGAGGTGAGGGCAGGAAGCTGATCACACCGTCCAGCACGGGCTGAACACCCATGTTGCGCAGTGCGGTACCGCAGTAGACCGGGAAGGCCTTGCCTGAAACGGTCAGCGCACGCACGCCTTCCTTGATCTGGTCAACGGTCAGTTCGCCGTTTTCCAGGTAGGCTTCCATGAGCTCGTCGTTGCCTTCAGCGGCGGCTTCCATCAGAGCCTCACGGTATTCCTCGGCCTTGTCCTGCAGGTCGGCGGGAATCTCGCCTTCCTCGACGATGGCACCAAGGGTGGGCTTACCGTCTGCGTCAGTTGCCGGGTAATGGAAAGCCTTCATCGACAGCAGGTCAACGTTGCCTTCGAAGGTATCCTCGGCGCCAATGGGCAGCTGCATGACGATCGGGTTCGCTTTGAGGCGATCCTTGATGGTCTGCACCGAGTAGTAGAAGTCGGCGCCCAGCTTGTCCATCTTGTTGATGAAGCAGATACGTGGGACGTTGTACTTGTCGGCCTGACGCCACACGGTTTCTGACTGAGGCTCCACACCTTCCTTGCCATCGAAGACAGCCACGGCGCCGTCGAGCACACGCAGTGAGCGCTCAACTTCCACCGTGAAGTCCACGTGGCCAGGGGTATCGATGATGTTGATCTGGTTGCCTTTCCAGAAACAGGTCACAGCAGCCGAGGTAATCGTGATGCCACGTTCCTTTTCCTGGTCCATCCAGTCAGTGGTTGACGCACCGTCGTGCGTTTCACCGATCTTGTAGTTAATGCCCGTGTAGAACAGGATGCGTTCAGTCACGGTCGTCTTGCCGGCATCAATGTGAGCCATGATGCCAATATTGCGGACCTTCCTCAGGTCTGTTAGCACTTCTTGTGCCACGGAGTTGTCCTTCGCTTCGTCGTGCGTTCTTTCGGTGATCCCCATTAACGAGGGCGGAGCCCCGCTGGGGATTAAACAGCTGGCAAAAGTATTATTTCACGCAGCATGGTTGTCAGCGGCGTCAGAGGCCGCCCTCGGGAATGGAAAAATCACCAACGGTAATGGGCGAATGCGCGGTTCGATTCGGCCATCTTGTGCATGTCCTCGCGGCGCTTCACAGCGGCACCGAGGCCGTTGGACGCATCGAGAACTTCGTTAGCGAGACGCTCGGTCATGGTCTTCTCACGACGTTGACGCGAGAAGTCAACCAGCCAGCGCAGAGCCAGAGTGGTGGCGCGGGCCGGGCGAACCTCAACCGGAACCTGGTAGGTAGCGCCACCGACACGGCGGGAACGCACCTCAAGGGCTGGGCGGATGTTGTCCAGAGCGCGCTTGAGAACCACCACTGGATCCTGCTCGGTACGCTCACGCACTGTCTCGAGCGCGCCGTACACGATGCGTTCAGCCAACGACTTTTTGCCGTCGAGCAGAACACGGTTGACCAGTTGCGAGACGATCTTGGAACCGTAAACCGGATCGTCGACAAGCGGGCGCTTGGGAGCTGGGCCTTTACGAGGCATTACTTCTTCTCCTTCTTCGCACCGTAACGTGAACGAGCCTGCTGGCGGTTGCGCACGCCCTGCGTATCAAGTGATCCGCGGACAATACGGTAACGGACACCAGGGAGGTCCTTCACACGACCACCGCGGACGAGCACGATGGAGTGCTCCTGGAGGTTGTGTCCCTCACCTGGGATGTAAGCCGTCACTTCGATGCCTGACGAAAGGCGCACACGGGCAACCTTGCGCAGCGCAGAGTTCGGCTTCTTCGGGGTGGCGGTGTACACACGGGTGCACACGCCACGGCGCTGAGGCGAGCCCTTGAGCGCAGGCGTCTTCACTTTGCCGCGCTTGGAGCTGCGCCCTTTGCGGACGAGCTGCTGGATTGTAGGCACTGAAAAATTCTCCAGTCGTTGTGCACTCTGATGACTGTGTTTGCCTGTGTCAGCAGCTGCCCCGTTGTCGGGCCAGTGTCCGGTTGAATTTCGCTGCCGTGAGTTCGGCGGCGGATCGTTGCCGGTTGACGAGGGCAAGCCACGCATCGTCGTGCGTTTTCTTGTGTGGTGCCCGGCGTAGCGCAGGCACCCTGGCTTCAGTCAGCCCGATATTGTCAAGTCCCCCGACTGGGCAGCGTTGATCCATCAGGGGCCGGCGCGCCATGATGTCCGACGGTTAGCGTGCTGCTCAGCTTGTTCTGCTGTGCACCCAGGCTGTGGGGCCTGCTGCCCGTGCGGTCAGAGAATGACGCCCGGAGCTCCGATGGCACGAGGGCGAGGGGGCGATGTCCGTCCGCTCGGTATCCTCCTTGTGGAGCCCGATGCTTGTATCACCGGTTGTGGCGCTGCGTCTTGATCACTGGTGCGATCAGTGTCGCATCGCCGCCAGATCGTGTGATCAAGCGGTCAGGTGACCCGATGTACTCGGGTTACCGCATTTCAGCTTAGTTTGTGGGCGGCGGGCACGTCAATTGTGTACGGCGTGAGCTAAGGCGCATTCTGGACGGAGGCGCGGTCGGAGTGGATTGTTAGGAATGGAGTCACGGGAACTTCCGACGCCTCGCGGCAGGCCGCTTACGGCGACTGCCGGGCGACCTTCCAAGGAGGGCTTCCCATCGACCCCGTCCCTTCCTCCGCCCCTGCTCCTCTTACTCTTACTCTTACCCTTGCCCTTACCCAACTGTCGATTTCAGCACGATCTTCGGCACTACCTTTCATAAAAACTGTTCTTGACCTGCGGTTTTAAAAAACATCTTGTCGAATCGCGCCTCGAGATCGACAGTTGGGTGAAAGAAAGGAAGGGAGGGAGTAGTGGAAGGAAAGCGGAAAGATTGCCCGGCGACCTCCCTGCAGAAGTTGTCCCGATGGAATCGTGGAATATTCCAAGGCGAACCGACCAGAGGGAATCCTCACGGCCGAGGGTACCCGCCCGGCTCAAGCCGAGTTATCCACAAGTATCACCCCTACCACCACCGTATCCACAAGTTGCCGCTCTTATTGCCGCATACGCCGCTTCCCCATGTCATGCTCTTTCAGCCATGCAACTCGACATAACCGTCCGCACGCCCAACACAGCCATCACGCATCCAGCTCTATCGCCACACAGTCAGTGCTCGACAACTGGGCACCCTTAGAAAGGAGGTATCCGAGTGACCACCTACATCGAGCACCTTCACCTCGCCACAACCTCGCGCCACCGCCGCCTCAGCGCCCTTAAGAAACAAACTGGTCAGTACTACGCGCGCGTTAAGCGAGGCGTCACGTGGCGCATCGATCCCAGCGCTACCCAGAGTGAAACGTGGAAGATCCGCAATGATGCCGCCTTGGCACGGATTGCGGCCACCTGTCTGACGCATCCGCACGCGACATTCATAGGCCCATCTGCAGCTTTGCTCCACGGCCTGTGGTGCTGGGACCGTTCGCCTGACGTTCACATCCTTACGCATGGCAGACCAGGAAACGAATCCCCGACCTTGCCTCGGATTGAGATTCGTTGCGGCCACCCTCGGCGATCCCCCATCGAAGCAAGCAGAATTTCTATCCCAGCTGCCCGAATAATGCGACACCAGGTACCAGCTATCGGGCCGATACGCACGGTCAGAATCCGCGGATCCAGCATCGACCGCGGGCGTGAAAGCGACGTGTCGGGGTCGCGCCGTCGAATGCTGCTACGTGTGGCGACACTTGAGGACACGCTCATTTTGTGCGCTCTCACGATGCCGGCGAGCCACGCGTTCGTGACGCTATGCGACGGGATGCGTCGGCTGAGTCACTTCAACAAGCACCATCAGGACAGGTCTCGCAAGGCTGAAGAGCGTGTGCGAGCTGCTCTGGTCCGCCAGCTTAGTCGCTTTCCGAGGGGGCATCGCAATGTGGCTCGCGCGAGATGGCTCATACAGCATGCGGATGCGGGCTGCGAATCAATTGGCGAGGCGATGCTGCTGTGGATAGTTCGCAGTCGGAAGCTTCACGCTGTGCGCACACAGTTTGAAGTGCGCCAACGCCCAGCTGAGAGCCTTGTTGGAGCGCGCCCGGCGAGCGTGTACTTCATCGATATTGCTTTTCCGCGCGAGAAGGTCGCACTTGAATTTGACGGCCGCAGCAAACGAGGCGTGTCGCACTCACAGATCGCTCACTCTTACCAATCTGAGGGCAGGAGGCAGCGAGATTTGGAGGCGCGCGGCTGGGTTTTCGAACGCTTCATTTGGGACGATTTGCACCACCCTGAGCATTCGGCTGCGCGGATCGAAGCCCGGTTGCGTGGGACGCGCGTGGAAAGCGCTGATCGACGTATTGGTTCTCCGAATCGACGAGGGAGGCCGCGAGCGCCCGCGCGAGATCGGTGCCAACGAGTTGAATGCAGATGCCCTGAATGTGGTGCACTGTTGAATGTGCTTGCTTCGTGAAAGAACTGCCGAAAACTGCATGAAGGTGCCGAGCTCTACCTTGGTGGTACAGCTCGGCACCTAGAGACTAATCGGCGTGACTAAGCGTGCAAATCCGACAGGTCTTCGATCTGCGAATTAGTTGCTTACAGCGGCACACCAAGGTCTTTCAGGAAGTTGCGAGGGCCATCGTATTGGATCGCAATGAGGCCGGCGAACGCTGCGAGAGCGCCAAAAAGAACGAGCTTGAAGAGTTTCTTGATCACGGTGTCTCCTCCATTTGACTAGTGGATCAACGTAGTCAATTCTATGTGCTTCTCTGCGCCAATGCAGAGACTCGATACTGTTCTTCCGCCGTTAATAGTCTCCAATTCCCACCTCCTTCTCTCCCCTACTGTCGATTTCAAGGCCCATCCGACGGTTCTCTCCACGCATCTCGATCCACAAATGCCTGCTGGCCAGTGACGATGCGTGGGGCACCCTCGTCAATTGGGAGGATACGGCAGCCAAATCGACACTTGGGTGGACAGGGCGGCGGGGAGGGAAACAGCACCATTTTGCGACTGTGACAACCAAGATCTGAAGAAACCTCGGACACAAAATCGCCAGAGGTCTCGGAAGCGTCACGGCACTCAATGCCAGAGCCAAAAGGCCACATCACGGCGCTCTTAGTGCCCGTTATTTGCCCCTCCACTTTGGGCGTCGCCACTGTCAGTTTCCTCAGGCGCTGCGCCTTCGGCACCGATATCCTCTCCAGCCAACTCGGCCCTCCGGTAAAGGCGCTCCAGCGCGTGAGCTGCACCTTCAGCCTGCATGCCGTTCGTCCAGTAGAGCGAATGAGCCGAGCGCTGAATACCTGTGCGCCGGCTCCCCTGGCAAAATAGATCCTCCGCAACGCAAAAGTCACGAATCCGGGTGGCAAATTCAGCTAAAGCCTGCGAGTGCCGCGGCAACATCCCGTTAAAACGCGGATCGTAGTCGCCGCGGTTATACGGCATCGACCCAACAAAACCAGGATCACCGTATAGCTCGACGGCAGCAATCGCCTTCCGCGCAGGCTCACTCAGTCGCTCGACATCGCCCATGATCAGCCGGTCTTCAGGCTTGCTCAGCGTCTCAGCGACAACGATCGCGCCCTGCGAATAACCCACCAGCACGTATTTCTGATTCGGGCACCGAGCCGCGCCATCTTCAAGCATCGCGGTCAGAGCTAAAACGCCGTCTTCGACGGAAGCATTAACGTCAAAACTTGCGGGATATTCCAGCGCAATGGCACGCGCGTCTTTCGGCCATTTCTCAACGATCTCGCCCGCTACGGCATCAGTGAGGCCACCGCCGCCGGTCTCCTCATTCGTTCCACGCGCATTAATCGCCACGACGTCCACGCATTCTCCGGTGGTCATGAAAGACTGCTCGGCCGGATCGCTGGATTGGGACTGGTCGGGGGCAGGTTCGATGGGGTTGTCGGTTTCGATTTCCGATTGGTTCGACGAGGTTGACTGATTCGAAAGGGCGGATTGAGCGAGAGACTGCTCCGGCTCGGCAGGGCTGTTACCGGCCACACACCCGGCTGCAGTGAGTGCCGTCACAGCAATCAGCGCAGGTAGTCCGAGCTTTCTCATCCGTCACTCCCTCTCGGTTCCACCCAAATTCTACCCATTAACGAGGGAGACTCCCATCTACTGCTACACGCAGTACGCTCCAGATCGGCATCAGTGAGTTTTCTCGATGTTTCGGGCCGACTTTGACGATCCATATTCTGGGAATCGTCGGCAGATCTGTACTTTCCTTCTCCCTCTCCTTCCCTCTTTCCCCGTCTGTCGATCTGAAGAGGGTTCTGCTGC
>NZ_KV817007.1:0-809 GCF_001814535.1 Actinomyces sp. HMSC065F12
GCGTTGAAGAATCCGGCCCATCCGTATCGGCAGAAGTTGAACGCTGATTTTGGTGGCCGTGTTGAGGTGTATTCGAAAGAAGAGCTGCTGGCAGGGCAGAATTTCAGCCCGTCGACCGTGGCTGAGCAGCTGTCAGTGATGGTGCTCTCGTATGATTCGTTCCGCTCACGAACAAAGGACGGACGCAAGGC
Organism: Actinomyces sp. HMSC065F12; assembly: GCF_001814535.1. Taxonomy (NCBI): domain Bacteria; kingdom Bacillati; phylum Actinomycetota; class Actinomycetes; order Actinomycetales; family Actinomycetaceae; genus Actinomyces; species Actinomyces sp. HMSC065F12. The sequence continues at coordinate 192 of NZ_KV817007.1, forward strand.
ATACCAAGCTAATGGGAATCTCGCCTCGTTCGCGACCGCGTTTGGTGCCCCGGAGCAGCCGATCGAGAACGCGGATGAAACAGCACTGTTCCAGGTGATTAACCAGTTGAATCCCGTCGTTATCGTGGATGAGTCGCATCACGCGACGAGCTCGTTGAGTCTGGAGATGCTCACGAATTTCAACCCTGCATTCATTCTTGATCTAACCGCAACCCCGAAGCGGCAAGCGAACGTGATCTCGTATGTGGATGCGCTCTCACTTAAGAACGAGAGCATGGTCAAACTTCCGGTCATCGCATACAACCGGGCGTCACAAAAGGATGTCGTTACGGACGCGATCGACCTGCGCCGTTCACTAGAAATCGCTGCTACACAGCAGTATGAAAGTGGTGGCGCTTATATTCGCCCAATCGTGTTGTTTCAGGCTCAGCCAAAGACGAGCGAGGACGCTACATCGTTTGAGCGGCTGCGTGACAAGCTCGTCAAGGCGGGTATTCCTGCCGAGCAGATCGCGATCAAGACCGCCGACGTAAACGAGCTTAAAGGCGTTGACCTGCTCAGCAAGGAGTGCCCGATCAGGTTCATCATCACCGTGAACGCGTTGAAGGAGGGCTGGGA
>NZ_KV817008.1:0-252 GCF_001814535.1 Actinomyces sp. HMSC065F12
GCTTCGCCATCGGCGGCCAAACCAAAATGGCCGCCATCGACGGAGCAAGCTATCTGGCAGAAGTCATCCACCCGTTAGGGCGAGGGATGAAAGGCACCATCACACTACGCGTCGCCAAAGACAGGCCAGGCAGCATCCGGCCAAAATCCGGCACATACCGCCCCTCAGACCGCACCCAGGAAGCAGCACGCATCACCATCGACAGCACGGATCCCAAACGGATCATCACCACCATCAACCCACCAGACACCA
>NZ_KV817008.1:352-2457 GCF_001814535.1 Actinomyces sp. HMSC065F12
TCCGCCCCATTCACCTCATGGAAAAACTCTCCAGAATAATCGAAAGATACAGGGCACCAATTTCAATAACCGAACTCAAGAAAACCTACCGGGAAGACGGAGGAAAAGCAAAAAACGAAACAATACTAGGAGCCGTCAATTACCTTCTCGAAAAGAATTATCTAATTGAAAAAGAAGGGCCGAGGAATTCACGATTACTACGCTCAGCACACGTCTACAGGGCTGAAAGCGACGGCATCCCGGTCGGTGGAACGGCTCGCCTCCACGTTGTCGAGGGAGGTCAGGAATGAGTTATCCACAGGCTGATCTGCAGGACAAAACGACCCGTCCCCACCCGTCCCCGACCCGTCCCGGGATGGGTCGTGAGTCGTCCCCCCACCACCCCACCCCCTTACAGGGGGTGGGTACGGGGACGAGTGCCCCGCGGACAGGTGACCCGTCCCCAAAAACAAACCACCACTCGCAAACCGCTTCCCAACCCGCCCACTACCACGCCGCCGCGCAGCGTGGTATGATCACACCAACACCGACCGGCAGCGTGGAGGTCGAAGATAAAAAACACCCGCTGAATTCAAATAACTGGTTTACCCCGCAGCCATACACATATCAAACAATCGGCGCGGTGCGAGCAGTATTCCAAAACCACACTTTAATTGCCGACGAACCCGGCCTCGGTAAAACAATTCAAGCCCTATTAATTGCGGCAATAATAAAACCCCGCCGAATTCTCATAATCTGCCCACCCAGCCTTATAAGTAACTGGGAAAACGAAACACGGCGAAGCGGCATCGCAGAGCACACGCCAGCCAGCACGATCACCACCATCTCCAGCAGCACACGCACACCACACACCTTGCCCGCCGGTGGGATTGTGATCACCAGTGACACGCTCGCCACCAGCCGCATACCACTCTTCCGCCTCCTAGCGGCCTGGCAGCCCGGCCTCCTCGTCTACGACGAAGCCCACCGGGCGAAAAACGTGCGAGCCAAACGCACCCGCACCATGGTCCACCTCGCCAGAAAAGCAGGAAAAACTGTGTGCCTGACTGGTACGCCCATTGTTTCCAGCCCGCTCGACGTGTTCCCACTGCTCACCATGCTCGGCAAAACCAGCTATTTTCCCGCCAATTTCAAAACGTATTACACGCGGGAAAACTACTGGGGCACGCCAGAACCTATCCCCGAGCGCATGCCAGACCTCCATCGCAGGCTCAACGAGCACGTGTGGAGCAGGCGCACCAAAAAAGGCGTCCTGTTCGACCTGCCGCCCAAAACGCGTTACACGCAGCTCGTTGACATTCCCGACATGCAACGCGCCAAAGCGTTCCGGGACGTGGCCGCCAAGCTCAAGCGCAAGGGATACACGCAAGCCGAATTGCAAGACCACGCCAAAGAGTTTGTCTCACAGATGCGGCACGCTACCGGCATTCTCAAAATCGACCCAGCCACAGATTGGATTACCACCCACATCACCGGCACTGGCCGCCCGCTCATCGCATGGTGCATCCACACAGAAGTCATCCACCAGCTGGCCGACAAGCTCACCCACACGCTGCCACACGCCACAGTGCGCACCTACTACGGGGCAACCAGCAAGGCCGAGCGAGACGAAACAGTCCGCGCTTTCCAGTCGGGTAAGGTTGACGTGCTCATCGCACAAATCACCGCTGCGGGAGTCGGTCTCACCCTCACGCGCGCCCAGGACGCCCTCTTCGTCGAAACCGAGTGGACACCCGCACTCGTCACCCAAGCCGAAGACCGCATCCACCGCATTACACAAACCAGCCCCGTCACCATCACCACACTGATCGCACAGGGCACGCTCGACCCCGTCATCCACAAGGTGCTCACCAGCAAAGCCACCACGCTCGACCAGCTCACCCCCGGCAGTGATCATCACGTCGAAGCGAACATCCACACCGAAGGGGCCAGCGTCACCAGGCTCCTCGCTACCATCGCCACCACAATCATCGACACGAAAGGACACCACCAGTGACACGCAACCGCAGGAGCGCCAAGCAGGCAGGAGCACGCTTCGAACGCACTATCGCCAACTATCTCGCCCAGCAGGTAGACGACCGGATCGACCGGAAAGTGCGCACCGG
>NZ_KV817009.1:0-564 GCF_001814535.1 Actinomyces sp. HMSC065F12
ATGACCTGGTCTTCAGCGCTGATACCCGGTGAAGCAGGGTCAAGATCGATCTCGAGCATCTGCTCATACGAAAACGGCTTGTTATTCGGGACGCGGCATCCACGTCGAGGACCGCACCCAGCCCCACACGTACATTTCTTCTTACCCTTGCCGCGATCGGCGCGAACCGCCTGATGCGTGGCCGCTTCTTCTGCGTTCCACAACTCGTCCAGAATCTTCTGCGGTGTGCAGGGCTTAACCTGGTCGAGCGGAACACCAGTAGCGGCGGCGCGTTGCTGCCGGTGGGTTGCGATCATGAGAGCGAACTCGCCAGGGTCAATGTCGAAAGTGTCAGTGATGGACTGATTCTTGTTGTTATCTGCTTCGTGCTTGAAGGTGACCTTCATCGAAGGATCTCCATTTCTCCGGGAATCCCGGTGATTTGGAGACCTGATCTGTTTGGCTCAGATCACTGGTGAGAACTACTTGGAAGACGACAAAGGCGAGCCACCCCACATACCCCTCAGTGAAGAAGGGTTGGGTGAGGTGGCCCGCCGAGCGCTCCCAGAGCAGGTCTCACTAGTG
>NZ_KV817010.1:0-1191 GCF_001814535.1 Actinomyces sp. HMSC065F12
CACGATCCAAAACCGTTGCCCGATCCGGCTCATACACGAAAAACAACGACGCATCCTCATGCCGTCCTAAGAAATACGGATGAGCACTGGTCGGATTCGAGAACGCCTGCCCTGTCTCGGTGAACCACACATACTCACGGACCCGCTCAAGAGGAACATCAGGATTCAAATCACCCTCAACAAGAAGCGGCGCGCCAAGCTCATAAAAGGAGAAGTCACCTCCCGTACCTCCTGTCCTATTCTTGCCAGAGCCGTACCCCTCGATGGCTCGCTTTACGCGTTCAGCTGTGACTTCGTTTGCGTAGTCTCCAAGTTCGACCAGAATAAACTTTCGGCTTCCATTGTCTGCTTGATTTGTGGCAAGCACTGCATGGGCGGTTGTTCCCGATCCAGCAAAGGAATCCAAGACTATGGAATCTTTGTTTGTTGCCTGTTCGAGGCAAAGCTGAATCAGCTCAATTGGCTTAGGTGTGTCAAAATCACGCCGCCCAAATATCTTTTTGACCTGAAGTGTGCCGGTCTCTGCCGAAAACTCGGAACCCATCCAAACAGATTTAGGCTTGGCGCGTCTCACTCCACCAAGATCTAGATAATCCTTTTGGAAAACGTCGAACTCGTCACGACCGCGAACCTTCTTTACCGTCAACTCGCCGATTCGTTCTCGGGCAGTTTCCCGACCCCAGCGCCATCGCCCGTCGGTTCCATCGGACAAGCGTGGATAAATTTCGATTTCTTCTTTTGACTGCGAGTTACCCAATTTGAGTTCACCAGTTTTGCGGTTATATGAAAACGGGTAGTACATGTTGGGTCGATCTTCGCGTTTTGCCCCTGCGCCGCGTTTCCTGAGACCTAGTTCACGATACCTTCCATGTTCATCTTCATGCCGGTAATCCTTGACGTACTCCTCGGGCAATGGAACGCCACGAGTGATGAAATCGACTCCACGATAGAAGAGGAGATGTTCATGGGCGGTAGCGACATACTTAGCGTCGCTACGACCCTTCCAGTTGTTCACCACGGCTATATCGGCAACAAAGCATGCGAGACCAAAGATCTCGTCGCAGATGAGGCGGAGGTTGGCTGCTTCATTGTCATCGACCGAGATGAAGATGGCTCCGGTTGGTGCGAGCAGGCGTTGGAGCAGGCGAAGCCTTGGATACATCATGCATAGCCATTTGTCATGGCGGGAGA
>NZ_KV817011.1:0-1993 GCF_001814535.1 Actinomyces sp. HMSC065F12
GTACGGGAGGCTTGAGACCGTAGGACTGCCTATGACGTTTAATGGCCTCGCTGGGTATGCGCCATGACGCGCGCTCGCCTGCCCTATACGCTCCCGGGAATCGCCCCTCCTTGAGGTACCCATAGAGGGTGACAAGGTGGATTCGCTCCATGTCGGCCACTTCTCGAGCTGTGTACACGCGGCCCGTCATGGTGTGGTCCTGTCTTGCGTGAGGAGGTTTTCTACTGGTATTCCGAGCCATTCGCAGATTTTGCTGATCTGGTCGAGGTCGAGCGGATTCTCTCCGAGGAGGCGTCTGGATGCGGTAGATTGAGATGTGCTGAGCGCTTCGGCTAGGTCGAGGCTGGTTTTCCGTCTCCGTGCCATTTCGGCTCGGAGGTTGCCAGCTACTAGCTGTGTGAGTGTCGGTGTGTAACTCATGTAAGTTACTCTAACCCAGGCGAGTTATTTAGTCAAACATTGGGCGCCCGCGTGTCTAAATGGGTATAATCGTCATATGGTTGAGAAAAAGTCATCCCTACTGCAACGATGCGTATCAGCCGAAATCAGAGCGCGCCTCGCAGCATCACGATCATCAGGCTTAGAACTCGCTCAAAACATAGGGAAAAGCCAAAATTACGTCGCCAAACGCCTACGCGATGAAGCGCCATTCACAATCGACGACATAGAAAAAATCGTCACATACTTCGACCCACACAGTGACTATCAGGCATTTTTTAAAGCAGCAATCGACAATCAAAGCCACACTGCCACCGTCCTTCGATTCCCCGCAACCACGCTGCAGGAAAATCAGCGCGAAGCCGACGCAATACTCGAAGAACACAAATACGCAGCATCCACACTGAAAGACACCGAGACCGACCCAGCCCCCGCACCAGAGGGCGAGGAATCACAGGACACTCACTATGAAGACTGAAACAACTAACCGCGTCGCACTCATACTCCTACGCGTATTCCTCGTACCACTCGTCATACTCGACCTACTTCTACTAATAGGAGTACTACTTCCCTCTGACACCGAAGGCAGAGGAGCGGCGGCCGTCTTCCTCGTCTTCCTAATCGCGGCCACAATCTTTCTGATCATAGGGGAGCGTCGGTTAGCGCATGGACATCCGCTTATCAAGCAGCGAGAGCCACGAGACGCAAGCCGACAATCCCAGACCGTACTCGCCCGGGACATGAGCATTGCGCAGCCCAGAGAGTTCCGTAGCGTGCCAGACGGCAAGCACATCTACTGGGACGACCTCATGACCGAGGACTCCAACCGAGGCACCCTCTACGTCATGGAGGACCTCAAACCAGCCGTGCGACGCATTGTCGCACAGGCGACCGGTTTTAATTTCGGCACAGTCCGAGCCACGGCCACCATGCGCCTTGAACCAGAAAACACGTACGACGAGGACGCGGTAGCAGTGTACATAGAGGACATGAAAATCGGCTACCTCTACGAAGACGCGCAGACAGAAGCGCTCGACGTGCTACGCAATGATCCCGATTACTGCTGCCTAGACATCATCATCAGAGTGGTGCCTGACGGCCTGTGGGTGTGGTTTTTTGATAGCGAAAAATCGCTCGTCCGCTGGACACAATACCTAGCTCGCCGCGACATGGAGGCCGGGCAGTCCTACCCCACCAGTGGGATTCCCAAGCGGGTCTGAAATGCACCCGCCCTCCCTTACACTTGCTGCCGTGAGCACGAGGGTGAGCGAGATCAGCGTGATCGACTGGATAGAGCGGCAGGGCATCCGCGTCACTGATGCGCGCCTGCCAGACGGCTTGTGGGGAGCCTATTCCCTGAGGCACAATCTCGTCATGATCCACCACGGCCTGACTATGCCGCAGCGGCTTTTTGCTCTCATCCACGAGTCTATCCACGTGCAGAATCAGCATGATGGGCATCAGTCGGAGCCCGTGGAGCGCCGTGTGGATGAGGAGACGGCGTGCATGATGATTGATCGTGTGGATTACATGTGGGCTGAGTCGCAGTACGGGT
>NZ_KV817012.1:0-1033 GCF_001814535.1 Actinomyces sp. HMSC065F12
GTGGTCTTTGAGGGGTTCAAGCTCGTAGCCGGACGGTCGATACGCAAATACACCTCCGAAACCGATGTCGCTGCAGCGGCTGAGGCGGCTGGATATAGGGACATCTGGGATCGCAAGCTCATCACCCTCACAGCCATGGAACGCCTCATGGGCAAACCCGCCTTCAACGAGATCCTCGGTGACCTCGTGACCAAACCTGCAGGCAAACCCACGTTGGTTCTTGCATCCGATAAACGGCCAGCGCTTGACCTGGTGAGTGCAGCCACCGATTTTCAACCAAACAAGTAACTAGTAGAAAGAAGAATGATTATGTCAACGACTAACACAACTCGTATTGTGACCGGCGAAGTTCGCCTATCCTACGCACACGTGTGGGAGCCGAACTCCATCCAGGGAGGCAAACCGAAGTACTCCGTCTCCCTAATTATCCCGAAGTCCGATACTGCCACGATTGCGGCGATCGAGAAGGCCGTGGATGCAGCGATCGACGCCGGAACGGCCAAGTTTGGTGGCAAGCGCCCCAACAAGGCCGCCCTCAAGTTGCCGCTGCGCGATGGGGATATTGAGCGTGACGACGAAGCCTACAAGGGCGCCTACTTCCTCAACGCCAACTCCCTGACCGCTCCGCAGATCGTCGATCAGAGCGTCGCCCCGATCCTGGACCGCGCCGAAGTGTACTCGGGCTGCTACGCACGCGTATCCCTGTCCTTCTATGCGTTCAACACAAACGGCAACCGTGGTATCGCCTGTGGACTGGGCAATATCCAAAAGACCCGCGACGGAGAAACCCTTGGCGGTGGACGAGTTTCCGCTGAGACCGACTTCGGTGCCTTCGCCGCTGATGACGATTTCCTGAAGTAACCATCCCCACACGTGGAGGGAATCAGCACATCTTGTTGGTTCCCTCCACTTTTCCTCTATGTGAAAGGAACCTCGTCATGCGAACACTCTTCTGCGATATTGAATCTTTCAGCCTCGCCCAACTCGCTAAGACAGGCGTTTACCCGTATGCCGAGCACCCAGACTTCGAGCT
>NZ_KV817013.1:0-1183 GCF_001814535.1 Actinomyces sp. HMSC065F12
TCGGTTTACTGAGGTCGATGAGACGGTGCGCCGCCTTCATCCTGACATGAACAAGTAACACACGGCACGCACGTAGAGCAGCGCCACCCACTGGGATACTGATCCCGGCGGGTGGCGCGATTCTCTTATGCGCGCTGTTCGTCCAACTCCGCCATCATTGTTTCAGTCGCGGCAGCAGCCACTCTTCCAGCGTCGGGAGCCAGGTGCCCATACGTATCCACCGTGGTCGAAATGTTCTCATGACCTAAGCGGCGCTGAATATATGGCAGCGGCACACCCGCCGCTATCAGCATTGACGCGTGAGTATGCCGCAAATCATGTACGCGAGGACGCGGATCAAGTCCCGCACGCGTCACAGCAGGCTGCCAAATCCTCTGATGAAACCACGAATCGCGCATCCGAAGACCCTCACTACTCGGAAACACAAGATCGTCAGGCCTCTTACCCGCGCACGCTTCCCGCACGTCTCTGGAAAGCGAATCCGGCATGGACACGTCACGCACAGACGCAGGCGACTTCGGTGCACCAACAACAAACCCAGTCCCCTGCTTCTTCCACGCCCTCGACACATGGATCACAGCCGGTCTGCTCGAAAAATCAATGTCCCTTGGCTGCAGCTGGGTCGCTTCGCTCCACCGTAATCCAGTGCCAGCCAGAAAACGAACAAGTAGGCGGCAGTCTTCACGTGTGCATTCGATGAGCTTTTTCAGCTGCCCTACTGTGAGGAACACGGGCTGGCGGCGTCTGCGCTGCCTGGGCATCGCTACACCATACGCGGGATTTACGCCGATCACATGACGCTCTACCTGCAAGGCGAGCACGGAAGACAGTAACCCGTGAGCGTTCCTGATGGTCTTGGGTGAGAGGAATACCGGTTCTGCCTGTGGATCTTTCCTACGTGCCGAAATGGAGAGCATGGTTTCTCTAGAACGTAAACTGGTGACCCACTTTTCCACGTCCCTGCGTGTCATTCCCTCGATCGGCATAAAGTCGAATTCTGTCAGGTAGCGTTCCCAGATGCGCCGGTAGTCTTCCACAGTGCGCGGCTCGACGTGGCTGGCTGCATGGTCGCAGTACTCTTCGAACGCGTCACGCATGGTGGTGGTGAAGTACGCGGTGGTGGTGGCTTCCCGGATTCTTCTGGCTTCTGCTCCTCCTACCTGGTCGACGAGGCGGGCGAATT
>NZ_KV817014.1:0-311 GCF_001814535.1 Actinomyces sp. HMSC065F12
CGCTAAGCCTGGTGACAAGATCGTAGTTATCGTCAAGGACAAGAACGGCAACGAGATTGATCGCGTGACGGTCACCGTTGAGAAGTCTGCCGCTGGCGATATGACCACCGAGCCGGGAGTCAAGAAGTTTAAGCTTGTACGCACCGGCGCGCAGGTATCAGGACTCGTTGGTATCGCAGCCGCAATGGGCGTAGCAGGCCTTGGCCTGGCGCTCGTGCGACGCCGTCGAGAAGGCGAGGAGAACTAATCGCCTAGCCGACGAAACACCGGCATAACAGTACGGGGGTGAGACCTTAAACGGTCTCACCCCC
>NZ_KV817015.1:0-880 GCF_001814535.1 Actinomyces sp. HMSC065F12
TGGTGAGGTTGCCGGACACTGCCCCGCAGATGACAGCAATACCGTGCTGTTCGTTTTGGAACCATTGGTCGGCCTGCGTAGGTGTGGCGCGTTGCTGCGTGTAGGGTTTCCACGCGACGGCTGGCCGCTTGTCGCCCCAGTCTGTGGCGGGCAGGATGGGGATGATACTGATGCCATTTTTAAGGCACTCGTGTGCGTGGACGAGTATCGGGTTCATTGTTGTGGTTCCGTGAAGAGTGCAGGCTGATCTGGGGTTGGGTCTGGGTCGGGTGTTTCGCGCTCGATAAGCGTGACAGTCCACTTGGGTGGTGAGACGAGTTGGTGGCCGACGTCGAGGAGCAGGTCACGGTCGTGGACGGCTGTTCCCTGCCACGTCCAGACCGGGCTGGAGGGGAAATTCTTCGTGTGAATGCGGAGCATGTCGTCCTCCCTAATGTCCTGCTTGGTGATGGGCTGCCACATGAGAGTGCTCCTTTCCTTGTTTGGCTTGACTGTGTGGTTTGGTGCCCGCCCGCGCCTTGCACGCGGTGTGGCTGCTGGCCGGGCTGTGGGGGTTATTTGATGGTGTTGCGGATGATGGCGACCATGCTCGGGTCGATTTGGAGGGCGCTTGCGATTGCCTGGTCGTCGAGGCCTGCCTGGATCAGCGTGGTGATCTGCTCACCCTGACTGAATGCCTGCCCCGCCGAAGCGGCTGGTGCTGGTGTTGGTGCTGGTGGCGCGGCTTGTTCCTGCAATGCCTTGTCCATCCCAGCCATGTCGCCTTTAGCAATCTGGTAGGAAAACATCTTTTCGTAGTACGACGATTTCCCGTCTCTGCCGAACTGCTTTTTTTCTTCCAGGAAGGTCGCGGTGAACGTGTTGCCCAGGGCGAGAGCTT
>NZ_KV817016.1:0-431 GCF_001814535.1 Actinomyces sp. HMSC065F12
CGCACCGGAGCGCGCGACACAGGCGACATTGCAGGAGTGCGGCACATGGGCAGGCGCATCACCATCGAAACCAAAGACTACGGAGGCCGCCTCTTGCCCGCCCAATGGACCAGTGAGGCGCACACCGAGATGGGTAACGACGACGCGCTCGCGGGGATTGTCGTGGCGAAACGGCGCGCAGTGGCAGACCCAGGCTCCCAATGGGTGCTCATGACACTCAACGACCTTGTCGCTCTGCTGACTGGCAGCAGGCCAGACACAGACCTATAAGCGTGTTCAGCCATCAGAGACTGAAAAACGGTTATAAACCTGCAAGAATTGAAACCAACACGAAAGGACAGCGACGGTGGACGCGACAACAGCAACTAGGCGCAAAGCCAGCAAAGCCATAGGCGAGCTATCCGACATAGCCGCATGGCTCCCGCTGCTCA
>NZ_KV817017.1:0-805 GCF_001814535.1 Actinomyces sp. HMSC065F12
GCTTCGCCATCGGCGGCCAAACCAAAATGGCCGCAATCGACGGAGCCTCATACCTCGCAGAAGTCATCCACCCCCTAGGGCGAGGAATGAAAGGCACCATCACACTACGCGTCGCCAAAGACAGGCCAGGCAGCATCCGGCCAAAATCCGGCACATACCGCCCCTCAGACCGCACCCAAGAAGCAGCCCGCATCACCATCGACAGCACTGACCCAGCGCGGATCATCACCACCATCAACCCACCAGACACCACCCAAGAAAACACGAGCATAAAAGAATTCCGCCCCATTCACCTCATGGAAAAACTCTCCAGGATAATCGAAAACTTCACCGAACCAATTTCCATGAACGACGTCAAAAGAAACTACAAAGAGGACGGAGGAAAAGCCAAAAACGCCACAATCTTTAAAGCAATCAACATTCTATTAAACGAGAATTATCTAATTGAAAAAGAGGGGCCGAGGAATTCGCGATTACTACGCTCAGCACACGTCTACAGGGCTGAAAGCGACGGTATCCCGGTAGGCGGAACGGCACGCCTCCACGTTGTCGAGGGAGGTCAGGAATGAGTTATCCACAGGATTTTCCACAAACCAAACGACTGGTTCCCACTGGTTCCCGACTGGTTCCCGGAACCGGTGCTGACTGGTTCCCCCACCACCCCACCCCCTTACAGGGGGTGGGTGCGGGAACCACTGCCGCCGGAACCACTGACTGGTTCCCAAAAACAAACCGCCACTCGCAACACGCTTCCCAACCCGCCCACCAGCCCGCCGCCGCGCAGCGTGGTATGATCACACCAACA
>NZ_KV817017.1:905-1478 GCF_001814535.1 Actinomyces sp. HMSC065F12
CGCAGCCATACACATATCAAACAATCGGCGCGGTACGAGCAGTATTCCAAAACCACACATTAATTGCCGACGAGCCGGGTTTAGGTAAAACAATTCAAGCTCTTTTAATTGCGGCAATAATAAAACCGCGCCGAATTCTTATTATCTGCCCTCCCAGCCTTATTAGTAACTGGGAAAACGAAACACGGCGAAGCGGCATCATCGAGCACACGCCAGCCAGCACAATCACCACCATCACCAGCAGCACGCGCACACCACGCCGCCTGCCCGCCAGTGGAATCGTGATCACCAGTGACACGCTCGCCACCAGCCGCACACCACTCGCCCGCCTCCTAGCGGCCTGGCAGCCCAGCCTCCTCATTTACGACGAAGCGCACCGGGCGAAAAACGTGCGAGCCAAACGCACCCGCACCATGCTCCAACTCGCACGGAAAGCACAAAAAACCGTGTGCCTGACTGGTACGCCCATTGTCTCCAGCCCGCTCGACGTGCTCCCACTACTCACCATGCTCGACAAAACCAGCTACTTCCCCGCCAACTTCAAAACGTATTACACGCGGGAAAACTACTGGG
>NZ_KV817017.1:1578-3353 GCF_001814535.1 Actinomyces sp. HMSC065F12
AAACGTATTACACGCGGGAAAACTACTGGGGCACACCAGAACCCATCCCCGAGCGCATGCCAGACCTCCACCGCAGGCTCAACGACCACGTGTGGAGCAGGCGCACCAAAAAAGGCGTCCTGTCCGACCTGCCGCCCAAAACGCGCTACACGCAGCTCGTCGACATTCCCGACACGCAACGCGCCAAAGCATTCAGCGACGTGGCGGCAAAACTCAAGCGCAAAGGCTACACGCAAGCCGAATTGCAAGACCATGCGAAAGAGTTTGTCTCACAGATGCGGCACGCTACCGGGATGCTCAAAATCGACCCAGCCGCAGATTGGATTACCACACACGTTGAGGGGACTGGCCGCCCGCTCGTCGCATGGTGCATCCACACAGAAGTCATCCACCAACTAGCCGACAAACTCACCCACACGCTGCCGCACGCCACAGTGCGCACCTACTACGGGGCAACCAGCAAGGCCGAACGCGACGCCACCGTGACCGCCTTTCAGGCGGGCAAGGTAGACGTGCTCATCGCACAAATCACCGCAGCGGGAGTCGGCCTCACCCTCACGCGCGCCCAGGACGCCCTCTTCGTCGAAACCGAGTGGACACCCGCACTCGTCACCCAAGCCGAAGACCGCATCCACCGCATCACACAAGCCAGCCCCGTCACCATCACCACACTGATCGCCCCCGGCACGCTCGACCCCATCATCCACAAGGTGCTCACCACGAAAGCCGCCACGCTCGACCAGCTCACCCCCGGCAGTGATCACCACGTCGAAGCGAGCATCCACACCGAGGGGGCGAGCGTGACCAGACTGCTCGCTGAAATAGGACGCGACATTATCAACACGAAAGGACACCACCAGTGACACGCACCAACAGGAGCGCACGCCAAGCAGGAGCACGCTTCGAACGCACCATCGCCAACTACCTCGCCCAGCAGGTAGACGACCGGATCGACCGGAAAGTGCGCACCGGGGCGCGCGACACCGGCGACATTGCAGGAGTGCGGCACATGGGCAGGCGCATCACCATCGAAACCAAAGACTACGGAGGCCGCCTCTTGCCCGCCCAATGGACCAGTGAGGCGCACACCGAGATGGGGAATGATGACGCGCTCGCGGGGATCGTCGTGGCGAAGCGGCGCGCAGTCACGGACCCCGGTTCACAGTGGGTGCTCATGACGCTCAATGACCTGGTCGCACTGCTGACGGGCAGTAGGCCGGACACAGACCTGTGAAATCTCTCCACAAGAAATCCAAGAACCAGCAATCGCAACGAACGGAATAGACATGTTTAAAATCGAAGACCTCGGCGGAACAAGCGAACAGTACTTTGAAACAGAAGGCAAGCAGGCCGCACTGTTCGATCTTTACCCACAGAACAATGGGGCAGCGCAAGTCCTGTTTGAACTGGAGGACTACCCGGCGTGCGGCGATAGTTCCAGACTGCGAGTAGCCATAAGATTCGCCGACTCATTTTGCATCGAGCTCATCCCATATGAAAACGCTGGGGACAGCGTTTGTTTCGAGCTAAAAGCCGGCGGGGATATGGAAATCGTAGCTATGCAGGAAGTTTTTACAAGCCTCGCAAAAGCATTCGAGAGATTTATTGGTGAATACAAGATCATCTATTGATAGCCGAAAAACACAGATCAACCTGCAAGAATTAAAACCAACACGAAAGGACAGTGACGGTGGACGCGACAACAACAACCAAGCGCAAAACCAGCAAAGCCATAGGCGAACTATCCGACATAGCCGCATGGCTCCCGCTGCTCA
>NZ_KV817018.1:0-375 GCF_001814535.1 Actinomyces sp. HMSC065F12
GCTCCTTGTCGCTGGTGAATGTGCCGACCGCGAGCAGCAGGGCGAGGAATGCCCACATGTAGGCTGCTGCTGCTTGAACGTCGGTGTTGTTCATGTGTGTGAGCGCGAGTAGCACGGTGAGCGCGATAAAGGCGTGGAGTACCGCTACTGTGCGGATTGCGTACGATTGCGCACGCTTGCTGTTATGCTTGGTCATGAGAAGTGGCTTTCCTTTGGGCTTTCTCTCTGGCCTCTCGCATGTGGCGTGCGAGAGGCCTGTTTTTATTTCAGTGGCGTTCATGAGGTTTTCTTTCTTCTCCTGCTGCGAGGTGAATAGGGCTCGATACCCGCGTATTCCTGCTGTACGGGAGGCTTGAGACCGTAGGACTGCCTATG
>NZ_KV817019.1:0-390 GCF_001814535.1 Actinomyces sp. HMSC065F12
GTCCGGCTACGAGCTTGAACCCCTCAAAGACCACGCCCTGGTTCACCGCTTGGGAGAGCGCGTATGCTTCGACATCCGCCGCCCAGGTTTTGAGCTGCGGAATCCGGGCCAGCACGTCGGCAATCTCGCTGTCGGACAGTTCTGCTGGCGGGGCGAACTCCAACCTGGCCAGCGCAAGATTGGCTTCAGCTCGCGCCCGACACGTGGGTGCAATCTTGCAGAACTGACACCACGAGCCCGGACAAAACTCGCCCTCGCCAGCCGCTGCCAGCTCAGCCTTCGGTTTCACTTCCGCTTCGGCCCAGTGCTCGAGTTCAGTGACGGAGATTTCCCAGGTGTCGACGTTGCCCCGACGTGGCTGGTAGATCGTCACCGCTACGCGCTCGATGT
>NZ_KV817019.1:490-820 GCF_001814535.1 Actinomyces sp. HMSC065F12
CAACCAACACACCTTGCCCGTACTTCAGATCAATAATCTGCAAGGTAGGTTCGGCGATGATCACGCAATCCCCGGTGCCAAAACCTCCCGGAACCACATGGGAGAAGTCCAGGCGCTGCTCGATGAGCACCTGTGGATCCCCACAGGTCTCCCGAGCCAGCGAGATGTGTTCTTGGACGTAGGCGACGTAGTCGTCAGTCAAGGTTTCCATCTCGTCATCAATCCAAGTTGAGACTGGCCGCTTCGAGCGCTGCTTCAAAGCGCGGCGGAGTTTGTGCTCGGCGAGGGCGTGTGCTGCGGTGCCTTGCTCGGCAGCCGCAGACGTGGATT
>NZ_KV817020.1:0-269 GCF_001814535.1 Actinomyces sp. HMSC065F12
ACAGGAGCGCGATTTCTTGCGCCCACACCCTGTGTCGGTCACGATTGGTGGGGTGGATTGATTTCGACAGCAGGTCTGCGAATCGCAGTACTGCTTCAAGATCCACGTCGTATGGGTGACGATCCGCCAGCCCCAATCGATGTAAGCCGTAGTTGTAGAGCAGGTTGGCGTACAGCTGTTTGAGGAATTCGTTGGAGTCGATGTCAGAAAATACGAGCTCGCCGACTGTTAATTTCTTGTCAGACATGGCTACCACCTGGCCCACCCAC
>NZ_KV817021.1:0-454 GCF_001814535.1 Actinomyces sp. HMSC065F12
TGGTGTAGGGGGATTGTTCTGGCCTGATGTAGGTCAGACCATCGGCAATCTGCTTATGAGTGCACCCCATGAGGGTGAGGCGTTCGATGATTTGGCCGGCGTCACTTTCGTAGTCGATGTAGGCGACGTGGTTCCCGGCTTGGAGTTGGCGGGCGGTTTCGGTTTGGATGAGGAGGCTTTTTCCGGACTCGCTTTCGCCGTGGATGTCGTGGATGAGGCCGGGGTAGAGGAGGGCGACATGGTCGGTGCGTGTGAAGAGTGTGGGTGTTGGCGGGGTGTAGGTGCCGTCGAGGTATGGGGTGAGGTTGGTGGGTTGCCATGTGGGCGGCAGGTCGTCCTCGTCGCCCTCGCTGTTTTCGTGTTGTGGCGTGGTGTCTGGGTTCGTGTCTGCTTTATCGTCTTGGTTGTCGTGTTCTGCGCGTGTGAGTGGTGTGAGGGGCAGGTCGATAATGAT
>NZ_KV817021.1:554-900 GCF_001814535.1 Actinomyces sp. HMSC065F12
GTGTAGGTGCCGTCGAGGTATGGGGTGAGGTTGGCTGGTTGCCATGTCGGCGGCAGGTCCTCGTCGCCCTCGCTGTTTTCGTGTTGTGGCGTGGTGGTGTCCGGGATCGTGTCCGCATTATCGTCCTGGTTGTCGTGTTCCTCGCTTGGTGTGAGTGGTGTGAGGGGCAGGTCGATAATGATGTCGCCCTCGTGGTCGTGTGTGCCGTAGCCGTCGTGGGCGAGTTGGCGCGCAGCGGCTTGGTAGTCGCCACCGTGGTTGAGGAGCGCGTAGGCGGCGAATTTGGTGTAGGGGGTTTCTGGCTGGAAGCTGGTGCTGGTGGTGAACACGTAGAGGCGGTTGCGGT
>NZ_KV817021.1:1000-1261 GCF_001814535.1 Actinomyces sp. HMSC065F12
CACCGTGGTTGAGGAGCGCGTAGGCGGCGAATTTCGTGTAGGGGGTTTCTGGCAGGAATTCTGTGCTGGTGGTGAACACGTAGAGGCGGTTGCGGTCGGTGTTGTGTCCGGTGGTGGCGGATATGCCGGTTTTTTTGCCGGGCCTGCGCCAGTAGGTGGTGTTGCCTTGGGTGAATACGGGTGTCCACCCGTGGGGTGTGAGGATGTTGTTCCACGTGGTGGTGTTTTCGTAGTGGTCGCCTGGCCTGTCGCCCTCACGGT
>NZ_KV817021.1:1361-1634 GCF_001814535.1 Actinomyces sp. HMSC065F12
TGCCTTGGGTGAATACGGGTGTCCACCCGTGGGGCGTGAGGATGCTGTCCCACGTGGTGGTGTTCTCGTAGTGGTCGCCTGGCCTGTCGCCCTCACGGTCAGTTGTGGTGGCGGGTGGTGTGGTGTGTTCGGCGGGGTGGTATTCGTTGAGGGTGGCGGTGATGATCGCGTAGAGGTCTTCGACCTGCTCGCTGGTGAGTGTGGGGATCGTGGCGGGTCCGCCTGTGATGCGTTTCCATGGGATGCCGGTGTGGTGGTATTGGCCGGGTGTGG
>NZ_KV817022.1:0-7000 GCF_001814535.1 Actinomyces sp. HMSC065F12
AACCATTAGGCAACACCGTGTACTTACTGCCCTTGTTTAAAGTCTTGCCATCCATATCGCCGACTCCGCCGTTACGATCATAGCTAACAGTGGCAGTTTCGAGTGTCTCGCTGGCCGGTTCTGATTCAAGCGGCTGTTCTTCAGTGGGAATTAATCCGCCATTATCTTTTGCTTTTGCCGTGACAGTTCCACCAACTTCGATGTCTTCAACTTTCAGAGTAATCACACCGGTGTTCGCATCAACCGTTGCACCATCTGATGTCCACGTGGTCTTACCGGAAGTTTCGTCTACGGTTCGAGTTGCAGTGACGGTTCTTTCCGCTCCTGAAGCATCCTTATAGGTGACGGTGTAGGACGCCAAGTCGGTATCATCACCCGGGTTTTCATAGACTGGCGGGGTAATAGTTACCTCACCCTTATCCGTATCTACCGCAATCGCAGGAGATTTCGGAGCGATATTTTTTACCAGATCTTTGGCAGGGATTTTAGTGACTTTGGATACATCATTTACTTTATAGGTTCCATCAGGATTTTTTACATATATCGGATTGCCGTCATTATCCCAATCAGTTTCCACATCATTAGGGCTGATTATTGTAACGTTTCCGTCTTTATCAAACTCGATAAACGCAGGATCGGTTAAAAATCCAGTTCCATCGGGAAGCTTAGATACGCCATTTACCGTATTGGCATCTCGAATAGCTTTATCGATGGCTTGTTTATCGGCATCCGTTAATTTGTGAGGATCTCTCACGGCGACTTTGTCGGGGGTTGTTATTACCGGCTCAGACTTCGCGCAAGAACGGAATTTATGTGGCTCTTTGACAACGATACCGAACTCTGTTCCGAGTTTTAAATCGTTAACCTTATCCGTGATTGGGAAAGTAACTTTTTTGCCGTCAACGATTACTGCTTGAGACATCTCTTGTGAGTTAGATTTGTCCACTATACAGCTTCCATTTTGGGAAAAATTCCTGTCCTCTCCATCGGTAAATTGTTTGACAAAACTAAATTTTGTTCCTTGGGCAACTTCTTTAGCAAATGTAACGATAATCTGCCCGTCTGTCACCTGGACTTTTCCTATTATCGGAGCCACAGATGTTTCCGTTACCTGTTTGATTATTACGTCCGGAGCTTCAATTTTTCCGGAGGTTGATCCATCTGTATAGGTCACTTCATAGTAGGCATGGTCCGTGTAATCGATAGAGAATTTAATTTTGTCAAGGTTAAAGTCGTTCGCAATGTCCGGATTAGCTTTCTTCAGCATTTCAATAGCTTCTGCTTGCTCATCATTATTTACAAGGTTAGCGTCCGGGTGTTCAATCCAGATTTCTCCTACCGGCATTTTGATCTTGTCTTTATTCGAGAATGCCATGGATGGCTCAGCATTTGCGGTCACCACACCAGATGCAGCGCCATCCAAAGTTTGATAGGCAGTGACGGTATCACCTGGTGCAACTTTAACGCCGTTAGGTAGACTTACCGTCCAAGCTGTTCCACTTTTAGGGGTAACAGAAACAGTGGCTTTTTCGTTGCCATCCTTACCTTTTAGGGTCACATATACAGTCGACCTTTTAACCTTTCCACCAACTCTTTTTCGTTGTACATTAGCGCCGGAAATAGTTGTGGCGTCGTAAAAGACCTTGCGAATGGTCGGCGCCGGTAAAGTTGATTGACGCACGGGTTGATCGACAGTCTCCGGTCCGATCTCTAGACCATCGCCAGACTGGGTATCAGTTACAACTTCTGGAGTGCTTACCGGCGTCGGACTGGCGCTTTGTTCGTCATCCCGGGAGCTACTCTGTAGATCCTCGGCATGAGCCATAGACGGGCTCGATAGCGTGAAGCCCAAAGCGCAGACCAAGGTTAGGATCAGTAGTTCTGTAAGAAGATGAGCTGGTTTAAGCAGCGCTCTGCCGGCGAACGTTTCAAGAAAACCGGGCTTGTCCTTGAAGTTGCGCATTAGACCTTCCTGTCCAGTGTGCTAGTTAAATCTATTCCCCTCAAAGTACCACTACGTCATCCAGAAAACCAGCCCGTTGAGCTCAGGTAGGTGGTGACAGCTACAGGAATATAGCTAAACAGATAAAACACATTAGCTAGACGTTCATTAAATACATTTTAGCTATTGAAATTCTTATGCATACGTGATTTTTTGGTAATCAAATCATCCATCAACGGTGATTTGGAATGAATGTCTGCAAAAAACATGACAACTTTTATTGCTTAATTTAGAAGGTCTGGCTTCGGGCAGTTACTCTACGGCTGCTCTAAATTATAGATCTATTCTGTGAAACCCCAAAGCTTTTAGCGACTCGCACACTTTTGGCGGATAGACATATTTTTTGTAGCTTGCTTCACGGAGCCTTCCGGCCTCTAGAAATCTGACAAACTGTGCCAAGCCAACGATAAGTCAAATACCTAACCAAGAAGACTTCCGAAAGCAATAAAGCTGCCCCGACAAGGCGAAACGTCACGTCTTATGGCATAAAAAATAGGACGTTCACTTTGTACCAAAATGAACGTCCTAATAGTGGAGATGGGGGGAGACAGCCCCGACACCACGCATGACCAGCACAAACGCTAAAACTGCGATGGCAGCGTGCCCCACACGTGCCACTAGCGCGTTAAGTGCAGATACTCGCGGTACGCGCACACCACCCACACTGGCACATCCAGCGCGTCGGCGATCATCCACGCATCCCCACCATACTCGTGTTCCAGGCAAGCATACGCAGCCCGGCTAATCCACCTGCGGGCCACGCGCTGATCGATCATTCTCTCTACCGTCGCGTCGGAGGCACACTCGCCGTCTCCCCTGCGCGCGTGGATCAGCTCGTGTGCGAGCGTTGGTGCGGCATGGTGGTCTGGTAAGCGGCTGTCCACCCAGATGGTGCGCTGGGCTGGTACCCATAGTCCGCGCGCACCGTGCAGGCGTGAGCGGCGCAGGGTGACTTTCTCACGCGCCGCTTCACGCACAACCTGATCCCACGATGGAGCACTCACGCGCACGATCGTAACGGTAGGCACATGCAGTTGGAGACCCTGTGGCCGGTCCAGGCATATGCTATGACACCAGCCTACTGGTATCGTTTAGCGGCTTCTCGAATCTGATCAACGTACAGGTAAATATCTTCAATGGTGCCCAGTTCGTATTTGGTAAGCGACCTATCCTCTGCGACGAACACTAGATTCTTTCTCGCCTTGGAATTGAAGTAGCATCGAACGATTGGCCTACGGTTGTTATTGTCTGCCAGGACTGAGAAATAGGTTTTTTGATCGCGGTAAGTGATCCGGTCAGGTGAGAGTTCCGCGCACGCGATAGCTTTAACGACGCGATAAGCCGCAAGTTCCTCTTCAGTTGTCACGATCTCGGAATTTTCTACCGGCTCGCCTTCTTCTGCAGAATCGATAACTGCCGGTTCCGGCAGAGGGGCTGTCGGTGTGATAACGGGGGTTTCACTGGCTCCTAGCGCTGTCTTCAGGCGATCATTGACGCGT
The DNA here is from genome assembly GCF_001814535.1 of Actinomyces sp. HMSC065F12. Classification (NCBI taxonomy): domain Bacteria; kingdom Bacillati; phylum Actinomycetota; class Actinomycetes; order Actinomycetales; family Actinomycetaceae; genus Actinomyces; species Actinomyces sp. HMSC065F12. The sequence goes on from NZ_KV817022.1 coordinate 3,502, forward strand.
TCGCTGAGGAATTGACGAAGAGCTTTGTCAACGAGTGGTTTGAATTTCTCGACGACACTCTGAGTGATTCGTCCTTCGTAGACTTTTGCAATGAAATACCTGGCGAATTCTTCTGACACTTCTTTAAATTCTGCTGCGACAGCTCGACGGATCGCGCCAAGGTATTTCAATTCTTCTGCAGCATCCATGACCGATGTGAGGTCGAAATTCGCTTTGGTGAGTTTTTTCAGCTCTGGTAGGACTGTTTCATCCAAGTCTGCTAGGTCAAGGACGAGGAAGGGGCGAGAATCCATCTTGTTGGGCGAGTCAAGGTCCGTGTAGAAGTTATAGACGCGCCCGTTGGTCAATACCGCGATCCTTGCTGTAGTGACGGCGAAATACCTGTACAGCTGGGAAGCGTGTTCAAGCGTCAGGGCACCTGAGCACTTCTTGCATTCGATCAGGATTTGAACATCACCACTGTTGCGGATGGCGTAGTCGATCTTTTCGCCTTTTTTCACTCCGACATCGGCGGTGAATTCTGGAATGACTTCGGTGGGGTCAAAAACGTCATATCCGAGGACTGTGGAGATGAACGGCATGATGAAAGCGTTCTTGGTGCCTTCTTCTGTTTCGATCGATTCCCATTGCTTGTTTACTTTGTCTGACAGTGCTGTCAGTGCGTCTCCGAAATCCATTGCGGGCCTTCCGTTGCTTGTGGGTGTGGTTATGGGAGTTCTTGGGAGCCTTCTTGCTCGCGTTCAACGTCGCCTCGCTGCGCGTACACGCCGTAATCGTCAGGGTCAGGCGGTGGTGTTCCACCATAAACTTCCTGAGGCAGGTTAGCGGCGATAGTGTCAAGATCGGCTGTTCGCCCTGCTTGTGCGGGGAATGGCGTCACAGGCTCAGGCTTAGGCTCCTCGTTTGTTCCTGAGGCTTCGTCTAGTTCTTTTCGCATGTAGTGGCGAGCGTTTAAGGCGATGCGGGCGAGGTCTTCGTCGTCTACCTTGGTAGGATCGTACGCGGCGAAAACCCTAAGGATTCGGCTGTTGCCGACAGGGACAGAGTCCCAGGCTTCCTCAAAATCGGCCCAGGTCAAACCAACCGGAGCGCTCTTCGCTTCTAAATCGGGAGCTTCGCCGGTTTCTAGAACTTTTTCAGCCGCTCCGATAGGCCATTCAAAAAGCCTTTCCAAGCGAGCAAGGGTAAGGGCAGAATAATTTCCTTTTGCGGCGCGTTCTATGTTACCCACTGTTTTGACAGTAAGGCCCAGTGCATCGGCTAGATCGGCCTGTGTGTGCATGCCTAACATCCGGCGATTGTGCTTTACCAATCTTGCCAATTCCTGCGCTCCGTCTTTTCTCATACCTAAATAATAGGAAACTTTCGGAACTTTCGGAACAGTTACACCCGTGTAATTACCGGCAAAACGAACCAAAATCAGAAAACGACTGTTCCCAAATCGGCACCACACCGGAACTTCCGCTTGCATAATAGGAACACATTCGGTACTGTAGTTCCCATGAACGGAAAACAAAAGGAACGCGAAAGGAGCGGGGAGGCACTCCGTACCGTTCGCGAACTGCGCGGCATAACAGCCAACGAATTAGCTCAAGCTCTCGACGTCTCCAGACCGTACATATCGAACATCGAAAACGGACGTAAAAACCTGACCCCGGCGTTAGCCATCAAGGCCGCCAAAATCTTAAAGGTTCGTCCGATCGTATTTGTCAATGAGGACTTCCTCCACAAGGACCTAAAAGGAGCCGTGCCGTGAAAGCCGAGCAGCTATCACTATTCGACACTGAGCCCGCCCCGGTAACGAGAATAGGCGCGCTGAGCGAAATCGCGCTCGTGTACACGACCACCGAGAAAGCAAAATCGAGCGGCATCCGATTCGCCACCAGCATTGCGGACGCCAAAAAATTCTGCAGTGACAACCGTACACGCGGCGTCGTGCACGGCACGCAATGGGCATTCATGTGGACGAAAGCAAGCACGTGGATACAAGTCCTATCTGACACGGAAAACCCAGTTATCGACCTTAAAGGCATGCGTGATGACGGCTCGCGCGATCAGCTGATCAGCGAACTTGGCGTGTCAAAAATCGATCTCGCGGATTTCCCTGAAGTCTTCACGTCCTTAGGCGTGCAAGTGAAAAACGCTCCCCGAAAAAAATACCCGCCTATAAGACAGGAGCCGTCTAGGCGGTGCAACGCCTAAACGGCCAGAAAGGAAATCAAAAATGAACCAGATAGTTCCCTTTACTTATGAGGGTACCAGTGTTCGCACGGTTACGACAGAGGATGGTACGCCGTGGTTCGTCGCTAAGGATGTGTGCGACGTCCTAAACCTCGAAAACAGCCGTAAAGCGACCGCAGACCTCGATGAGGACGAGAAGAATACCGTAACTATTAGTGACGGTATTCCGGGCAACCCAAACAAGACCATAGTCAACGAGGCTGGCCTGTACTCGCTGATCTTCAAGAGCCGCAAGCCTGAGGCACACAAATTTAAGCGTTGGGTGACGCACGACGTTCTTCCTGCGATCCGCAAGCATGGCGGCTACCTCACACCAGACAAGATCGAGGAAGCCCTCACTGACCCTGACACGATCATCCAGCTCGCACAAACACTCAAGCGGGAGCAGGCGCGACGCAAGGAACTCGAAGCCCAAGCAGCTAAAGACGCGCCGAAAGTCCTCTTTGCTGACACGGTCGCCACAGCAGAAACCAGTATCCTCGTCGGCCAGCTGGCAAAAATCCTGAACAACAACGGGATGAAAGTCGGCCAGAACCGCCTTTTCAAGGACCTGCGCGCCAGAGGCTACCTGTCACGCCGCCAGGGCTGCGACTGGAACATGCCCACCCAAAAGAGCCGTGACCTTGACCTGTTTGAGATCAAGGAGTCCACGCATTCGCAGCCTGACGGCACGGTGCGCATCACGAAAACCACGAAAGTCACTGGCAAGGGCCAGCTGTATTTCATTGACCACTACCTCAAGGACTGGGACAAGAAAATCCTCGAAGAAACAGAGAAAGTCGCGTCATGACCGCTAAAAAACTGCCAGTCGACCCGCGTGACGCGTTCGCACCCACCCAGTACTACAGCATCGCCTCGGTGTGTGACGTCCTGCAGGTCAGCCGCGGCCTCATCAACGAAGCACTCATACACGGCGACCTCAAAGCCATCAAAGCCGGAACCCGCATCCGCATCCGAGGTAAGGAACTCAACGCATGGCTCACACCGTACAGGTAAAAGAAAAGTCCCCTCGCACGGCACATGCGAGAGGACCCAGATACACCAATGAAAGGCATACCAGCTATGAATAAGCATATCAGCACCCACTGTCGTTTGTGGACTGTCCGCATTGCAGCGGTATTCCACCTCGTTCTAACGCTCACCGCGCTACTAGCGCTCACGCGCATGGACAACACGCAGGTTCAGGCAGCAGCGGCCTACATGTGGGCATTCCTCGCCGTCCTACTCGCGGTCGGCACATTCACCAGCGACAAGGAGC
>NZ_KV817023.1:0-575 GCF_001814535.1 Actinomyces sp. HMSC065F12
TCAACCATCCGCACAATGTATGCGCGCAAGTCAGAGTCAGTGATCGAATTGATCGGTTTGATCCGATCGTAGATGGCGATTGCCGTGTTGCGCTTTTGTCCTTCGACGCTCAGTTTCGAGAAGTGTTCGCGCATGAATTTCTGATCGGTACTCGACATCCGGAAGGCTTTAGGAACCTCGGAGTCCTTTCGCACGTCGATCTTGTACATCTGCTCATCGGCCGTCGACAGGTCAATGTCGATGTCTTTCGTCTTTAAGTCAAAGTCACCGGCTAGTGCCTCGTGCTTGAGCTCGTTGTATCCCTCATGAGCGGTCGGGAACAATGCTGATCCGGGTTCTTGGATGACGAATTGGGGAAGGCGAAGGATTTCGATCTCGTCATCAAATTCGTGGTTGACGAAGCTCGTGTCCACAGCATCCTCCAAATCTGAAGGTACGAAGCCCTCACCCATCTGTGCAGCTTCTTCGACCTCCTGCTCATAGTCCGCACCCTGCTGAGCCGCCTGCTCAATCATCGAAGCAACCGTCGGATCCGCCGAAGGCTCTGGTGAACTAGCGGATTCTTCTCGCGCATC
>NZ_KV817024.1:0-472 GCF_001814535.1 Actinomyces sp. HMSC065F12
AAAAGGGCATAAAAAAGCACACCCATGGCATAGAACGCACATAGATGTGGACACACGTCAGGCTTTTGAACCGCGAACCTGAAAGCGAATGGAATTTTCAAGCCCGCCGCCCCGTTCCCACAGCCCCAGGTCGCAAGCCTGGCTGCCGATGCTCCGGCGGACGGTTCAAGCATACCACGGGCCCCGAAAACACCCCCGCGACACGCCCCAGGGCGCCACCAGCGCCCCGGCAGGCCCACACGCCCCCAAAACGTGAACCCAGCAGTGGACACACCCCCTTACGGGGGTGTGTCCACTGCTGCCCGCCAACGAAACGAGGGTGTTTTAACCGAAAGTTCCGTAAAGTTCCGTAAAGTTCCATTGTTCCTGAACTCTGATTTTATAGGGCTTTTCCTTGATATATCAATAAAAAGTAAGATTTATTTTAATAAAAAATAGAAAAGTTCCAAAGTTCCACGGAATATAGGGGGGG
>NZ_KV817025.1:0-246 GCF_001814535.1 Actinomyces sp. HMSC065F12
GGGTCTGCTGAGGGTTTGGTTGACAGTTTTCCTTCTGATTTTTAGGCCGCAAGGGATGCGGCTGATTCCATGATTGTTTCGTATTCGATTGGTGTCAATTTACCCAGTGCTCGTTGCCGTCTTTTCCTGTGATATGTCCGTTCAATCCAGTGAGTGATCGCGGCAGATAATTCACGGCGCCTGTTCCAAGAGCCACGATCAAGAACGTTCTTTTGTACAAGAGCGAAGAAAGATTCCATCGCAGCG
>NZ_KV817026.1:0-1092 GCF_001814535.1 Actinomyces sp. HMSC065F12
GACGATAACTACGATCTTGTCACCAGGCTTAGCGGGTCTGCTGAGGGTTTGGTTGACGTCTAGCTTGTTTCGCTGGGGCGGGGCAGGGAAGGATGTTGATTATGTTGGAGTTGTATTCAGAGCAGTTCAAAGCTGATGCTGTGGCGTTGGTGGAGTCTGGGGTTACTTTGCCGTCAGGTGTGTGCTGATTTGGGGATCTCGCGTTCCTCGTTGCAAAAATGGATTACTGATGCGAGGTTGCAGGCTCAGGGGATGCAACCGTCTGCCGATCCGGTAGCGACTAAAGAGATAAGCCAGGCTTTGAAACGGATTCGCGAGTTGGAGATGGAAAACGAAGTGCTACGTGCCGCGGCGGCGTACCTGTCTCAAGAAGCGATTCGCCCAAAAGGGTCTTCCCGACCGCGGAAAAGCTGATCAAGGCGGGTAAGGCGACCTTGACGGTAGCGGCTCGGGTACTGGGGTTTTCCCGCCAAGCATTTTATAAATGGGCTGCTAAGCCAGTTTCGAACAGGCAAGCCCAAGAAGTGGAGCTTATAGACAAGATTCGCCAGATTCACAGTGACGATCCTGAATTTGGTTACCGCCTGATAGCAGACGAGCTCCATGATCAAGGGATAGAGATTTCTGAGCGTCGAGTATGGCGATTGTGTTCTCATGCTCAGGTGTTCTCGGTGATCGCTAGGCGTAAGCCGCGTGGGAAGAAGTCGGGTGCTCCAGTACATGATGACCTGTTACAGCGTCACTTCCACGCTGATGCGCTCAACGTTGCGTGGGCTACAGATATTACGGAGCATTGGACCAAAGAGGGCAAGCTGTATCTGTGTGCGATCAAAGACCTGTGCTCGCGAAGAATCGTGGGTTATGCGACCGGTGGGCGAATGAAATTCACGCCTCGTGGTGGCGGCGCTCGATGATGCGATGAGGAAACGAGGCAATCCCCATGGCGTAATCGTTCACTCTGATCGTGGCTCGCAATTTCGTTCTAGAATATTCCGTGCCGCGCTGAAATCTTACGGCGCGAGGGGATCTATGGGCAGAGTTGGAGCGTGTGGGGATAACGCTGCGATGGAATCTTTCTTCGCTCTTGTACAA
>NZ_KV817027.1:0-2036 GCF_001814535.1 Actinomyces sp. HMSC065F12
TTCAACGTGGCCGTGATATTGCGTGACAAACGCCTGGAGAGAACGAACTTGTGATAGCTTTTGGATTCATCCCACGCCTTGAATGCTGCGACTTGGGCGGGGTTGAGTTTTGCTAGGCCGCGGGCTTTCGATGAAGCCGATGCCATCACCACGTCAGCACCGGTAGAAACCATGTCTTGCCATGTTGTGGCGATAAGGTGTTGTGCTTCTTCAAGTTGACGAGAAGTCAGTTCTTGAACCACTCCTTGTGCGGACAGGTCGTTCTCATCCCACACGCCATGGTCGTAGACAAGCCACTTGGTAGCCAGTGAGTAGCGGATCTTGTTCGCATACTCGCCAGCCAATGTGTCTGCCTGACCGACATCGGAAAAATCATCCGGACGTAAACCTGCTAACGCCTCATACGCCTCTGGTGGCAGATAGCTCGGGTCGGAGGCGACCTTCGAAGCGAACCTGCATGCCGAGTTCCAGATCGTCTGCAGTTCGCCCTCGTTGAGCGGTGGTTCGCAGAGGTTGGCTTTGCGGTCGAAGAGGTCTCGTGCTTGATCGGTCTGCCCGTAGCGGATGAGGACCCGCCCGGCGAAGCGAGAGAGCGTGGCATTACGGGAGCCTTCACCAATGACCAATGTTGAGGCGTCGAAGGCGGCGAACACGTCGATCTCGTCAGCCGCGTCCAGCCATGCATCGAGCAACTGGTCGCCCTCATGCGCCGTCACCACAGCGTTCGACGCCCCGTAGATGAAGCGTCCTGCGTCCAGGGCATTGCGATCAAAGAAACCAAAGCGCGATGCCAGGCGATGCTTCAATCCCGCGTATTCGTCCGCGTTCGTGATCGTGTGGATTGGGAAGTAGACGTGGAAACGTGGCCGGGCGGAGAGCACGCCCTTCGCCTTCATGTGGTTGCGGGAGGTGGCGGTCATGAACTCCACACCAGACATCAACTCGCCGAGCTTCTCAGGCGTGATCCAGTCGGTGTGGGTTTCTGTATGGTCGTTATCGATATCCATCACCACGCAATCCGAAGACATGAACGCTGCAGTTGAGCGGCGGTCATTCACGTAGGTGGCTGCCACGTGATCAAAGCCAGCGACCACGCTTAGGGATGCCGCGTCAATGACCTGATGTGGGTTCGGGTAGTGGTTATTGTTCTGCACACCGGTAACCGCGGCAGCGAACAAGGTGAAGGGCGTGGTCATGGGGTGACCTCCTTGAAATCAGAATCGAAGTACTTAATCGGCAACTCGAGGTCTCGCGCCCAGCCGATCTCCAGGCGCATACCAGGGCTAACGTGACCCACGTATGCCCACAGGGCTTCGCATTTAGCGAGCAACACCCTGTTGAAGAACATCGCCAACTCGCGCTGATCGGGATCGGCGTCATCCATGAACTGCGGATAGTGCAGATGCGGGGCGAACGGGATCTTGCCTGCCGCTACTGCGAGCTCGCAGAATTGGCGGGCGAGCTCAACGTTCGCTTGCACGTCGCCCGAATACGGTGAGCAGATATAAACCAAGGGCCGGTAGCCGAACTGTTCGCGCTGCAGCTTCTTGAGCGCGTGGTAGCTCGTTAAGTCCAGATAGCCTTCGGTGTTTTTCTTCGAAAACCCAATATCGAGTGTCGTGGCGCTCATGCTTGCACCTGACCTTCACGCTCAATCACCGGAAGGATGCCGAGCTTGTTCTTGAGCAGGTCGTAGATGAACAAGCGCCCCTTCTGGGTCCAGTACATGTGGGTGCGGGTCTGGCCTTCGTCGTATTCGTGAGTCTTGGACTGGGTGTAGCCCTGCTCGGCGTACTTCGCGTAGAGGAACCACCGGCCCGACTGATGGAACTGCACGTGAGCATCACGCAGGATTCGGTTGAGCTTCTTCGCGGAGAGTCCGTAGTCCTTCGCAATCGCCGTCGTCGTCAACAACGAATCGGACTGCAGCACGACGTCGTAGTACGAGACTTTCGGTGCCGCCTCCAACAGGGATTGCTCTGCGGCGAGGCGCTTGGCTCGCTCGGCCCGCAGAGTGGCGATGGCATGCTCCAGGA
>NZ_KV817027.1:2136-4425 GCF_001814535.1 Actinomyces sp. HMSC065F12
ACACCCAGGCTTCGAACTTCTGTGCTGCCGGGAGTTTTGAAGAAATGATGAGGCGGTAGAGGTCGCCCTCGGTAATGAAGCGGACCTGCTGGATTCCGCCAGCGGTCTCAAGGGGGTGGTAATTTGCCACCCCCTTGCAGTGCAGCTTCACCGCGTTCGTCGGATCCTGGTAGCCGAGCGCGGTGGCGACATCCTTGCCGCAGAAAAGGATCTGACCATCATTGGTGATAGTGCGGATGGTGCCGAACACGTCGTTGGTGAATGTTTGAATCTGGTTTCCCATGGCGGGGTTCCTTCCCGAGACCCCGTCGAGAAAAAGTCGTGCCGGGCGGCACAAGGAGTTAAGGGCCTCACCCCACTGCCGACGAACCAGAAAGTGTTAAATCACGGGTACTCAATCGCTTCTCGTTCTGGCACGATTGGTGTTGAAGCCCCGGTGGAGCGCTATCTGTTAGAGCAATCTGGCAGGTATTCTCGCCGGGGCATAGACAAATTTCTCGAGTGCTCTGTGTGGAAGAACCATCATTCTCTTGCTACAGCGGTGCCGACACGGTGGTCTTTTAGACAACATGACCGGTTCCGCTGCCCGCCTCGGTGGGAGCACAGGGTCGGTTCTCGTTTCTTAGCGGTCTTGGATAAGCTTTCTTCTCTGATGGTGATACTTCGCCGAGTTCTTGATTCTGTCGCTGTTTTCGCGGTATAGTGATTACCACTAGTACCGGCTCGCTTGTATCGGTTTCCGAGACAGGTCAGAGCCGGTCTTCATGTTTTTGGAAGCAGGTGGGCTGGTGGTCGACAAACCGTGGGTCAGTATCGATGAGCAAATCAATATCCTCACTCGTCGTGGCCTATTGGATGCCGGTGATTACCGCCGCGAGTTATCTACTGTCGGCTATTACCGGCTTTCGGGATACTCCTACCCGCTGCGCCAGCCAGCTCCCGAAGGCTCACCTCGGCGGCGTTTAGATCGTTTCGTTCCCGGCACACGTATGCATCACGCGATTGAGCTGTACGAGTTTGACGAACAACTGCGTCTTGCTGTGTGGCGGGCGCTATGCAAGCTGGAGGTGTGCCTGCGAGTTGACGTGGGGCACGTGCTGGGTGAGATCGATCCGTTCATTCACCTCGACCTCGAACGGATTTGGCCGTCAGGCGCAATGCATCGCCGCGCAGTACTGTTCACGCAGAAGCTAGCCCAAACGCAGTCGCGCTCTACAGAAGATTTCGTCACGCATTACAACCAGACCCACGACGGCCGTTTGCCGGTGTGGGTGGCCACCGAGATCCTCGAATTCGGACAACTCGTGACCCTGTTTTCGTTGGCTCCCTTCGAACAGCGTCGTCGCATTGCTGACAAGTACTTGGCACGTGCCGACGAGTTGGAATCATGGATGCGCACTGCGAATTTCATTCGTAACATATGCGCCCATCACGCCAGACTATGGAACAAGCGACTCGTCATCCGTCCACTGGTCAAACACCGCCGCAACGACCAAACGCTATCGGCCGTGACACATTCTTCAGGACGTATATACACCGCGTTGGTGCTCACCGCGTTCCTCTTGCGACGAGGAAATTTCACCGCTGAAATACAGGCCATCAGCGACGTCCTAGACAGTTTCCCCACCGAAATTCCTGGCGTCGATCTAACGCACATAGGTGCCAGCCCCAGCTGGAAACAAGATCCCATCTGGACAATCAACAGCTAATCCTTACGGTAATAGGCGCACTCATACCCATCCGCATCCAACGGCAAACCTTCGGCCCATGCTGGGAGCGTGGACATGAGCTCGCAAGCACCAGTGGCGGTGAAGCCGGAATTTTCGGGTTCGTCGATGACGATCTCGTCGTGAACATGCATCACAATCTGATGCCCGGCTTTGGCGACTGCGTGCATGCCCGTGACGAGCAGATCACGAGCGATCGCCTGAACGATGTTCTCGGTAAGTTTTCCGCCGTAGGTTTCGAGCTGTCCCCAGCGGCGTGCTGTGGTGGTGCCGGTGTAGGTGATGGAGGTGCCGCCCCACCTGTTCTCGCCCAGACGCGGCTTCACATACGCCAACCGCCTACCCGAGGGCAGCTCAATAAACAAGATTCCGGCTTCGACGCTGAATCGCAGATTCCGTAGCCGGATTGACTGACGAGACGCGATCGCGGCGATAGCTGCTTCTTCGACGCCGGCCCAGAGGGCCACGATGTGTGGGTTGGCGGCTCTCCATGCGTCGACGATGGGTTTGAGTTCGTGCTCGGCGAGTCCCATGGTGAGTGCTCCCATGCGCTCCAAAGCGC
>NZ_KV817027.1:4525-5390 GCF_001814535.1 Actinomyces sp. HMSC065F12
CTGGCACTCCGAACATACGGCTCGCGGTTTCGCAATAGAGGTCTTTACCTTCGCGGAAGGCTTGCAGGGTGGTTGTTTCTCCTGCTAGCCAGGCGATGACACGCGCTTCAATTGCAGAGAAATCAGCAACGATAAACCTGTGCCCAGGTGAAGGGATAAACGCGGTGCGGATCAACTGTGAAAGTGTGTCGGGCACGGACTCGTGCAGAAGCTCAAGTGCCTCGAGGTTGCCTGTTCTGACGAGCGTTCGGGCTTGGTCAAGATCAGGCAGATAGTTCCTGGGGAGGTTCTGGACTTGGACGAGGCGTCCGGCGAAACGTCCGGTGCGTCCTGCGCCGTAAAACTGGATCAGCCCACGTGCTCGACCGTCGCTGCCTGCGACGTTTTGCATGGCTTGGTATTTCTTGACGCTTGATTTTGCTAGATCGCCGCGAAGTCCGAGGACTTCTTTCACCGTGCCAGTCGCGGTGTCGAGGGCGGCATCGACCTCGGCCTTTGCCAACGAATCCAGCACGCAGCCACGCGATGCGAGCCATTGTTTGAGTTGGATGGGCGAGTTCGGATTCTCCAACCCAGTCAATGTCTGTGCCCGAGCGAGTGTCGCGTTGCGGTGGTGCTCATCCACCCCGACCGCGTTATCAACCAGCGTGTGGTCGAGAAGAATCCCGGCATCATTAATGCGTTGGTCGAGCGTGTAGGTGTCCCATTCGGACTCCGGCATCGGAAAACAAGCCAGTCTGTCGTGGATGGCAAGCTCGACTTCGACATCACGACGGTTGTAATCAATAAACCTCGCCCACCCGGTCGGGTCAGCTGATGGTGGATTCCTGCGTTTGCCGCCGTTCAGGACTGAGGGTGTGGCGGG
>NZ_KV817027.1:5490-5736 GCF_001814535.1 Actinomyces sp. HMSC065F12
GCCTTGGGCCAAGAAACCCATCAGCGAGAAGCTCTGGATGATGAGTGCGTAGCCAGGCAGACAGGCAGACTCGCTCGAAGGCGGCGTTATGCGCCCACTTCACGACGGACGGATCAACTAAAGCCGCCAGAACCTCGTCGGGTATAGATTGTCCGTTGGCGAGATCCACCACCTCGATCGGGCCGCCGTCAATCGAATAGCCGAACAGGAGCAGCTCGAAGTCTGGGTGCTCGGCATACGGGTAAA
>NZ_KV817028.1:0-26816 GCF_001814535.1 Actinomyces sp. HMSC065F12
GCATCATGCGCCCCATCAAATTCATCCACACAACATAATATAAGGGTTGGAGTATCCCGTGTCTATACTCGGCATCCACTTCATCCGCGCGAATGAGGCCCCGCCAGTTCCGCGACCGCGAAACAGTGCAGAGCTATCGGGCAGTACCCTGTAACGGGTCCCCGGTTTTGTGAAAACTGCTGGCAGAGGAAAGCGGAGGAAAGTTAAGGAACGTGTGGGGCAATGCGTATTGAGAAGGCATCCTCGTACAGGGCGGCGACGGTGTCGGCCCCCTTGTCCCATGTCAGCTGCGTCGGCTGAGATGCAGCTGCATGCTGCAGGCCAGCCAACTTGTGTGGCTGGACTGCCAGGTCGAACAGTGCGCGTGCGATATCACCATCGCTCCCGGCCATCACGCCGTCCACACCGTCGGTACAGAAGTCAGCGATTCCGTTGCCGCTGCGGTAAATAACAGGCAGGCCGCTGGCGTGAGCTTCCAACGCAGCAATGCCGAACGCCTCGTGAACAACAGGGGAGACGAACACGTCAGCCTCGCGGTACGCATCGGCCAGCTCGTGAGCGGTTTTGCGTCCGCACCAGTGAATAAAACCGGAACCTGCCGTGCATCGTTCCAGGGATGAGCGCATCGGCCCGTCACCATACACGTTCAGCTCAATGTCAGCTCCACGACTGCGAGCAGCCCGCACGCATTCGACCAGCTGCGTGATGCGTTTGCGTGGTGCCAACCGCGTGGCTGTGACTGCGCGCAGAGGAGCGGATGGGGAGGTTCGCGATGCCTGGAATTCGCGTGTACTGTTCCACGGGTCAGTGTCGATGAAATTCGGCAGAACCCGCACCGATACAGGCCCGCGGGCGCAGCGTTCAACGGCCCGAGCTGCGCTGCTCGACACGGCGCTCAGAACAATGCCGGCACGCTGCCAGTCATCCAGCGGATTCGCCCACCCGTACCACAGGCGCTGATCGTCAAGCATGCAGTGCCACGTCACCACGCAGGCGATCTCATGGCGCGCGCAGATATTCGTTGCCATCCGCGCGAAAGGCGAAACCACGCCGGTGTGGATGTGTACCACGTCGAAAGTAGGAAGAGCGCGCGTGAGAGTCGCCCTCGCCAATGGGTTAATGGGAATGTCCCACGGTAGGCGCATCGTGAGGCGGCGAACGCGTACCTCGTCCTCAACTGACGTGTGATCGCCGCGTTCAGATCCAAGCGGCGTGGCAGTGATGACGGTGACGTCGTGCCCGGCAGCAGTGAGCGCTCGAGCCAGCCCCGCCACCTGCGTTTCAATCCCGCCCAGTCGCGGTGGGTAGCAGTCAGAGACGAGGGCGACTTTCACAGCTTCCTACAGTTCCATTTCCTCAACTGAACGCAGGTACTCGGACAGGCGGTTGGCAGCAGCAACCACTGACGGACCGTGCTGACGACCAGGCTGACGTCCCATGCGTTCAATCGGGCCGGACACGGAGATCGCGGCGAGGACGCGCCCAGATGGTCCACGCACCGGAGCTGACACTGACGCGACGCCGGCTTCGCGCTCACCTACAGATTGTGCCCACCCGCGGCGACGCACCTGTGCCAGCATCGTCGCGCTGAAGGAAGCGTTGTACAGGCCGCGGTGCATGCGGTCCGGCTCTTCCCAGGCCAACAAAACGTGGGCGGCGGATCCGGCTTTCATGGACAGTGTTGCGCCGACAGGAATGGAATCGCGCAGACCCATCGGCGGTTCGCTCGCTGCCACACACACGCGTGATTCGCCCTGGCGGCGATACAGCTGCGTGGATTCTTTGGTGTGATCGCGCAGTGCAATCAAAACGGGCATAGCGGCTGACAGCAGACGATCCTCGCCCGCTTGGGAGGCTAGTTCTTTCAGGCGCGGCCCCAGGACGAATCGACCCTGCATGTCGCGGGCCACGATACGGTGAAATTCGAGAGCTACAGCCAGGCGGTGGGCAGTGGGCCGCGCCAGGCCAGTGGCGGCGACGAGATGGGCAAGAGTGGCAGGGCCTGCCTCGAGTGTGTCAAGAACCAGCGCCGCCTTGTCGAGAACCCCGACGCCTGATGAAGATGCGTCGTCCATATAGTGATCCTCTCATCTCAAGTCTTGAGATTCAAAATCTGCAGACACGTGTTGTGTCTAACCATAGACACTGTTGACGTATTTATGCACCCAGTTCGACGGCGGTGCTGAAAATTCGCTGAATCAGAGGGAACTGACGGTGATGACACGCGTGAAGGAGGAATCATGAGCGGCACATTGGCTGAAAAAGTGTGGGCAGACCATGTTGTGACGAAAGGCGAGAACGGTGCCCCGGACCTTCTTTACATCGACCTGCAGTTGTGCCATGAAGTCACCAGCCCTCAGGCATTCGAAGGGCTGCGCCTGGCCGGACGCAAGGTTCGCCACCCTGAATTGACCATCGCGACAGAGGACCACAACACTCCGACAGTCAATATTGACCTACCAATCGCAGACCTTACCTCGCGCACTCAGATCAACACGCTGCGAGCCAACGCCGAAGAATTCGGCATCCGCTTGCACTCACTGGGAGATTCGGATCAGGGAATCGTGCACGTGGTCGGCCCGCAGCTGGGTCTGACTCAACCGGGTATGACAATCGTGTGCGGCGACTCGCATACATCCACACACGGTGCATTCGGCGCCCTCGCATTTGGCATCGGAACCTCTGAAGTCGAGCATGTCCTGGCTACCCAGACACTGCCGCTGGCCCCTTTCAAGACAATGGCGATCACGATCAACGGCACGCTGTCACCGAGTGTGACAGCCAAGGACATTATCCTTGCGATCATCGCGAAGATCGGCACAGGTGGCGGGCAGGGATACGTCCTCGAGTACCGAGGCGAAGCCATTCGCGCACTGTCGATGGAAGGTCGCATGACCATATGCAACATGTCCATTGAGGCCGGTGCGCGCGCCGGAATGATTGCTCCCGACCAGACCACATTCGACTATCTGAAGGGTCGCCCCCACGCGCCCGAGGGTGAGCAATGGGACGAGGCTGTGGAATATTGGTCCACACTGTATTCAGATGACGACGCCGTATTTGACGCCGAAGTGGTGCTGGAAGCTGAAGAGATCGAACCATTCGTCACATGGGGAACGAACCCCGGTCAGGGCGTCCCGCTGTCAGCAAGCGTGCCCGATCCGGAGAACATGGGTGACGCAGCCAGGCGGCATGCAGCTGAACGAGCCCTCGAATACATGGATCTGCGTGCAGGAACACCAATGCGGCAGATCCCCATTGACACTGTTTTCCTGGGATCATGCACCAACGGACGTATTGAAGACCTACGGGCTGCGGCGAAGATTATCAACGGGCGCCACAAAGCTGACGGCCTGCGAATGCTCGTCGTCCCAGGATCAGCGCGCGTGCGACTGCAGGCTGAAGATGAAGGCCTGGACAAGATCTTCAAGGACTTTGGAGCCGAGTGGCGAAACGCCGGATGCTCGATGTGCCTGGGGATGAATCCCGATCAACTGTCGGTCGGTGAACGCTCCGCCTCCACATCGAACCGCAATTTTGAAGGACGCCAAGGCAAAGGCGGACGGACCCACCTCGTCTCGCCACTGGTGGCAGCGGCGACTGCCGTGCGCGGAACACTGTCCAGCCCAGACGATCTGGAACCGCAGGCCTGACCGGAACGACGCGCGCGCCGTCCTTACGCGCAGCGCACGAGCCCCGGTCAGATAGCAGCCTACGTACCGGACCAGCAATCGTAGAAAAACACTTGTGGAAGAAGAGTGAGATGGAAAAATTCACCACCGTCAGTGGCGTGGGCGTGCCGCTCGAACGGTCGAATGTTGACACCGACCAGATTATTCCGGCCGTCTACCTCAAGCGCGTTGCCCGCACGGGCTTCGAGGACGCATTGTTCTCAGCGTGGCGCTCAGACCCGAACTTCGTGTTGAACAACCCGGCCTACGAACACGGGACGATCCTGGTGGCAGGCCCTGATTTTGGCACCGGCTCTTCGCGTGAGCATGCGGTGTGGGCGCTCAAAGATTACGGGTTCCGAGTCGTTCTGGCCCCCTCGTTCGCGGACATCTTCAGAGGAAACGCGGGCAAACAGGGATTGCTGGCCGGGCAGATCAGCGAAGGCGACTGCCAGCAACTGTGGAAGCTTCTACGCAACGAACCAGGCGTCATGATGACCGTGTCACTGGAGAACCGCACCGTGACATGCGGCTCGTTCACCTGCACGTTCGACATCGACGATTACACGGCGTGGCGTCTGCAAGAAGGCCTGGACGACATTTCATTGACGTTGCGCAACGAAGATGCCATCAAAGCGTACGAGGCGCGCCGCCCCTCTTTCAAGCCGCGCACCCTGCCGGTGCGGACCCTGCCGAAGGAAACAGTCGTGTCGGCTCGCCCCAGCGACGAGCAGGAGCAGTGAGAGATTCCTAGCAGTGCGCTCCCTGAGACTCCGTTGCGCACTCGACTGTCATAGAGTGAGACAATACGGATTCTTCCACGAGGAGCTTCAGATGACGTCGATACTTGAAGTTGAAGGGGGACACCCGCTCACGGGCAGCATTACCGTGCGAGGGGCAAAGAACTTTGTTCCTAAGGCCATGGTTGCAGCCCTCCTTGCGACCACGCCCTCTGAGCTGTACAACGTTCCGCTGATCCGTGACGTGGATGTGGTGTCGAATCTTATGCGCCTGCATGGTGCGCACGTCGACTTCGACCAGGACCGCGGCGTCATGAGAATTGACCCCTCGAACGTTGAAGTGGCTCAACGCTCTGACATCGATGCTCTGGGCGGATCCTCACGCATCCCGATCCTGTTTTGCGGCCCGCTGCTGCACCGCATGGGTGAAGCGTTCATCCCACAGCTGGGAGGATGCAACATTGGGGGACGCCCCATCGATTTTCACCTGCAGATCCTGCGCCAGTTCGGTGCGATTGTCGACAAACGATCCGACGGCATCCATATGTCACGGCCAGCCGAAGGGCTGCGCGGAACAGTCGTGGACCTGCCGTTCCCATCAGTGGGAGCCACCGAGCAGACACTGCTGACCGCGGTTCGTGCTGAAGGCGTCACGATCCTGCGCGGCGCGGCCGTTGAACCGGAAATCATGGATCTGATCAACGTGCTGCAGAAAATGGGCGCGATCATCTCACCAGATACCGACCGTTCCATCCGTATTGAAGGTGTCAAGGAACTGGTTGGATATCGGCACACCTCGCTGCCCGACCGCATTGAAGCAGCATCGTGGGGAGCGGCAGCACTGGCAACCGGCGGCGATGTGTACGTCCAGGGTGCGCGCCAACCCGACATGCTCACATTTCTCAACACCTTCAGGAAGGTCGGCGGCGCCTTCGACATCGAGAAGGAGGGTATCCGCTTCTATCATCCTGGTGGTTCTCTGCATTCGATCGCGCTGGAAACGGCTGTCCATCCCGGGTTCATGACGGACTGGCAACAGCCACTGGTTGTCGCCCTGACGCAGGCCGACGGGCTGTCCATCGTCCATGAGACGGTGTACGAAAACCGCTTCGGGTTCACTCAGGCGCTGCGCCAGATGAAGGCGAATATTCAGGTGTATCGAGAGTGCCTGGGTGGGACTCCCTGCCGTTTCGGTCAGCGTAACTTCTACCATTCCGCAGTGATTTCGGGACCGACGCCGCTGCAGGCAGCTGACATCACCGTGCCTGACCTGCGTGGCGGTTTCTCCCACCTCATCGCAGCGTTGGCTGCGACGGGAACGTCCCACGTGGCCGGCATCGACGTGATCTCGCGCGGATATGAGCATTTCCTGACCAAACTGCGCCAGCTGGACGCCCGCGTCCAGTACGTTGACAACTGAAGCGACTCCTCGGCAGTGCCCAAGAACCAAGCGGCACCGACAGCTCGGATTGAAGACGCCTTATTGACCGACCCCTGTGATTAAGCTGGTGAACTGTGAGCAGAATTCAAGGCCTGTACAAGAATGCGGTGGCGGCGGTTTCACCGATCATGCACACGTGGATCAACTTTGACGTCACGGGGGAAGAAAACCTGCCCGAATCAGGCGGCTTCCTGGTGACCCCGAACCATATTTCGAACACCGACCCGGTGTGCGTGGCGTTTGTCCTGGGTGAGCTGGGAATTCCGACCCGCTTCATGGCCAAGAACGAGCTGTTCAAGGTGCCGGTGCTGGGCGCTGTGATGAAGAAACTTGGCATGGTGCCGGTGCTGCGTAATTCCTCGCATTCTGTGGACTCGCTGGCAGGGGCCCGTAAGGCGCTCGACGCGGGTCAGTGCGTTGGCATCTATATTGAAGGCACTCTTACACGTGACCCGCAGTACTGGCCGATGCGTGGCAAGACGGGTGCTGCTCGCCTTGCCCTGGATACTCGCTGCCCGGTCATCCCGATTGCACAGTGGGGTCCCCAGGCGATCCTGGAGCGTTACTCGAAGGCGCTGGACATTCGTCCCGGGCGCAAAGTGCGCATGACAATCATGGAACCGGTCGACCTTTCCGACCTGTATTCCGATCAGGGATCGCAGGACCGCGAAGCGGTGGTGGAAGCGACTGAGCGCATCCAGAAGGCCATCACTCGTGGGGTGGAGGAACTGCGCGGAGAGAAGGCTCCTGAACAGCCGTGGGATCCTGACAAGATGCAGGGGCCAGCCAAGAAGACGCTGGGACGGTTCGGGCACTGGCGCAGGGGCGTCCAGGGACGCTGATTTCATTGCAATGCGGCGCCTGTGCCCCGTGTACTCATATCGACGAGGATGACTCTTCCGCCCGCTGCCCGCTGACCACCTGAGCGACGAGGCGGCTCATTTGCGTATGTCGATTACCACTCGCATCGGGTCTTCAAGAATTCCAATCTGATAGACGCGCTGTTGATCCATGCCGATCACAACATGCGTGCGCCCTTCAAATGTGCCGTCCTCAATGATCGACAGCGGCCCGATATTGAGCAGAGGAGGCCCCGAGTAATACACGTTCTGATCTTCTTCCTCCAGCGGCATGGCGGTGCCCTCAATGCCCACATCCAGGAAGGTGGCGCCGCGGATCTTCAGCGGCAATCCGCGTCCTTGCTCAAGAGGCTGAGCCGCACGGTCAACGTACCAGCCGGGTAGGCCCTCACCTGAAAATTCGATGACGAACCGGTAGAAGTTCTCATGTTCTCCTACTCGCATGTCATGGAAGATGAGCTGGCTGCCTTCAACAGGAGCGGATTCCTGATGAGTGGGACCGTCAATCCATTGATCGACGTTCACTGGCAACGTTGCATCTTTTTCGTCTGAGAGGTTCGCTTCCGGCTCATTGGGTGTCGCGGATGAATCCGTGTCGCTGCCGGAGTCGGAAACATCAGATTCATTCGGTGTCTGCGGCGTGTCGGGTGTGCTTTGCTGAGAATGCTCGCTGGCACCGGATGCTGAGGCACCCTCGTCAGGAGTTGATGAACAACCGGCGACAAGGAGGCTGGCTGCGGCAATCCCAGCTGCGACAGCAGGCAGAAAAGCACTGTCACGTTTTGATCCCTCGTTGTACGGTCCGGGCAGCACCATGATCACAATCTCCTTACAGGGCGTCGCTTATGCGCACTCGTGCGCATGTGGCAGTACCCAAAAGCTTATCTCCCATTTTTCGTACTTGTGGCTCAACCGCGATCTGAGTGCCCACGCAGTAGAGTTGATGTATGACACCTCACGCAACGACCGGCTACGACGCTCACTCCCACACGCCTCCGGCGGACAGCTCCGAGGAACGGGCAGGCGCACCTGAACAGCGCTTCACCCACGCCAGCGTGCTGGGCACCGGAGCATGGGGAACAACCTTCGCGCACATCCTGAGCCAGGCCGGCCTCACCGTGTCGATGTGGGGCAGGAACGAGGGCGTCGTCGACTTCATCAACTCTCATGAAAACTCAACCTACCTGCCTGGTGTCACACTGTCCGATGCGATTAACGCGACAACCGACATCCGGCAGTGCATTCAGGACTCGAACCTGGTATGCATCGCCGTGCCCGTGGGGGCGGTGCGCGCCACTTTGGAACAGGCCACACCCGCACTGGACCCCGATGCCACATTGCTGTCCCTGGCCAAGGGTCTTGAACTGGACACGCTGCGCACAGTCCATTCAGTGATCTGCGAGGCAACCGGCTTCGCACCGACCAGCGTGGCCGTCATGTCCGGTCCGAACCTGTCGCGCGAAATTGCCGACCGTCAGCCGACGGCAACGGTCGTGGCTTGTGAGGACATCGAGCGCGCCACGATGATCGCACGCACCTGCCACACGTCAACATTCCGCCCCTACGTGAGCGGCGACGTACTTGGATGCGAAATCGCCGGTGCTGTCAAGAACGTCATCGCCGTTGCCATTGGAGCCGCCGAGGGAATGGGCCTGGGAATCAACACGCGTGCCACACTGATCACCCGCGGCCTTGCTGAAATGACCCGTCTGGGTACGACACTGGGAGCCAGTGCCGACACCTTCGCCGGTCTTGCCGGTATCGGTGACCTTGTGGCGACCTGCTCATCGAAACTGTCGCGTAACTACTCGCTGGGTGTACGCATGGGGCGCGGAGCTTCCCTGGACGAAGCGCTCGAACTGTCTCCCGGTGTGGTGGAAGGTGTGCGCTCCGCACTTCCGATCCTGCAGCTGGCTCGCGCTCACGATGTGGATATGCCGATCACGGAGAGCGTGGTGCGCGTGGTCCATGACGGTGACTCCATTGAGCACATGGGTCAGATGCTCATGTCGCGCCCTCAGAAGATGGACGGGTGGCGCATCGAACTGCTGTGAACCGAGGCATCAGGGGGCGCCCTCGTCAATAAACGCGGCGGACGGCGGTAGGCTTAACGCCATGACGACTCAAGCCCGACCCCGTGTCCTCATGGTTTTTGGAGGACAATCAAGCGAACACGAGATTTCGTGCGCCACTGCCGCAGGGATCCTTTCAGCGATCGACCGCGACGTGTGGGACATTGTGCCGGTGGGCATTACGAAGGATGGCCAGTGGGTGCGCGTCAGTGACAACCCTGATGACCTTGAATTCCACGACGGACATGGGCACGAAGTCACCGCGACGGGCGCACATGTGGTGTGGGGGCCGCACGGACGCCTCTTTGAACTGTCAGACAGTGACGAGGGTGGCCAGGGCCTGCGGACGGCACGCGATCTGGGAGCAATCGACGTTGTGTTCCCGCTGCTGCATGGCCCCTACGGTGAGGACGGCACAATCCAGGGGCTCCTGGAGATGGTTGGCGTGCGCTACGTGGGATGCGGTGTGGCAGCTTCTGCGGTGTGCATGGATAAGCACCTGACTAAGACAGTGCTCAGCCAGGCTGGCGTAGACGTAGGGCGCTGGGAGTTGGTGACGGCCGAGCAGTGGTCGCATCACAAGGACGATGCGCACGAGCGGATCCGTGCCCTCGGATTGCCTCTGTTTGTCAAGCCATGTCGCGCTGGATCCTCCATCGGTATCACGCGTGTGGACCAGTGGGAGCAGCTGGACCAGGCGATCGAAGAAGCACACGCACACGATCCGCGCATCATCGTCGAATCAATGTTGCAGGGGCGCGAAGTTGAATGCGCCGTCTTGGCCACCCGCGCTGAGACAGGGGAGCGGGCTCCGGCTCGTGCCGCAGTTCTGGGTGAGATTATCGTGCCTGACGGCGAGTTTTACGATTTCAACTCCAAGTACGTGGACGCGGAAGCTGCCACGCTCAAGTGTCCTGCAGATTTAAAGAAGGCAGACGCCGACCGGATCCGTGATGTTGCGATCCAGGCGTTTGCCGCGGTGGGTGGTGAAGGACTCTCACGCGTTGACTTCTTCTTCAACGACTCAACCGGCGCCATTACCGTGAACGAAATCAACACCATGCCGGGGTTCACTCCCATTTCGCTGTACCCGCGCATGTGGGAGAGCTCCGGAGTGGATTACGGTCAGCTGCTCGATACTTTGCTGCGCGAAGCACTTGCACGCCCGCTTGGGCTTCGCTGAGATCCGATCGGGGTAATGTGGAGTCATGTCGAAACCGAAGGTAACGCTCGTAACGTCAGCGGAAATGCCTGACCTGTACACCAATGATGCCGGACTTCTTGATGCACTGGTCGACCGAGGTACCGATCCGCACATCGCAGTGTGGAACGACCCGAACGTGAACTGGGATGATGCCGGTGTCAGCGTCGTCCGCTCAGTGTCGGACTACGCCACTGACCGTGATGCCTTCATCCAGTGGAGCCGCTCGGTTCCACGTTTGCTCAACCACCCCGATGTGCTGGAGTGGAACTCGGATAAGCACTACATGATTGAGTTGGAGAAGCGTGGCCTTCCGGTGATTCCCACGATGTGGTTGGAGCCGGAACAGAACCTGTCGAAGCATCAGGTGCATGCACGTTTTCCCGCCTCGGGTGACTTCGTCGTGAAGCCGGCTGTGTCCTCGGGTGTGCGCGATGTGGGTCGGTACTCCGCCAACGACACGAAGCAGCGTCAGGCCGCGATCATGCACGCGATGACGATGCTGTCGGAGGGCCGTTCGGTCATGGTGCAGCGCTACCTGGAGGACATCGATATTCACGGTGAGATCTCGCTTCTGTTCTTCAACGGCCTGGTTTCGCACTCGGTTGAAAAAACCGCAATGCTGTCCCCGGACACCATGTCGGCACCTGTGTTCCGTGAATCAGTGGTCGAGGCGCGTGACGCGAGTGCCGAGCAGTGGCAGTGGGGCGAGTTGATCCGCTCCATCCTGCATTCCTATGTGCGTGATCGGATGGGCCGCGACGAGCTGTTCCTGTATAACCGGGTTGATCTTGTCCCCGACGGGCAGGGCTCGTTCAGGGTGATGGAAGTGTCACTGGTGGACGCGGACCTGTATCTTGCCTCGTCACCTGCCGCCATGAACAACTTTGCTGACGCTATTGCGATGCGCGCGTTTTGGTGAGCATTGTGGTGCTGCGGGCAGGTGCGCTCGCAAGATCCTGTGAGGGCGGCCGGCGTGAGCGTTGACGTCAGCTTTGATGAGTTTGAACAGATGGTGGCGCGTGCAGTCGATGAGATCCCCGAAAGACTGTGGCGAGCAATCGACAATGTTGCATTCATTGTCGAGGACGACCCACCCGAAGATTCACTGCACCTGTTGGGTTTGTATGATGGCGTGCCTCTGACTGAGCGCAGCGACTACGCCGGGATGCTGCCGGATCGTATCTTCATATTTCGTCGCCCCACCCTGGCCGTGTGCGACACGCTCGAAGAAGTCGAGGACGAGGTACGAACAACGGTCATCCACGAGGTCGCTCACTATTTCGGTGTTGACGACGAAGAGCTCGACCAGTGGGGGTGGGGCTGAGCGAGTCGCCCTCGTCTATTGTTTGGGAACAAGCAGAAGTGCGTGGTCACCGAATTCGTCGACGAGCAGGTGCCGATCGAAGATCCTGTACGTTTCGTCCGGAAGTTTAATCTGTGTCTTCCCATCAGTGCTGACGAGCTGATCGCCGGAATCAAGGCCTTTCACCAGTGCGAAGCTCCCATCGGCCGCTGATCCGCCGATATAGCCACTGCGGTCGATCTCAACACCAGTTGATGCGAAATAGCCATCATGGTCGTACTCGATCGTGGTGACCTTACCCTCGACATCTATGCTGGTAGGGCCGTCTTCTCGGTCGGGATAGAGGGCGCTCGTGGGCAGGACGCCGTGGACGACGGTTTCATAGAGATCGGGTGACGGGTTCCCGCTGAAGGTACCCATCTGCGTGCCGTCGTACGAGTAGATCGGAATCTCAGGTGATTCTTCCGGGTCGGCGCTCAGGCCGGCAATAATGTATCCGTCGCTGAACGGGTAGAAACCGTCGTTTTCTCCGAGTTTGACGGGATCTATTGTCGGCTTTCCTGTTTCAATGTCGAAGGCCATCGCCTCGTTGTCTTCGCTCTGGCACGCCACAGCTTTTTCGGCAAGCGCACAGTCTCCCAATCGTGTCTTTGCATCAGTGGACCACTTGGCGCCGGAGCCATCCAAAGCGAGTGCATAGATGTCGTCCGTGTCCCGATCACCGTACTCAAATCCAGCGTAAAGAATGTCGTCGCGCACGCCGATCACATCGATGCCAAAAATCGTGGCACCTTCAATATCGACAAGGTTCGTTCGTTCTCCTGTTGCGCCATCGAACAGGACTGCGTGGCTGACGTCGCCGTTATTGTCGTCTGTGCCGTAGTAGCAGACCACGTCGCCGCCGGGGGAGTGGCCCTTAGGTGTATCGCACCCTATGTATTTTTCTGTATCGCTCCACATGACTTTCCCGTCTGGGATACTGATGCCCTGAATCGCAAGGTGCTCATCCATATTCCAGACGACGTAGTAGGACGAATCGGGTGCTACTGCAAGAATCTTGGTTGAACCGTTTGTGTCATACGCGATTTCATCGAATCCATTGATGTAAGCAGGGAGGAGCCATCCGCCTTCGCCGCCGAGCACGGGAATCGGGTCATAGGTGGGAAGACTGCCGTTGCTGGAGGCTGTCGCGCCGGCGTTGTCGGCGTTGGCATCGCCGCCTCCGGTGCCGCCCCCGGAACAGCCTGCAATAAAGGCTAGGGAAATCAATGCGCCAAGAGCAATTGTTCCTGTGCGCCGGTGACCTGCATGTGCAAAATGTGGGATAAACATTGCAAGTGTCCTTCACAACGCTCTTTTTCGCATACTAACAGGCCAGGAACAGTATTGTGATGAAAATGGGACAATCACCGGCTCTGGTGGTTCAAGTGACTCTGAGGTGTCATCAATGAGTTCCACAGCGTTCACGGCAGCTTTACGAAGCAGGTTTGTGCCGGCGCCGTTCAGGACGTGTCCGATGCCACCATCGGAGGGGGCGTGAGAATTTTCAGGTCCGGCGTGAACTCTGATAGAGTAAGCATTCGTTGCACCGGTCGGTGCGGCAGTGGTGGCTGTAGTTCAGCTGGTAGAGCACCTGGTTGTGGTCCAGGACGTCGCGGGTTCGAGCCCCGTCAGCCACCCCCAGGGAAGCCCCGTAGCCTTGAGGTTACGGGGCTTTCGCTTGAATATGCGGAGTCTTCACCTGTTGCAAGCGGTGAGCTCGTTTTCGACCTGACGGATCGTGTCCTCAGGAAAACGGTCGGGTGCCTGTTCGAACAGGATGCGTGCAGACATGTGCGCTGACGCCGGATGTGCTTCCACGAATGCCAAAAGCTCAGGTGCCAGTTTCTGCAGGATCGCGCGTGCCTGAGGAACTGCCAGGAGGCGATCGACTCGCATGTCGATCCCCACTCGGCGTGTATCTGTATAGGACTTCCACGTCATCGCAGCACCCTCGAGCGAAAAGGGGGAGAAAATGCGCCGCAGGAATGTAACGGAAGCTTGGAACCACTGTGCAACCGCCTCATCTGTGCTTCCTGCTTGCCCGTTAGCCGTGTGAGCCTTCGCCAGGCTGAGACCGTGAGCACCCAGAAGGTACATGTGCGCCTCCACGGGCACGTTGTGCGCCATCAACGCGCTGACCAGATCAGTCGTATTGGCAGCGGGAACCAGGCCGTCGCTTTGAGTGGTGAACACGAATGTGGGAGGAGTGGATTCGTCAACGGAATCGACCACATCGAGGATCTCCTTACCCATCAAAGGGCCGAACTCGGCTCGCGTGACGGGGTAACCAAGGACGAGGGCGTCCGGTCGGTCGCCACGCGTCGTTGCAATGGATGCCGCCAGGTGGCCACCCGCCGAAAAGCCAACTGCAGCGATCTGATGAGGGTTGCTGCCATACTTACGTGCGTGTCGACGCACCCACTGCATGCATTCCTGCCCATCGTTGAAAGACTGCTCCCACGGTGCGTCCTGACCCACTGCGTAGCGGGCGACGAACGCGTTGAATCCTTCAGCTGCGTAGGCGAGCGCTACTGGCTCTGCTTCCCGGTCCGAGCAGAACTGGTAACCGCCGCCAGGGAAAATCAGGACTGCAGGGCGAAGACCTGTGGACAGCTCCTCGCTTGCGGACAGAGCATAGCCGGTAATTGTGGCACTGGGAGTGATTGCCTGGGTAAAGACATCCATGGTGGTTTCGCATCCTTGGGGTACAACGTGTGAACTGATCATACGCCGACTTTGTTGCAGCCAGTCGAGTCATTGGAATGCTCTGTGTGTTAGAGCAGTCCAGATGAGGGTCATCTGCGTATTGAATGGGATAGCCGAAGCGACAGGTGTGCCGGTTGTTTTCACCGAAAACACTTGTATTGTCTAGAGTTTGTATGATAGTGTGATGTGAGACATGATCTACCTCAGTGTCGTGACGGTAGAGCCAGTGCAACCGGACAGGATCGACGATGACTTTTTCAATGTCCCCTGAAGAAATGAAACAGCTGTCGAACGATCTGAACCAGCTGTTTTCTGCGTTCTCCACTGTCAAGACGCCAGCTCCCCCTGGGATCGGGGTGCTTGGTCAGCCGGAGCTGAGCGATGCATACGAAGCATTTTCCCAAGCCGCACAGACACGTGTTGGGGAAGTCGGGCAATGGTGTAACAAGACATCTGAGGCCGTTGCGACTGCCAGGAAGCAAAGTGAGCAAACGGACGGGCAATGGGCCCGGAGTTTCAGATATGACCCAGAACGTCAACACAAATTCAGGTCGTGATCGCCATGCCGCTCTTTTCTCTTCTTATCGGTGATATTCCGGGAGATGCCGCCGCCATTAACGCAACAGCCTCAGGTGTGGAAACCACCGCACAAGTGATGGAAACGAATACTCAGGAACTGGAAGGAATTCCTGGCCGAATACGTGCATGGGAAGGGGAAGCGCGCGAATCGTTCGACAGCGCGCATCAAGAGATTCGAAAACAGGCGTTGCATGTGGTGGACGGAATCGGCCAGGCAGGCGATGCCCTCGTAGGATATGGAGCCTCGGTTTCAGCGCTTCAACGAAAAGCCGACGAACTCCATCACCAGGCGCTCACAATCGATGCGCAAATTGATGCAGCTCCGCCCCTGGCGAAACTGCCAACGATCGTAGCTGTTGCGCGTCAGGGGAACGGGCTGCTGTCGGCATATCGTTCATTGCTGGATCAGGCGCAGGCTCTTGGTGCTGAATGTGCAGCACTGGTGCGTGAAGCACTGCATCTGGAGCCGGTCAACAGAGACGAATCAGGCAGTTATATCAGTGATCGCACCGCATTATCGGACGAAGAGCTCGAGGATATTCTCAGACAGCTCGATGATATGGGTTCCCTTGAAATGAACCAGAGGGGAATCGGAGACTGCTATTTCCTGTCGGCATTAATAGCTCTTAATGACTCGACAGAAGGGCGTGAGCACCTTCGGAACATGATCAAGCCCCATTACGATGAAAATGGAAAACTCGACGGCTATTTTGTGACGATCTATGATGATCCGCTTCATCGTGACGAAAGTCGGAAACGAACTGAATTCGTTGATGACGTATATGCGAGTGGAGCCCGTGGAAAAGACGGGAAAGCGAATGTGTATTCGCTGTTTGAGTCGGCCTATGGGCAAATGCATCAGGGCGGAACGATGCCTGGCAACAATGGCGGCATCACCGGTGGATGGCCTGGCCCTGCCACGAAGGAACTGTCCGGCGGGGACTATCACGTCATTGATAAGTCGAACGGCTTCCTGTTCTTCAAAGAAGGATATAAGCCCTGGGATCAGATGGAAGTCAGAGATGCGCTTGAAGCTGACAAGCCTGTTACTGCGGAGACAGCAACGACAAGCGGACAATTCCATCCGGACAGGAATACCGCCGTGGTCCATGCCACAGACTCCAGCGGACGGGACATCAACGTCGAACTTGTGGGACAGCACGCCTATCAGGTCAAGAGCGCGACAGCGGATACGGTCACGATTGTGAATCCATGGGGCCACAACTATCTGGAAGGTGGAGGAACAACTCCCACCGGTGAAATCACCATTTCCTGGGAAGACTTTGGAAAGTATTACGGCTCGATCGCGGTTGGAGATGGATATGCGAAGTAGACATGGGAGCAGGGGACAGGCCCTCCTGGCATGCGCTTTCGTAGTCGCGATGGGTGCCCTTGCCGGGTGCTCTGATGGAGAAACAGGACAAAGCGAGAGCCCCCATCAACAGTCGCAATCAGACTCAGAGCCAATCACCGGTGGAAATCACGGACAAAACGGGAGCAAGACTATAGTGTGTGACAACGGAATTGAACTGACGATCGGTGAGAATGCGCCGCTGTGGCTGGACAACGCCGGCAATTACACCGCGACGATCACTGCGCCGCAGGTACAGGATCACTTTATGCAGACATATCTGAATGCCGGAAGCACGCAGGGCGGTATTCAGGTAGTGCTACTGGCTGGAGATTCGGCAACTCTGGAATCCGTGGGGACTTTTACCCTGATCAGAGTCGAACCTACCACGAGCATTGGCGTAGACCCCAATGGCAGTGCCACTTTCTGCTTTGAACCCGACGAAGGGTTCCCCCTGGCTGACACCTTGCGTGAACTGGAACGCGGGCAGTCTGACTAACCCTTACGCACTCGCGTGCCGAGTGCGGTCTCAGCGGCGCCTAGCAGTTTCGAAGCCGTGAAGCCTTGTTGGCGCGGGCGCTTAGGCGGCGGCAGGTGATGCGGTTACGCGGCGTGGCCTGTGGCGGCCTGTCAGTCCATGTCGCGGAGCAAGAACCCACGCCACGACAAAAACAACTGTCAGCGTGACAACAATCGTCGCCCCCGTCGGCAGATCACTGCTCCACGACAGATACACGCCGATCAGCGAACACAGCGCCCCGATGGCAGGGCCAAGAAGCATCATCACGCCCAGGCGATCAGTGAGCAGACGTGCGGTGGCTGCCGGCGTCACTAGCAATGCCAGCACCAGAACATTTCCGATCGTCTGCACCGAAATGACAACCGTCAGCGAAATCACTACAGCCAGCAAGACGTCCACAGCCAGCGTCTGCACTCCGGCTGCGCGAGCACTTTCCCGATCCAGCCCAACCGCCAGGAAACGCTGATGCATCAGCGCAACCACAACCATGATCCCAGCGCTCACACCCAGAACAACGGGAACATCGGATGCAGGTATGCCGGTGATGGAACCGAATAGGAACTGCTGGAGCGAACCGGCGTAGCCAGGCGCCCTCGACATGATGAGCAGACCCAGAGCGAACGCGCCGGCAAACAGTACGCCGATGACAGAATCTTCCTTCAAACGCCGATTGCCCGACAGCAGAGCGACCAGCACCGCTGTGACGATGCCGGCGATCGCACCTCCCAGTACCAGAGATCCCTGAAGGACGAACGCGATGGCAAGGCCGGGGAACACAGAGTGGGCAACTGCATCACCCATGAACGCCATCCCTCGCAGCACAACGTAGGATCCGACAACACCGCAGACTACGGCGCAGCACACACAGATCAGAAGCGCCCGAGGCAGGAAAGCCAACAGGGGATTGTGCAGATCCTGCCAAAACTCGCTGAGCGTCAGCATGCGTCCTCCAGTCGTTCTGCCGGCAACAGGCGCAGCAGCGGGTTGTCGGAGCGAATGTGGAAGGCCTGCACCCACAACGTCGGATCAGCAAGCTCAGCGGCAGTGCCGTGCGCAATCACCGTGCGATTGAGCAGCAGCAGCTGATCGCACGTATGGAGCGCGGAGGCAATGTCATGCGTACTCATCATAATGGTGCAGCCTTCGCCGGTCAGCCGCTGAAACAGATCAGTCAGGAGTTCCTGGGTGGGCATGTCCAACCCCGTGAACGGCTCATCGAGGAACAGTAACTGCGGATTACCGGCGAGCGCCCGGGCAACCAGGACGCGCTGGCGCTGCCCGCCTGACAACTGTCCGATTGGACGGGAAGCCAGATCCGACAGCTCGACTCGATCCAGGGCGCGCGAGACGCGCTCATGGCGCTCGCGGCGTGCGATGGAATCGAAACGCCGCATCATGCGGAGCGTGCGCGATCCCTCGCCGGGGTGGAGGCGCGCAGCCATATCGACACATTGGCGCACGCTGATGGGGTACTCCCACGCGAATTCATGGCGTTGAGGAACGTACCCGATCATCGGCGCACTCAGATGCGTCCCTCCGGCTTGAACGCTGCCGGAGCTGATCGGCACCAATCCGAGCAATGCGCGCATCAGTGTGGTCTTGCCGGCACCGTTCGGGCCGATGAGACCGATCAGGCAGCCGGGAGGAACAGTGAAGCAGACATTGTGCAGAACCGAACGGCCCGCCAGTGACACATTCAGGCCCGACACGCTCAGCGCATCGCCTGCCGGTGACCTGTCCGCCGCAGCAGTTGGTACCGTGAGAGTCATGCCTATCGAGTGGTCCTTTCTGAATCCTGCGGATTGACGAGGGATGAGCCTGCGCGCTGCTTCCTGTGCGCCCTGCTCACAAGCCACGCCACGCCGGCACCAATCAGCACGACGGCTGCAATGATGGTGATCCACAGGGGAGCGGACGTATTCGAATCAGACACGTCCCGTGGCCCCTTCAGAGCCGACTGGTCCTGTGAGGAAACACCGGGCGGTGCCGATTCGGCAGTGGATGCAGAATTGTCGCCAGCTTGTTCGCCTGCTCTGGACTGGTCGGAAGCATTCTGAGAATCGGCAGGATCTGCAGTTGCGGGCACAGCCCTGAGGGCGTCGTGCGGATCAGTCTGGCTGCCGACAGCGACACGCATGACAGCCTGGGCCGTCGCGTCAGACGACGCGTTTCCTGCACCGTCGTCAGCTGCCACACGCAGATGAACCAGGTACACGCCCGGCTCAGAAAATACCCAATTAGCGTGCACATGAGTATTGGCTTCCATCCATACCTCACCGGCAGGTGTGCTGCCCGCTGATCCGTCAGCGCTGTTCGCCCCCGAATCCGCCAGCACACGCGGCGCTCCGAACGTACCGTCCTGCAGGAACAGCCACATGCGGCCCGGCCCCTCGACACGTTCAACCGTCATCGTGGCGCCCGTTCCCATGCGCTTCAGTGCCTCCGAATCCTGCGTGTTCCACCCGACCCAGGGCACATCGACCTGCTGAGTTTGCGGGATCACCCAGGCGCGCTTACCCTGCGCGCCTTCTAGAAAGGCGTAATCGTCTGTATCCGGCACATCCATCATGGACTCATCGCTCACGTGGATGGCAACCGAATCCAGGGTGCGCCACAGTGGTGTGGCAGCCGAATCATCGCGCGCCAGGATCTGCCACGTGCCGTCGATGACGCGCGGACCGATGTCAACGTGTCCGCGCGAAATCACGGTCGGATCAGTGGAAACGGGTTCATCTGCCTTAACCGTCTGATCCAGGGCAGGGTCAGCCTCGTCCATCGGCGCAGACAAGGCGGGCAGGGCCAGGCAGGCAGTGGCGGCGAGGGCCCCCAGGGCGGCACTGGTCAGGCGTGAAATCAGGGATTGTGTCACGGTTACTCTTTCGTTGAATCAGCAGGGCAGAGGCACTCGCGCAGCGAATCTGCATTCGCGCGCATCATGTCGATGTAGGTCGGGGCGCGTGAATCCAGCGTGTCGCCGTACAGAGGGCAGACTTTCACGCCTGATTCCTCTGCAATCGTGCGCAGCGGTGAGCGCCCTCGGGCCAGGTTCGGCTCCAGGAAAACGGCGGGAATCTTCAGGTCACTGAGCGCTGCCTGGAGTGCTTGGCGGTCAGCGAGGGATGGCTCTGTGGCCGGATTGGGAGCCAGGAAGCCCGCCACGTCCAACCCGTACGCGTCGGCAAGATAAGCGAACGCATCAGTAGTGGTGACCAGGTGGCGTCGTTCGGGCGGGATCTGCTCAATCGTCTGGGCCATATAGGTGTCCAGGTCAGCCAGCTCGTTGAGGTAGGCGGCGCTGCGGCGCTGGTAGGTTGCGGCCCCTTCGGGATCAGCGCGCATCAGTTCGTCGCGAATGACCTGCACGTATGCGCGCGCATTCGATACGTCGTGCCACAGGTGCGGGTCGATCTCGCCGTGCACATGCTTGCCGAGGACTGCCTGCGGCAGCAGGTAGATCGGGTCGCCTGGATGGCCGAGGAATCGGAAGCCATCTGCCGGAATTGAGGTCAAAGTGGAAGCCGGCACTGACAGGACGGCGCGATCCAGGTTGATCCGCTCCAGGCTTGAATCCCCGCCCGCGTGTGAATCAGCCATGAGGGTCACGTCACCGTGTTCCAGATCCACGGTCACATCCGCATGGCCAGAATCGACGACGGTGCGCCTTTCGTGCGCGGCGATTTCACCGGGGTCAATGCCCACAGCCACGACCAGCGTCCCACTGCGCAGGTTGCTGTCAGGCAGGCCGCGCCCGGGGCGGATGGTCGCTCCCAGCGTGAGGCGGTAGATCCCTGGCTTTGTGAAACCCCAGCTCATGTGCTGGTGCGCCTGGGCGGGGAGGCGCATCTGATCATTTGAGCATGCATGTGTCTGTGAAGTCTCTGTCTGCCCGCCCGCAGTAAAGGCGATGCTGGGCGCACCGAACGTGGTGGTCAGCCACGCGCTCGCCACCGATCCTTCGGGTAGGTCTGCGCCGGTGCAATACAGGGATATTTCCGATGCTCGATCCGCTCCGTATTTCTCCCCGCTGCCGCTTACCCGCATGCCGAGCCACACCGTATCCAGTGCGCGATCTTCGACCAGCGGGCGTACTTTCGCACCGTATGCCGCGGCAACTTCCGCGATGGACACCGAGCGTGCCTGGGAGGGCAGGTTGGCGTCGAGCGCGCGGATTATGGCATGTTCTTCGAGCAGCAGGTAATTCGAAAATGCCACGTCAGCGTAGGCGACGTCGCGGATGTCGCGCAGTGAGGGCTCATAGGTATGCGGATCTGCCCCATCGGGCACCAGTGCATTAACCGACACGCGCTCACCGCCGACCTGACGCACCAGGTCAGCCAGGATTCCTGTGGTTGTCACGACTTTGAGCGCGCCGGTTTGATCGGCACCTGCTTGCGCGCGTCCGATGCCGCTGCACGCGCTTATCGTGGCGACAGATGCCACAGTGACGAGGGTGACTACCGTGCGTGTCAGCAGTGCGCGCCCTGTGATGCGAAAGGTGTGTGCTGCAGCATGCAGGTGGGCTGGCCACCCTCGTCGTAATGTGTGGAACATGGCGATCAGCGGCATCTAGCGATCGCAGCGTGTGCGACGAGCAGCGTGGTGCATGCCCAGACCAGCCAGGCCCGCGATGAGCACAAGGCCGGCAAGAACCAGAAAGCTGTTGGCGCCGGTTGACGCTAGACTGGTGGCGTTTTCCGGCAACTCACATGCTTTTCCGGAGGGGGTGCGGCCCACGACTTCTGTGACGACGTGCTGGCCGTTCTCATCCACATGGACGCCTGAGGCTGCGAAAGCTGCGGCATTGGTGGGGGTGAGTGTCTGGCTGATGGTCACGGAGTAATGGCCAGGAGCTGTGAAGACCCAGTTCGGATGCGCGTGAGTGTTGGCTGGCAGTGTGAAGGAATCACCGGGAGCGGTGAAGATTTTTTCGCCTACTCCGCCGCCAAGTCCTCCGGAGAAGAAGACGCCCAGACGGCCAGGACCTTGCACATCCTCGAGTGCCCATCGCACCTGACCGGTTGTGGCGCCTGACAGTTCGGGGCGCTGTGAGTTCATGCCGAGCCACGGCACACCGCGTTGCTGTGTGGAGCCGATCATCCACACGGGCTTTCCTGCGGTGGTGAGGAATGACAATGCTGAGGGTGCTTTGAGATATGCGGCGCCTCCCACGGCAAACGTCAGGCTTGACGGATTGACCCACGATGCGGGCTGAGCGCGATCGTCTTTGAGCAGTGCCACGGCACGCCCGTTCGAGATGCCGACGCCGAGGTCGAAGTGTCCATCGGTCGCATCTCCTGAAGCGTTGGGGCCTACCGAAAAGTGCAGGGTTGTTGTGGCGACTGTGGAATCACCGTGGGGAGCAGATTGTGCCTGCGCAATCTCCGCTTCGGTGGCGGGGCGGGTGATTTCGGTGGCAATGCACTTCTCTGGTTCTGCTTTCGCGGCTGGTTGTGCTGCTGAGCCATTGTGTGCTGGTGAGTCTGCGTGCGGTTTCGAGACGGCGGCTGGCGAGTCAGGCTGTGCCTGTGAGCCAGTTCCCGTCTGTGAACTGCTTTCCGTTTGCGTGCCGTCGCCTGACTGCGTGCCGTCACCTGACTGCGTGCCGTCGCCTGACTGCGTGCCGTCACCTGCCTGCGCGTCGTCACCTGCCGGGGAGGTGCTTTCGTCCCCTTCAGGGGATGTCGGTGTCGTGGCTGCCTCGCCCTCGCCCGGCTTCGAGCCAGGTTCGTCAGTGCCCTGTGAATCTGAGGCAGGCTGTGCATGTCCTACGACGATCGTGTACGTATGTGGGGTGCTGTGAACCTGGGTGCCATCGGTGCGCGTGGCCCGCGCGGTGACCTTGAGCGTGTAGGTGCCGGCATGTGTAAACAGCCAGTTGACGTGCGCATGCGCCAGATAAGGCTGCTCGATAGTGGAGCCGGCAGGATCCAAAGCGAGGGACTTGTCGGTCAGTACTGACTGAGGCGCACCGAAGGCTGGTGTCATCCACGCTGCGATGTGACCTCCCTGGGGACCTGAATACGAAATGTCGAAGTTCGCGCCCGTGTAGGAATCTCCCAACGCCAAAATGTCCCATCCCGGCCACAGCAGGTTGAAATCCTGCTTTTGCGGAAGCACGTACGCCTCTGGTGCACCGGGCACACCTGCATCGGATGGAATCGCTGTTTTTGCAGCTTCCTTGACGACGAATGTGACATCTTCAGGGGCGTGACGGACGTCTGTGCCCGTAACGTCTTCTTTCACGTCGAGGTCGATTCCACCTGAGGAGGTGGTACTCAGGTGAAACATATCGACGTGACCGTGATCAAGGGTGAGTGTGTCGGATGCCGGGGACGGCATGGCGTTGCTGAGTGAGGCGACCACACTGAGCAGTGCTGCTGCCGCAAGGGCTTTGGCGCTGCGGCGCCGAGCAAGCGTGCGTAAGAAGCGCATTGGACCTCCTGTCAAGAATGATTATCAATACGCACAACACTAACATAGTGAAAATCAATCTCAAAAGGGTGGGGCGTCTAACAGAGCACACAGAACAGTGCACACAGAACAGCGCATAAGGAATCGGCCTCGCGTCGAACGCGAGGCCGATTCCGTTACGACAGGGAACGGCGGAACTACTGCGCTGTCCGCGACAGGTCGGCATTCATCGGGTCAACTGCGCGCGAGCGCGTCACCAGTTTATGTCCGCCCCAAATGGCGAGGAAGAAGAACAGCCCGATATAGATACCGATGAACTTGATGACGGAGAATTCGCCGGCAATCACGTCGAGGGACTGACCTACCACAACGATCGCACACATCGCCAACGCAATGAGCGGACCTGCAGGATAGAGCAGAGCGCGGTAGGGCAGATCCTTCGGATCCTTCCCCTGAGCCTTATATGCGCGACGGAAACAGAAGTGCGACCATGCGATTCCCATCCATGTGATGAAACCGGCCAGGCCGGACGCGTTCACCAGCCAGCTGTAGACAACGCCGGAACCGACGCGAGATGTGGCGAAACATGCCGCGCCGATCAGGCACGTAGCGGCCAGAGCTGCCAGGGGAACACCGTGTGAGGTGACACGACCAAACAGACGAGGCGCCTTACGCTCCTTCGCCATTGAGTAGAGCATGCGAGTGGCGACGTAGACACCGGAGTTTCCTGCAGACAGAATCGAGGTCAAAATGACCGCATTCATTACACCTGCAGCACCGGCGATGCCGGCTCGCTCAAAGAGCAACGTGAAAGGTGACTTCGTGACGGCCTCGGTGAAGCCTTGTGCGGTGGAATCGTCCGCACTTGCGCCCTGCAGCAGCGACGGGTCGGTGTAGGGGATGAGGAAGGCAATCACCAGGATCGCGCCGATATAGAACAGCAGGATGCGGAAAAAGACCGCTCGCGTAGCCCTGGGAACGTTCTTCTCCGGATCTTCAGTCTCGCCGGCTGCGATGCCGATCATTTCTGTTCCCTGGAATGAGAATCCGGCGATCATGAAGACCCCCATGATTCCCCAGAAGCCGTTGACGAAGGGCGCCTCGCCAATCTGCCAGTTAGTCAGGCCGGGCGATTCGCCTCCCAGGATACCGACGATCATCAGCACACCCAGCGCCAGGAAGATCAAGACGGTCACGACTTTGATGGCGGCGAACCAGAATTCAGATTCACCAAAACCGCGCACACTGAACGCGTTGAGGGTGAACAGAATCAGCAGGAAGACGCCGGACCAGATCCACGGTGGAACTTGATCCGGCGGGAACCAGTACTGCATGACGATGGTGGCGGCAACGAGTTCGGCTGCCACCGTGATCGCCCAGTTGTACCAGTAGTTCCATCCCTGCGCGAAGCCGAAAGACTTGGAGACGTAGCGCGTCGCGTAAACCTCGAACGCACCGGAGGAGGGGCAGTATGTGGCCATCTCGCCCAGTGACTGCATGAGGAAGAAGACCATGACGCCGATTGCGCCGTACGCCAGCAGTGCGCCACCTGGCCCTGCGCCGGTGATGGTGCCACCTGATGCGACGAACAGGCCCGTTCCAATTGCGCCTCCGATGGCGATCATGTTGAGGTGGCGAGCCTTGAGGTTGCGTCGAAGGTGTGGATCGGCTGTGCCGTGGCTGCCAGTTTTTGGCGTCGCAGCAGAATCAGACATACGTTCCCCCTCGTTGAGTAAGCAGTCAGTCGAGAATCAGCAAAGAAGTCGACTGTCACCATGCATGTGAACACGGTAGGCCAAAAATCGCCCTCGTGGAAAAGTGTTCGTATGGTGGATACCTTGCGCAAGGTCGGATGAACGGCATCCAAATAGCGAAACTTACTGATAGGTATGCATAATCATGCGGACGTCGAGGGTTGCGCACGCTGGCGCCGTTTGAGGGTGGTAGCAATGCTTCGCGCGCCGTGAATCTGGCGTGATCGCTTGCAAAAGTGGGAGAGTACTTGACAGGGTAAAGGCATGAAAACCACACGAAAACTGGCATTTGTCCCTGCGATCGCGTTGGCATTCACTCTCGGAGCCTGCAGTTCCCAAAATGACCCCGCACCAGTTGAATCTGAACCCACGTCAACTACTACGACGAGCGAGGCAACTCAGTCTTCCTCGGACGATGACCGTGATGATGATGCTGATGACACCGCCGAATCTGGAGATGACGATCAGGCCTCTGCGGCATCAGGTGTTTCATCCAACGAGCAGGCTCTGGCGGCTGTGGCGGCTGCTGAGGGCGTGAACGGTGGCCGCGCCTATTCTCTGGAAACCAACGACCAGCGCTCCGAGTGGAAAGTGAAGGTTGTTGAGGGTAATGAAGGCCGTGTCTACGTCATTGATCAAAGCGGCAATGTCGTGCGAAACGAGATCGACGACGACTTTGATGAAGACGACAAGCATGTTGCGGATGCTGGAATCATCTCACTGGCCGATGCGGTCAAGGCTGCCCTGGCCGAGCGTCCCGATGGCTACCTCATATCTGCTGACTTCGACGACGATGACGACAACAAGTTCTACTTCGAGGTTGAACTCGAAAACGAAGCCGGGGGAGACTTGGCCGAATTCGACATCGACGCTGAAAGTGGCGCTGTGACAGTTGAGGGTTGATGCAGGTGAGCTGGAGATGATGCAGCGCATGTAGTCTGCGGAAAGTATGAGCTCGGGCCCACCGCTGTTGAAGGCGGTGGGCCCATTTCATGCCTCATTGACGAAGTGAGGCATGCAGCGCCCGTTTAACGATGAATTCATGATCGCGGTGGCAGCCGACTTTGAATCGGTATTCGCCCGCGTGCGTGAAGCCGAAACGCTCATAGAAATGCTGCGCGCGGTCGTTGCGTGACCAGACGCCCAGCCATAAGGCGTCCGGCTGACGCTCAAGAAGCCAGTCGACGGCGATGAACATGACCTGTGTACCTAGGCCTGAATTCTGCAGGCCTTGCCTGACATAGAGCCGCTTAATCTCCCCGTCGCCGGAGCGCACATCAGGGTGGGGAAGTGAGCATGGCCCGGCAAGCACATACGCGACCGGTTGAGAGGTCTCCTGCGCGTCGAGATTAGTGTCTCCACCAACGCCCGCATCGAACGCCAGCCAGACGGCGCATTGGGGGTCAGTGAGCAGCGATGTGAGCGCGTCGGGCGAATAGGTCGATTCGAGGAAGTTCTGGAGGTCATCGGGCGCGTACAGAAAACCGAAGGTCTGTGTAAAAGTCGTGATGGACAGTTCCTGCAGTGCGGAAACGTCAGCGCGTGTGGCCCTGCGGATCGTGAATGGCCGGGACTGGGGCGCGTCGGTAGGGATGCTCATGTTCCTACGGTATTGGTCATAGCGTGATGCTCGCGCACGCGTTCGCGACCACGCACTATGGTGTTCCCTTGGGGGAGTTACTGTCCGTCGATCTTGTCGAGCTGGGAGTTGAGTCGCTGCACTTTCCCGCTCATCTCATCTGAGTGACCGGGGCGCAGGTCTGCTTTCAGCACCAGTGAGACCCGAGGGCTGACTTCGCCCACTGCTTCGCAGGCGCGGCGAATCACTGGCATGCATTCATCCCATGTGCCTTCGATGGTGGTGAACATCGAATTGGTTTCGTGGGGTAGGCCGCTGTCACGAATGACTTTGACGGCGCGCGCCACGATATGCGCCATCGAACCGTCAGGGCTGTCCGTCGTGGACGGGGAAATTGAAAAGGCAAATAACATGCCTTGAGGATATCGTGAAGTGCCGCTCGAAGCGTGCGTATTGCCCGCTTCAGAAGACCGCGTGCCTTCCGTTTTTGCCGCAGTGTCAGTGACGTCCTCACGCGCCGAACGAGGGGGCGACCCTGTTTTTTGTTGTTTGTCTGGTTTCAATACATAGTTGACAGGTGTGT
>NZ_KV817028.1:26916-27230 GCF_001814535.1 Actinomyces sp. HMSC065F12
CATAGTTGACATGGGGTGCAGGCGATGTGTCGGGACATACCCACACACAAAAAGATCGAGACACCGCCAACAAACTGTCAACGCTGCCCCGACACATCATAGTGGATACTTAGACGTCGAAAATGATAAAAGCCGCTTGAACCCTTGAACCCCTGTTGAGCAGGGGTTTTGTCGTTTCTGGGGTTGTTCGTTGGCTCGCTGGAGGTCCGGTGATCTGGTGCTCGTCGCCATAACGTCCGCGCGGCAGGGGCACGTTTCGACCTAAGGGGGTCTGCGCGAGTGCTTGCGTTAGCGGGTATCAGACGAGGGTGTTA
>NZ_KV817029.1:0-2775 GCF_001814535.1 Actinomyces sp. HMSC065F12
ACCCGTACTGCGACTCAGCCCACATGTAATCCACGCGGTCGATCATCAGGCAGGCCGCCTCCTCGTCGATGCGGCGCTCCACAGGCTCCGACTGGTGGCCGTCATGCTGATTCTGCACGTGTATTGACTCGTGGATGAGAGCGAAAAGCCGCTGCGACGCTGACAGCCCTGTGTGGATGGCGATGAGGCCGCGTGTCAGTGAGTAGGCTCCCCACAAGCCGCCTGGCAGGTCAGCGTCGATGACGCGCACACCTTGCCGTTCGATCCAGTCGATCACGCTCGTCTCGCTCACCATGATGCTCACGGGAAGCATGGTAATGGTGGCCGTGTGCATTTCAGTCCGCGTCCGGGTATTGGGGTGCGTCTTTCTCACCGGTTTTGAGCTGTGAGGCGGCGTACCGCTGTTCTGCGATCATCGCGTCTGCCTCACGCTGGTTTTCCTGCCTGCTGGTGGCGGGGAATCGCAGGACGTTACTGGGCGCGGCTTCGAGCGCGTCCTCAGCCTGACGCATCACACGCCACGGAGAAAGACCCAAGGCTTTTGCGATTCCTTCGAATTCTGAAATGTATGTTGCTCGGCTTCCTGCAAAGGTCTTCAAAATTGTGGTGCGAGCAACTCCCACCTTGTCCGCGAGTTCTCCTTGTGTCATCCCTGACTGCTCGAATGCTCCTCGAAGAATGCCGATAGCTTTACGCTCGACTTCATCCATATCTGCAGGTTTTCTAGCCATAACCTAAGTGTTCCAAATAGACACACCTGCGTCAACAGCTTGACATAGTTCTATTTGGAACATAACCTGTCCCCAGAAGTTCCGAATAGAACAGGAGGTAAGGGGTGAACGTTGCGCTGGAAATCAGGGCTGAAGCTGCACGACAGCAGATCACGCTCAAAGAAGTAGCACACAGGATGAACACCTACCCCGAAAGGCTCTCCAGAGCATTCAACGGGGAACGGAAACTGAAATATTCAGAAGTCATCCAAGCTGCCA
The DNA here is from genome assembly GCF_001814535.1 of Actinomyces sp. HMSC065F12. Classification (NCBI taxonomy): domain Bacteria; kingdom Bacillati; phylum Actinomycetota; class Actinomycetes; order Actinomycetales; family Actinomycetaceae; genus Actinomyces; species Actinomyces sp. HMSC065F12. The sequence goes on from NZ_KV817029.1 coordinate 990, forward strand.
ACGCGCTCGGTGTCCCAGCGTCGGAGCTGATGCGCAGGGCTGAAGAAGCAGAAAAGCAAGCAGAAAGTGAAACCCCCAGCCGGTAAGGACGACTGGGGAGAAAGGAAATCAAAAAATGAACGAAGTAATTCCCTTCACGTATGAGGGTACCAGTGTCCGCACGGTTACGACAGAGGACGGTACGCCGTGGTTCATCGCTAAGGACGTGTGCGACATCCTCGAACTCACAAACACAACAGTCGCACTCGAAGGACTTGAAGAAGATGAACGGGCTAAGTATTACTTAGGTCGTCAAGGGAGCGCCAACGTTGTTAACGAGGCTGGCCTGTACTCGCTAATCTTCAAGAGCCGCAAACCAGAGGCGAAAGCATTTAAGCGTTGGGTGACGCACGAGGTCCTCCCTCAGATTCGTCAGCATGGCTACTACGCGGCCGAGCAGCGCGCGCACGAGACTAACGCCACGATTTTCCAGGCCCGCGCCCGCATGGAACTATGCCAAGCCGCCAGAGGCCTCATCCACCCCGACCATCTGGAAGCCAAAGCCCGCTGCATCCTCGCCCAAGGCCTCGGCGAATACCCACAACTGGAAGACAAGAACACGCCCCTCTACACGCAAGACTTCCTCAAATCCAAAGGCGTCACCGGCAAGCAACTGAAATCCATTAGAGGCACGTTCGGCAAACGCGTCAAAGCCGCCTACACGCTGAAGCATGGTAAAGACCCCGAACAATACGCGCTGCATTTGTCGAACGGGCAGACCCGCATGTGCAACGGGTACACGCGTAAAGACCGCCCACTCATGGAACAAGTGTGGGACCAGTACTACGCACAGGAGGTCTCGCTGTGAAGTCGTTTGATACTCCTCGCCCCGCTGGGTGGCGTGAAGCCGAACAGGTCCAGCGCCTATTCCATGCCGCGAACCCGCCGACAAGGAGGTTTCACTGTGAGCACGTCAAACACTGATCCGACTGTGCAGCTAGCTGAAGCGATGATCCAGCACGCTCTGACGCTCCACCCCGCTGCTAGACGACGCGTGAATGAACACGCGGCACGTAATACTGCTCGGAACGCTCATGCGTCGAACGCCATCAATACTCACGCGGCTCGGCACGGGCTGTGCGAACAGTTCAAGCAGATGCTCATGGAGCAAATCGGGCGTGAACGAATGCTCACCAAATGCGGGTACGTCTACCCCATCGAGCACTCGTACGGGAGCGTCTTCACACATGACAGTAATGGACACACTGTATGCGTCGAAGGAACTCTCGTTCATCACGGTGATGAGCTCACCTCTGTTTTCACTTTCAAGCCGCCATACGAAGTCAGCTCTGTCTTGGCTCGCCTTGAGTGCTCTCCTCGCGACGTGGTTCGCCTCGCTACTTATCTGGTTTGCCTGTGCTGCCAGGCGGTTAGCCTCGGACACTGCGAGGCCTGCTTCCTGGGCGATGCGGTTAGCTTCCTGAGCCAGTCTTTGGCCGCGTTTCGTGTCAGTGCGGGCGAGGATGGCGACGATGAGGCTTCCCAGCGCGATCGCCACGCTGACCACTGCGATAACGGTGCTCACACGGTAACGCTACCCGAAGGCGGTGAAGCGCTGTGACTGGTCGAGTGTACACAGCTCGAGAAGTGGCCGACATGGAGAGGATCCACCTTGTCACCCTCTATGGGTACCTCAAGGAGGGGCGATTCCCGGGAGCGTATAGAGCAGGCGAGCGCGCGTCATGGCGCATACCCAGTGAGGCTATTAAACGCCATAGGCAGTCCTACGGTCTCAAGCCTCCCGTAC
>NZ_KV817030.1:0-8965 GCF_001814535.1 Actinomyces sp. HMSC065F12
TATCCGGCTTCTCAGGGGTTGGAGTATCCGGCTTGCTGGGAGCTGGAGGGGTCACGGGGTGGGCTGGTTCAACAGGCCGAGTCGGGGTGACCTTGTGGCCGGGGGCAGACGGGCGGGCGACCGGCTTCGTGGCTTTCGCCTTCTGGCTGGGCTTGGCTTTTTGCGCGGCTACCTGACCGTTGGTGTCGTGCACAATATAGCCACCCTGCTTGCCGGGGGTTTTCGGCGCGGTAACAGTGGTGCTCTTCTTCTGTTGAGCGTTCGTGCCGGAAGGTGTCGTGGTTCCTGACTGCTGGTCATCACCGGACTGTTGGTCGGCTGACTGACTGACCGTGGTGTCAGGCGATGGAGTGTCCGTCTCGGTAGACGGGGAGGGGCCTGAACATGCTGTCATGGCAAGCAATGTGAGAAGTGAAAGGCTGGCGACTGTTTTCGCCACTGGGAGACGTTTCATTACGTGGTCATCCTGTTCTTGATGAGTTGTTGTGTCCGTTGAGGACCTGTCGCACCCCGCTTGTGGGACACACATAGCCCTCATGTGCGTTAATGCGACACACGGGCGGTTGCAGCCCCGCGTGTCTGGGAGTCTTGTCCCACAAGGAGGGGCATGAAGATGGCTGTTTTAGGCGGGACGCGCCGAACCCCTCACGTTGACCTCCAGTTCCCTCCTTTCGAGAAGGCTCGCGTGGGTGGTCGGTGGCAAACCCTGTTGGATTGGGTGAAGACCATGCCGGATCGTCACTGGGATGCGGGGTCGAAAACATGGCGTGTGTTCGCGGTGACACGCACGTTCATGGCCGACCTGGAGGCGGCAGACTTCCACGTGGACGTGACAGCTGCCGGTGGGAAAATCCGTGACCTGAGTGACGTGGCGAGTCGCGTGATGGTGCGGTCGCGTGATGGGTGGATCCGCATCTACCCGCGACTGGAGCCATACGATGACGTGAAAGAGTCGCTGCCCACGTTTTGCGCGTGGGATACTCGCCGTCACTGCTTCATGGCCAGCGAGCCGGACTGCGCACGATCCGGCCTGGTCGGTTCCAGCACCCAGACGAATTCACGCACCTACAGTACGGTCAGTGAGAGTAACGTGGCCAGGCTGGCAGCAGCACCCGACCTTATCCACGTGGAAGGTGAAGCTCGCCTGTTTGCCCCACACCGGCCCCTGTTTGGCTTCCAGGCCAGCGGCGTGCAGGCTGTCCTGGCTGGGCGCAGGCTCATAGCGGACGAACCCGGCCTGGGGAAAACAATCCAGGCGATCTGTGCGCACGCCACCGCCCGAACCCGCAGGCTCGTCGTTGTGTGCCCACCCGTCGTTGTCCCCAACTGGAAACGCGAAATTGAAGCATCCGGCTGGACCATCCCCATCACCCAGCCGTCCGACGATATGCCAACTCGCGGCGTGGTCGTCATATCCGACTCGCTTCTTGCTGCCCGCCCCCACCTGCCCGTCCAGCTCGGAGCGTGGGCAGACGGGCTGATCGTGGACGAGGCGCACCGCATGAAAAACGTTGCCGCCCAACGTACCGGCGCGGTTTTGAGTCTCGCCAGGCGTATTGGCGGACTGAAAATAGCGCTCAGCGGCACGCCCATGGTGTCCGAACCGTCCGACCTTGCCCCCATACTGGACTGCGTGGGACTGTTGGAGCCTGTGTTTGGCGGCTGGTCCGAGTTCTACTCCACCTATATGCGTCCCGACAAATACCGTGGGTGGGTGGCGCGTAAACGACAACTGCCTCACCTGGGTGACATGCTCGCTTCCTCGTGTTGGGTGCGGCGCGCAAAAAAAGATGTGCTCGGCCTTCCCGACGTTGTGTTCACCACGACCACGGTGGACGTGGAGGACAAGGTGTTCCGCACCGCCCACCAGGACGTGATCCGGCAGGTGTGCGACATGCTGGAAGATGGGGACGACCCGTATTCGCGTTCGTTTGAGCTGATTTCCCGGCTGCGTGTGGCGGCTGGTCGCGCGAAAGTGAAAGCGGCGTGCCACGTGATCGGTGAGCATGTGAAAGCTAACCCGCCTGTAGACGGAGTGTATGAGGATCCGCTTCTCGTGTGGGTGCATCACCGTGAGGTGGGCGATGATCTGGTTGACGAGCTGGACAAGCTGGGAGTGTCGTGGCGCATGATTCGTGGCGGGTCGACCGACTCAACGCGCATAGTGGACGATTTCCAGTCCGGCAAGGTGGGTGTCCTGGTGGCCTCCATGGGGGCGGTCGGTGTGGGCGTGACGCTCACGAGGGGTCGCAGGTGCGTGTTCGTGGAGGCGGATTGGACTCCGGCGACCATTGACCAGGCGGTGGACAGGGTGCGTCGGATTGGGCAGAACCGCACCATGTGGGTGACCACCCTGGTGGGCAGTGGCACGTTGGATGAGCGGATCATGGAAGTGTTGGAGCATAAGCGTGAGCGGGTGGACGCTGTGGATGGTGAGAGGTCTGGTGGATCTGCGCGTGATGCGGGGGTGCTTCGCGTGCTGATTGACGGCGTGGTGGGTGAAGCGCAGTGCTGCTTAGGTGATGTCCTCCCTGCCTGAAGGCGAGGGGATTCTACGCAAACTTGACGAAAGTTTGTTCGGTGGGTTCGCCTGCGCACGCGAGGGTGCGTCTGATGGTCTTTTCCCAGGCGTTGAATGTTCCCGCACGCCCTGCGGCGACAAGAATGCTCGCTGCTGCGTTCCAGTCACGCTCGTACTATGCAGGAACCACGGGGGTGCCTGCACTGACAACCGTGGAAAACTACATCCGCAACCAGAAACGCCCCACCGGCTGATTCACCACCACCGTAAACGGTGGAGCGCTCTCAGTCTCATTCGTAGAACGGGGCGCGTCATCGGGCTACCCGTCCCACAAGGATGATCGTGATGAGCACCGACAGGCTTGAAGACGCGACGAGGGCTGGCAGTATTTTTGCGCGTATCCGCAAGGGCCGCTCGTTTCGCCAGGTGTATGCTCACGCCGTTTCTCGCCCGCGCGTTTTAGGTGAGTGGGAGATCAGCGAGGACGAGTGGGCGTGCGTATTGCGGTGGGCGTCCCTGCTGGATGTGGCTGCAACGTCGGTGACGATCTGTCCTGAGTGCGGGCGTTTCGCCTCCCTGAAAGGGGCCGCCCCCACGTCGTGCTCGCTCACGTTCGGCTGTTCCGGTAAGCCGGTGCGCATCAGAACGAGTTAGCCCATCTCGTCCCACAAGGAGGGGCATGAAGAGCGTAGGGCTACGGCAGGTTCCACTGAGAATCACTCCCACCGGGTCGCGCCTGGTGGTGGCAAGCGTGGGTGGAGTGCCGTTCGATTCACTGAACATTGACCACGTGCGTGCCTATAAGTGTGCGTTGAGCATGATTGGCGTGTTGGACAGGTGCAACGTGTGTGGCGTGGCGGACATCCAGGTGGCGCGCGCGTTCGAAGGCTCCACCACGTGCCGCGTCAGTGTCAGCCCCTCATCTACTGTCGTGTCCGCGTCCGGCCAGATTCCCGTGCGTTTCGACGTGACGGGCGTGTCGTACGCGATGACAGGTGAGGTGACGCGTTCGGGTGAACTGTTGGCTGGTGACGATCTGGCGAGCGTGAAAGTGGACCGCGCGGGGTGCGTGGAAGGTCGTGTGCGGTCCCCGTTGGAGTTGAGGCCGCAGGCGCTCGTGGACGCGGTGGCGAACAGTGTGTCGCCCGTGGTGTGGAAGATGGCGGTGGTGCGAACCCCGTTCAGTAGGGTGCGGCTGCTGCGCGCGGATTGGGGCGGGTCGCTGGAGCCGCCGGACGTCATGTCGGCCACGATGTATGACCCGGATGGGCTGGTGACGCTGCACGTGTATCACCCGGATACGGGAACGGTGTGCATAGTGGGGGCTCGTGACGGGTCGACGTGTGAGTGGTGGGCTGTGGAGCACCCGTCGACTGGCACCGCGTCGCGCGGCTTGGAGGATATTGGTGATGTGCCTGGGCTGTTTGACCGTGTGTGTTGGGCGATGTGGCCGAGGGCATGGGCTATTTCGGGCGCGTTAGACGAGGACGCGTCTGCATGAAAAGGCGACCCGCCTCCCAGCTGGGTGACGGGCCGCCTTTGTAGTGGTCTAGTAGTTGCGCATGAAGGAGCCGATTGCTCCGCCGGTTGCGATCAGGACGATGAGGAAGAGGACGATGATGATGATGCGCCATGCGAGCATTGCGCGCGCCCAGTTTTTACGTGCCAGTGAGGTTGACGCTCCGAACGCGACAACGAGAATGTAGATGAGTCCGACGACCGGGATACCGGTGAGGAGGAGTGCGAGCATCCATGCTCCGATGGAGTCGGTGGAGCTGGCTGGCGGAGTGGGTTGCGTCGCGTAGGGTGGGGTCTGCCGGTAGGTGGGCGTGGCGGGCGTGTTCCACTGGTCGAGCATGTTCGTGTCGCGGGGAGTGGTGGCTGGGGGAGTGTTGTCTGGTGTGCGGCTCGTGTTGCCGGGTTGTACTGGTGTTGACATAGTTCTCTCCTTTGGGTCGATGAGACTTTAAGGACATTGTAACCTGTATCACTTTGTTCACCACCGACCTTCGCCCCACTATTTACTCGGGTTCTGGCTCGCTCAACTGTCGCACCACCCAGTTCACGCGTGTTTTGTCCCAGCCGCAAGGGGCTTGTCCTGGTCGTTTGATGCGTTCGTGTTCACCCCACACCCGCCCGTGGCCGACTTCCAGCGACCAGAGCTTTGGATACCAGATCCGGGATGAAGCTCGCCCTACTTTCATGCCGGTCAACCCGAGCGTACAACCATGGCCGCACGACTTTTCGCCCTGGCCTGCTGGAACACTCCACTCTCAAGCGCGGCGGTCATGGACTGGCTTCCGGTGCCGGTCTGCTGGTGACCTGCACCAGGGTGGTGGCACGGGTTGACGCTCGCTCCACTTTCATGCTGGTCAACCCGAGCGTTGTGTCCCAGCCGCAACTGGTAGTTCCATGAGCACTTTTCAACCACGCAAGCCCGCCGGTTCACCCCAGGGCGGTCAATTCGACACTAAGCCACACGACCAGATGCCTCTCGACATGCACGACCGGTCGCGCTACTCGTGGCGCGCAGGCGAATACCCGTTCACGTACGGCAGCTTGATGACGACGGACTCCGATGGTGCCGTGATTGAAATTGCCCCCACAATTCAGGACGGTGCTGTCGTGGCGGATATTATTGTCCATCAGGGTAAGCACACGTTCACGACGGGCAACACGGAGGATTGGCCGGACGTGGAGCGCTACATTCCACGCGACGAGTGGCCCGAAGAGGTGACCGGCAAGCCGGGGGGTCTGGAGGATCCGAGCGTTCGAGCGTTTTTGGACGAGCAGTGGGCTCAGGCCGCCATTGACGAGGCTTTCGACTATCACTACAGCGAGTATGGCGCGTGCTCGGTGGGGGATGGGCGCACCCGCACTGTAAACAGTGGGAGTCGTGTCCTGTTGGAGTTTCAGGACGGGCGGAAGATTCCGGCTGTGGGCGTGGACGTTTCGGATCGGTTCCAGGCTCGCCGCGACGTGGAGTCGGTGGTGGACGCGTATCGGGATGTGGCGGCTCGAATGCATGGCATGGGTCGCGGGTTCATGACTGCTGACACTGAAGTGGGGAGCGTGAGCGTGTCGTGGGATCGCGGGGGCGCTGACCTGACGATGCGTAGTGACGTGACGGGCGAGTGTGTGCATGTGCGTGGCAATGGGGATCCCGAGGGGTGGATGCGTGGAATTTCCAACGCGCTCATTAAGGTTGCGAAAGAGTGGCAATAGCATACCGTGACTATCGCTTGACCAACGTTGGGTTCTCTCTACACTTCCCACTGACATACTGGTCCATCGTGTCGTAACGCTTGTGAAACAGTTGGGTTCTCTCTACACTTCCCACTGACATACTGGAACCTGCTTGCCGTCTTCTAACTTTGGAGTTGGGTTCTCTCTACACTTCCCACTGATATACTGGTGAACGTCCAGTTTTCAGCGGGATACAAGCGAAAAGTGGCGGTTTGACACTCGTAAAAATGAGTGGTGAGCCGCCCTTTTTCATGCCCGTGCGGGGCTCTGATTCAAAAACTGGCGCACGATCACGCAACCCGCTTAACTTTCGCACCTCCGACTCACGCGTTTTGCCCCAGCCACACGACTTTCCACACTGTCCTGCTGGGGCGCTCCACTCTCAAGCGCGGCGGTCGTGGACTGGCTTCCGGTGCCGGTCTGCTGGTGACCTGCACCAGGGTGGTGGCACGGGTTGACGCTCGCTCCACTTTCATGCTGGTCAACCCAACCGTGTCCGTTCTAGCCGCAACTAGGTCACCTATGACTACTTCGTTCCAACCCCGTAAGCCCGCCGGGAGTCCTCAAGGCGGGCAGTTTGACACGAAACCCCACGCCTCAGTCGACCTTGACCTGGATGAGGACGTCTTCCATAAGCGTTACGACACGATGGAGGAAAAACTCGAAGCCATTCGCGCTGAACTCGACACTGCCGTCAAAAACCTCGACACCGACGCCAACTGGCTCTCCTACCTCAACCAGATGCATAAGTTTCACAACTACTCGTTCAACAACCAAATGCTCATCTACATGCAACGCCCCGACGCCGAGCGGGTCGCTTCTTTTCGCACGTGGAAGGGGCTGGGGCGCTCCGTCACGAAAGGTGAGCACGGTATTCAAATCCTCTGCCCTGTTGTCGTGCGCCTGAAAGAGGATGACGGTAGTCAAATGGTCGACGAGAATGGTCGCCCCGTCCTCCAGCTTGTCGGCTTTAAGACTGGCAGCGTGTTCGACGTGTCTCAGACGCATGGCAAACCCCTTTTGGAACGTGATCACGCCCAGGTGGAGGCTCCCGCCCAGCTTCGACAGAACCTCACTCGCATGATCGAAAAACGCGGATTCAAAATCGTCGTAAGAAAAGTCCTCTCCAGTGCTGACGGGTACACGGCACCACTGACACGGGAGGTTGTGATTGACGAAAGGCTCAGTGAGGCTGAACAGGCGCGCGTCATGGCGCACGAACTGGGACACATTGTGGCGGGCCACCTGGAACGTTTCGACGAGTACCATACGGGGCATGACGGTAACCGTGGGCAGATGGAAGTGGAGGCCGACTCCATTGCGCACGTCATTTTCCGTGCGAGCGGCGTGAATGATGAGGAGGCGACCAGGGGTCACGCTCAATACTTGTGGGGCTGGTCGAAAGTCCAGGACAGGACACCTGAAATGGTGCAGGAGTCAGCCGAACGTGTTTGTAAGAGTGTCCATGAACTGCTCGGTGATGATGAGTGGGTGGACGCCCCCGTCAAACCCTACGTGTGAGGCTGAGAGTGCCGCGCATTGACATAAGAAACCCCCAGCCTTCAGGCAGGGGCCAAGAAGACAGTTGGATGGAGAGTTTTTACCATGACGATGACAGATGAGATGCCAGTGGAACTAACCGAAGATGAGGCGATTGACGTGTGCCTGGACGATAGTGCGATTCGTCGCGAGTTCGACCAGATGGTGCGCGACTATGTGGCTGGCGGCCCGCTACCACCCACCGCCGCCTAGCCCAGCAGGTCAACCACTCTGCGCGCGTCGACCAACTGGCGTGATTCCTCCCCGTAGCGGCGTGCAATGTCCGCCAGACGCTCATCAACAGTGCATGGCTCACCCGTCGGGCTGGTCGTCATGTCCGCCAAGTTCAGTAAGGCCAGCTCCCTGGAGCCTGAAGGCGCAGAAGGATCACCGTGGTGGTACACCTGCTCCCAGTACCGATATCCTGCGGCGCGTAAAGCCAGGCCGCCCGCGTGCGCATGGTCAGCAGGGTTAAATGCGTAACCCACGTCGTGCAACAAGCCGAGAACATACATGTCGGTAGGGGAGAGCCCAAACTCGGGGGCAAGACTGGCTGCTGTGCGTGCCACACCCGCCATGTGACGGACACGCTGAGGTTCGAGATCATACATGCGTGAAATAGTTGCGGCTGGTGGCGCGAGGCGCGGACTCGTCCCACAAGTAGGCGTATGACAGACACGGTACGCATGATGGTGCGCGACAGTATTACCCAGGGCGAACTGGGAGTGTTCCTCATTCGGTGCGCTCACACTCACATGAGCCTTCACCCTGATAGTGAACCGTCAGACGCCATGTCGACGGCCCTGGAGACAGTGATAGCTGAATGCGCCTACGTGCGCAGCACGATCGTGGACGCTGAAGGTGATGACAATGATTGAGGACACGATCCGCGACTCGGTTCACCGGCTTGTCAGTGACGGCGAGTTCGGTACTCTCCTGATGAACGCGGCAGCCACGTTCGAGCGCACAGAAAACATCACGTTTGAAATGGGGGTGGTGCGCGCCCTGGGAGTCGTGATCGATGAGCTGAATGACCTGTTGGACACGGCCAGGCGCCTGGATGAGCAGAACGTGGGTGAGCTCGTATGATTGGCCGCAAAATTGACGCAATGCTGGATCATGGGGAGTTGGGCGCACGTGGTGAGTGTCCTGGAGGGTCGAGTGCGCATGATGCGTCGCGTGGCGGCAAGCCTGTGCGCGGCGTGGGCAAGACGAGCGTGCGAAACAGTGTCCGCAAGCACTGTCCGGGCGCGGTGTGCGAACTAGTCAACGTGCGTGATGAGCGGGGGACACTGGTGGGATGCGAAGGTATTGTCCGTGACAAGGCAACCGGGAGGACCTTGGGTGTGCGCGTAGATCAGGGTCGTGCAACCGTGTGGGATGACGAGTCTGTGATGTTGTGCTGGGCGAGTGATGTTGGCCAGTCGGTCGCGTGGTTAATGAGCGATCCTATCGGAGAATTCGAGGCGTTGAACGACTGACGCGTTGGGTTGTTGGGTTGTTGGGTTTTCTCTACATTTCCCACTGATATACTGGTCATGAGGCCATATAACACAGCTTTGCTGTTGGGTTCTCTCTACACTTCCCACTGATATACTGGCGCTCTCGCCTTAGAAATCGATGATCTCGTTGGGTTCTCTCTACACTTCCCACTGATAT
>NZ_KV817030.1:9065-9284 GCF_001814535.1 Actinomyces sp. HMSC065F12
GGGTTCTCTCTACACTTCCCACTGATATACTGGGAAAGGAGACGACATCATGCTGCGACTGTTGGGTTCTCTCTACACTTCCCACTGATATACTGGTTCAACTGGTTGACTGACCGAGTGAAACGTTGGGTTCTCTCTACACTTCCCACTGATATACTGGTCCCCCCGTTGAGATTTTCATAGTGCTCGTTGGGTTCTCTCTACACTTCCCACTGATAT
>NZ_KV817030.1:9384-273083 GCF_001814535.1 Actinomyces sp. HMSC065F12
CTCTCTACACTTCCCACTGATATACTGGTGAACACCGGTTTTTCGGCGGAATGCAAGCGAAAAGTGGCGGTTTCATACTCGTAAAAGTGAGTGGTGAGCCGCCCTTTTTCATGCCCGTGCGGGGCTCCGATTCAAAAACTGGCGCACAACCACACGACCCGCTCAACTTTCGCGCCTCCGACTCACGCGTTTTTTGTTCCAGCCGCACGACTTTCCACACTGTCCTGCTGGGGCGCTCCACTCTCAAGCGCGGCGGTCGTGGACTGGCTTCCGGTGCCGGTCAACCCAACCGTGTTCGTCTTAGCCGCAGGGACTTTCGCCCTGGCCTGCTGGGACGCTCCGCTCTCAAGCGCGGCGGTCATGGACTGACTGCGAGTGCCGCCAGCCAGCGACCTTCGCCTTATCGCCTACTCGGGTTCTGGCTCACTCAACTTTCGTGCTGGTCAACCCGAGCGTTTTGTTCCAGCCGCAACTGGTAGTTCCATGAGTTCTTTTCAGCCACGCAAACCAGCCGGATCCACCCAGGGTGGCCAGTTCGACACCAAGCCCCACGCTGCGATCGACATGGGGGATGTCATCAGTGATGCCCGCCCCATCATAGCCGGACAGTGCTTTGACAATAGCGAAGTCGGGAACTGGAGCTACGAGCCGTCCATCGTCCACATCTGCTCCATGCGCGACTCAAAACTCGCAGGCGGGTGGGGAGGAAGCACCTTCATCGAATGCGACATGAACGGCGCGCAATGCACGCAAACCGACTTCAGTGACAGTGAAATCAGCGGAACGTCCCTCATGAACACCTCTTTCACGCGCGGCCAGTCGAAAAAACTGGCACTCACCAACACGCACGCTGACGGGATGAGGTTCACCAGGATGACCAGCCCCGACATGCAGTGGACCAGTGTGAAGGGCGGCTACATCACGATCCGCGGTTGCGAAATGTACGGCCTGAAAGCGCTCTCGTGCGACCTGGCTAACATGGACATCGCTGACACCATGATGGATCACGCCGGTTTTGATGACACGATTATTGCCTGCGCAACCATTCATAACGTTTCGATGCAGGACGCTGAAGTCCGTGGCGGAAGCGCGAACGCCATGAAAGTGTCCGACTCGGACATCAGCCAGTTCGCCCTCATGGACACGACGGCGTGTGACTGTACGTTCACCAACACGAACGTGCAGAACATGTACGTGAAAAACACTGACATGCGTCGTACCACTTTTGAGGGCGAGTGCCCAGCGGCGGGAGCACAGTTCGTTGGCAGTGACCTGCGCGGGTCGAACATGCACGGAATGCTGTTCGAAGAAGACGATCATGCACACATTCGTGACTGCAACGTGGATGGTTTAAGGCTGCGCCGCGACCAGGAGGAGCGCTTCACATTCACGAACTGCACGGGGTACATCATTTGGAGTTAGCCGCACGGTGCGCGACCAGGCGACCAGTCCCACAAGGAGGGTCATGAGGTTTGCAAACGGGTTGAAATGGATCGTGTCGGCACTGATCGTGCTCGGCATGGCTATTTATCTCACGCATACGGGAGTGTGGCGCGACGTGTCCACGGCTCTCGGTTTCGGTAACCCTGATGCCATTGTTGACCCGCCTGTCGTGACTGCACCCAAGACGGGTGGGGCGCCCGACGTGGACTGGGATGAGGCGAAAAAGAAGGCCGAGGAGGCTGGCACCAGTATTATCACGCAGGTTCAGCAAGCTCTGGATGACGTGGATGTGAAGGGGAAAGCTCCGAAAACCGGGTATGAGCGGGACGCGTTTGGCCCCGCGTGGTCGGACGTTGACCATAATGGGTGCGATACGCGTAACGATATTTTGGCGCGCGACCTGACCGGAGTGACGTTCAAGCCTGGGACGCATGACTGTGTGGTGACCAGTGGAGTGCTGGATGACCCGTACACGGGTAAGACGATCCGATTTACGCGCGGGAATAAGACGTCGAGCGCGGTGCAGATTGACCACGTGGTGGCGTTGTCGAACGCGTGGGTGTCGGGGGCGAACGCGTGGGACGATGCGAAACGGCTCCAATTTGCGAACGACCCGGTGAACCTTTTGGCTGTAGATGGTCCCGCGAACATGGCGAAAAAGGATGGGGATGCTGCCACGTGGCTCCCGTCGAACAAGTCTTTCCGCTGCGAGTATGTTTCTCGTCAAGTGGAGGTCAAAACTAAGTATGGCTTGTCGATGACGCGCGCCGAAAAACGTGCCATCGACCGCGAACTGGACAAGTGCGCAGGCTGATCGGATGCACACCGCACTGTTTGTCGCATTACGTCAAGTAGGGAAATGAGTTGGAGGCTTTATCGTGAGAAAAACTGGTTTTGGTAAAATCCTTGCGGCCTTGCTTGCCACGTCCATGGTCGGAACCATGCTCGCCAGCGTGACACCGACCGCCCAAGCGGCTCAGCAGTCGTACGCGTTCAGTACGATCCAGAAGATTTACGACGGGACAGGCCACGGTACCCCCGCTCAAACGTTCATTCAGACAAAAAACGGGTTCAGCCCGGCTGATGACACTCCCACTGATGGGGTAGTGGCAACGAATGACTTTGTGCAATACGAGGTGACCACGCAGTTTGCCGCAGGACCCGAGAGGGAAGTGGTCGTCGACTTTCAAGCCCCCGAATTTCTAACATTTTCCCAGAAGGATAATTCGAGCCTGTGCGCGTCCAACCAGTTCGTGTCCTCCCGATATACGGGAAGCAGTACGCACGGGCAGTGCACGTATTCGCTCAAGCGCGGTGTGCCGATCACTGTGAAAGTGCCGCTGACCATGAGAGGTGGAGACACTGCCGGTGTGGCGGTATCTGGTCAGTCTATGGGCGTGAAGACAGGCGACGAGCTTGCTGAAGCCCCGTCAGTGACCGTGGTGAGCGCCCCCAGCGCCGACATGGTGGTATCCACAGATACATGCAACCGCGCCATGTGTACATCCAAAGAAGCAAGCCAAACCAGAGGCTCGGTCATCCTCACCCCCGAAGAACTGAGAAGAGCTGGATCCACAAAAGGCTCGACAGCTTCCACACCGTGGTCAGGAACACTTGACACGGGCGGAATGCCGGAAGCCACATGGACACTCGACGGTAAAACACTTGAAGTTCGTGACGGGAAAGTTATTGTCCCTACCCACAAGGGGGAAGCCCGGCTTGAATACTCGGTGAAATCATGGGGCGACCTCGCTGACGGAGAATCGAAAGTTTTTACCCCCCACTTCCAGTTGGATAAAAACGCGTTCGCGACTGACATATACCGCAACAACGGGGACGGGTGGCAGCCTGGAGATGGGCTTGGAGTGAAGGATTCCACCGCGAACCTGCGGGGGACAAATTCCATACAAGGCTTCGGTGTTGGAAACAACGACTATGTGAGACTGGCCGTCTACAAGCCGCTGCCGCCACCACCGGGGAGAATTTTCGGCAAGGAGCTCTACCGGCCATTCGACATGGGGGAAACACTATGGGACCCCGGCAACAAGGTGATGAATAATCATCCGACACTCGTTCGCAACCACGCAACCAGCCTGGTTGCCGAAGGAACGGAATTCAACACTGTTCTTAAAGTCTACCCAACCCAGGGGACACACACCTATACGGTGACCGACCAGTGGGACCCGCGACACGTGTCAAGCCGTGGAGAATCCACCATATACTGGGGTGGCCGGACCCCATCCGGCGTGAAGGTCGAATGGTCACTGTCAGCCACCGGAAGGCAAGTGACATCCGGCTCAGGCGAATGGGTCGAGTCCATGGAAGCCCCCAAGGGTGCCAGAGCTGTCCGCGTCACATTCACGAACGTTTCTGGCGGGTCTGCGAACCCACTCTCGTTCACGATGCCTCAGGTCGTCAACACGTTCACCGAACCAATACCCGCAGCAATACCAGATACTGCCACAGGACTGGTAGACGGGAAGACTGATAACAGGGTAAACCAGCGGGAATTGGTCCCAGCATTGCCATCCCCCATGGGTATTGACCTTCATGTCGGATCCAACAGAGTGAGCAAAGTGGATCCTGTCGACAGGACTGTTACCTACACTGTTGAGTCTGTCATCAAGAACCAGGCGACCGTCAAACAGCTTTTCGGTCCTTCAGTCATGCGACTGGCAACAGACCCATGCCTTCTCAACATTCGCGACATTCAAGAACCGTGGACTGTTGTCGAAAAGACCGACGGAACAGGATGCGGAACGCCTAACGCGAAGCCCGGAAGCCTCGTCCTCTCGATCGATGACCCCATTCAGGTGAAATCTTTCTACCAATACAATGGTGAAAGCATGGGAAGCCTTCCGAAAGTCCGACTGACAGGCGACGTGTCCCTGATAGCGGCAGACTCAGTGTCACTGTCGGCTACGGTCACGACGAACGGGCACCTTCCCAATGGAAAAACACACCCCCTGACAGCCAGAGGAGAACACTCCCTGATAGTTGACCGGATTGCCACCGTCAGCGAGTACTTACAGCAAAAGGTTAAGGAAGTCGAAATCGGTGACCTGCTGTCATGGGATGTCACCATTTCCGGCGCGCACGAAACAGGCGCTTACAAGACAGACACCGTGGTCGTCCTGCCAGGCAAAGGTAATGACAGCCAGTTCATGGAAACGCTTCGCCAGTCGGGCAGTACAGGCTACGACGGTCCGGTCAAGTCCAACTTTCATGGAACCTATGTCCTGAAGAAAGCCAGTATAGACCGTGGCAATTCGGACGCATCGTCAACACTCATGTGCACTAACACGCCTAACCCTTCGCTTGATCCAACTGACTCACGCACACGGTGGTCAACAACGTGTGACGCAGATACTACTGCCGTGAGAATCCATCAAGATGGCGGAAACGGCAAAGTTGGCGTGACCCGCGTCAATATCGACCTGGAGCCGGAGGGGAATAAGACTGGCGACGAGTATCTTATGTGGGTGGGTCCGGTCCATGCCACCGGCATTGGTAATAACAAGGTCATGGCATGGCCAGCCGACATCAAAGTTGTCTCCTCGTCAGTGTCCGGGCACGTCTTCTGGAACAACAAGGAGGACGGATCTGGCGTTTACAGTGCGGGCGAACCTATCAGTGGTGTGACAGTTGAACTCCTGGACAAGGATGGGGCAGCTGTTGGAAAGACGACAACAGACAGTGATGGTTTCTACGAGTTTTCCGAGCTCCGCTCAGGCATGTACGTAACGAAGATCAGCGATTATCCAACTGACCGTGAATCCGATGCCCAAAAGGGGGTGAAAAACCCGTCCTCAATCGTGTCGTCACCTCCACGGGTTCGGGGCATTTTCGCGTCAAATAGGTCAATGAATCTGAACGTCGCCAAAAATTCCCGCGTCGACTCCATGGATTTCTCGTTGTTTGCTGCTGATCCCTACGCTGACGTGAGGAAAAACCCGGCAGAAGCAGTATGTTCCGGCAGGCAGACGGAGTGCGCGGTGGAGTGGAATGTCACCGTCAAGAACGGTGGAAACGTTCCGTTAGTGAACGGTGTCTTCTCGGACGCGACGTCCAGTAACGTTGCAGGGATTACCGCCTCAACGGGAGTAAAGGTCGTGGAGTCTCTTGACTCCAATGGCGCCTATTACCGCAGGAGCGACGGAGTTATACTCTATCGGCCTCATGGTCTAGAAGGCGAAGTCACAGCCGTGACGACTGTGGACGGGGTGCCGATCCACTCGATGGGGGTCGTGGTGGATCCGTACAGTGGTTGGAGTGGCCAGATGATAAAAAACTCCGAAATCTATGTGGTTTCCGGCGGGATCCCGTACCTCGTGAAGGACGGTGTGGCCAGGGTCGCCAAAGTACACCAACTGTATGCAGGCACCGACGCACAAGCTGTCAGGCTTGTTAAATCCAACATTGATAAAGAAGTTCCTGTTGTCATTTACGACAACGGGGATATTCGTCCTGTGAATGCTGACTCTAAATCCTGGAAGATGAGAGGGCAGGACTATTGGGATGCCAACTGGGGTAGGACCAGGGTGAGCCTCGACAATGGTGTTGCGTACTTGATATCTAAGTCCAATCCGAAGCTTCGAGCCATTGTCAAGGAAGACGGCGGCCTTGCTCGACCTCAAGATATTATCGGCGAAGGTCCCGAGGGGCCTGTCATGAGTATTCGTAATGGTCTCATTGTGACAGCCGGTGGGCGTGCCTTTGCCCCGGACGATTCGCTTTCTATGGAAATAAGGAACAGCCCGCCTCTTGGTTACAGCATGTACTGCGACAAGACGAACGTGTGGAAAGCCATGGAGCCAAAAACGTATATAGGCACTGACGGGCGACTCTATACACGTCGTTCTAGCAGCTCAGCTTCTGGCTGTGATTTCGATGTGGTTAAAATATGGTCCGACACTCTTGGTAAGACAGCTGGTCCCCTGGACAACGTGGTGGACTTTGATCCCTACAACAGCGCTATCATAACGGGCGACGGGAAGGCATATACATTAGACGGAAGAGGTGCCCGCGAAAGCTTTGTCGAAAAGCAGGAAGGTGTGTCTAGCACTCTCGTAGGCTTTGAGAAAAAAGACGACAAGCTTTACGCACGGGCATCTGACGGCACACTGTATCAGTATCAGATGAAAGGTTGGTACACGAGATTCCCCGATTGGGCACCTGTACCGCCCGAAGGGGAAAGAACCGTTTCCGTATCCCAAGGGACGGACACCGTTGCCGAGTACTACTATTACGTCACCGACAAGGGAAACGTGTACGAGTTCACCAGTTCGGGCATCTATCGTCAGGTTGATGGTTTTGTGAATAGTGTTCAGTCAATCACCCCCTCCTCCACGGTGAACGACGGAAAGAACACGACCCGCACGTACAACGTGCCGCTGTTGAAGCCCGGCGAATCCATAACATACACGGTGCGTGGAACCGTGAACCGGAAGGACGCGGGGCAGGTGGTCACAAACCAGGCGTTCTACACGCAGGCCCGCACTCCGCGCGATACGCCTACAGCGGCGAGCACGCCTGCCTTCGACGCGAAAAACCCCACCGGGTTCGGCAAGCTGACGGGCAACCGGTCGTGTACTGCAACCAGTGACTGGGAAACACCGGGTGATGCGTGCGATCAGGTGTACGCGCAGGTTCCGAAAGCTGAAGTCCCCGTGGGCAGTATTACCGGCAACGTGTTCTGGGATCAGAACCGTGACGGTCGCTACACCAATGGTGAGGGGCGCGTCGCGGGCTCAACTGTCACACTCATGCAGGGCGACACCCCCGTGTCCACGCAGGTGACGGACCCGAACGGGCGGTACACGTTTGACGGCCTGCCTATGGGGACGTACCGTGTGGTGTTTAACGCGGGTGATAATCCTGATCCTGAAAAGTCGTGGGCGTTCACCACGAGGGCACAGTCATGTTCGGCTAACGTGTCGTGTGCCGATACGGCGAGCGGCGCCAGCTATGACATTACGCTGACATCTTCTGCTCGTACGAAGACAGACGTGAATGCGGGCCTGGTGACGTATGATGCGGCGATCAGTGTTCATAAGGGTGTGGCGCTCAACGACACGGAGACCGACCTGGCGAAACTTTCTCAGGACTCGGTGGTCGAGGATACTGACAAGCCGTTCCAGACGATCGTGGTGACGAACACGGGTGAAGAACCGGTCGGCTCACTGTCGTTCAGTGACGTGCTGGAGAAGGGTCCTGCCGCTGATTATGCGGGCGCGACCACTGCTCAGTGCGCGATCGGCAATCTGAAGACGGCAGACCAGACGGCAACGTTCACGGATGCGAGTAAGACCGTGTTGAAGCCGGGTGGCACACTCACGTGCCGTATCCCTCTGGCCTTGTCCCACAAGGAAGGTCAGGACGAGCACCGCGACACGGTAACCGTGACGGGAACGTCAACTATTACGAAGACTCCGGTCAGTGATTCGTCATCGATGCGGGTGCGCCTGCGCGAATTGCCCGCCCCGATGCTCACGGTTCAGAAGGGCCGCCTGGTTGATGGCGTGTTCGAGACGAACATTCCGGCTAATGATGGGCAGGACGTGGCTGTGACCGTGCGTATCACGAACAGTGGTGGCGAAGACCTGAAGAGCGTGGACTGGTCGGATCACACGATCGTGGGTCGTGACCAGGTGCGGGACTTCACGTGCCAGTGGCCTGGCGTGGAGGGCGAGTTGAAGAAGGGTGAGCACGTGGATTGCGTGGGCACGCTGACGGTGACGGCGCCTTCGAAGCATGTGGATCAGGTGTTTGCCGTTGGTGTGGGCGTGACGAGCGGGAAGCTGGCGCAAGATGATGCGGAGTTCAGCGCGTATGCGAATGTGGTGTTCCCTGCTTCGGGTGCGCCCGGCTACGTGGCACTCATCATGCTGGGTGTCCTGATCGGCGCAGCGTCCCTGCTGGTGGTGCGTAGAAGGTCGTGAGTTGGTTGTTGAGTAGTGGAGAGGTTGGTGGTGCGTGGCGCGGATAGTGTTTCCCGCCAGGTGTTCTGGCGGCTGCCCGTGGCGTGGCGCTGTGGGCAGACTTCAACAAGGTAAGGAGTTTTCTCGTGAAACACTTCTGGAGGAGTAAGCCTCTGGCGGTAGGTGCCGCGTGCGTGATCGCGATGACCGGCCTGGCGGGTGGTGCCGGTGGCGCAATGGCCGCTGACCACCCGAGCATTGACAAGGATACGGGTTCGCTGACGGTTCATAAACTGGCTCAGCCGAACACTCAGCCGGAGCATGGTACGGGTCTTGAGGATAAGTCCATTCAGGGTGATCCGATTGACGGGATCGAGTTTGATGTGATTCCGCTCAACGGTATCGACTTGAAGACGAACGCGGGGTGGACTGATCTTGAGGGCGCGGTGAAGGCCGTGGAGGACGGTTCTGCACTGCCCGGTACGATTACTGAGGGTACACCGGTCAAGCAGACTACTGCGTCGGACGGTATTGCCAAGTTCGCTGATCTGCCGGTTGGTGCCTACAAGGTGGAAGAAAAGCTGACCACCGAGCAGATGCAGAAGTACACGGGTGTCGCCCCGTTCGTCGTGACGATCCCGATGACGCACCCGACCGACCTGAACAAGTGGGTTTACGACGTTCACGTCTACCCGAAGAACGATGTGCGTTCGGCTGAAAAGGACGTGAAGGATGCGGCTGCGAACTTCATGGGTTCGTCTGATGTTGTGTGGAACGTGACCACATCTATTCCTGGCGGTGAGGCGACCGACCTGTACCGCGTGACTGACCAGTTGGATCCGAAGCTGACCTACCAGAAAGCCACCGT
The DNA here is from genome assembly GCF_001814535.1 of Actinomyces sp. HMSC065F12. Lineage (NCBI taxonomy): Bacteria > Bacillati > Actinomycetota > Actinomycetes > Actinomycetales > Actinomycetaceae > Actinomyces > Actinomyces sp. HMSC065F12. Next base: position 18,616 of record NZ_KV817030.1, read on the forward strand.
GACTATCGGTGGAAAATCGGCAGAGCAGGCTGACTACACGGTGAAGGCTGAGGGTCAGGCTTTCACTATGGAGCTGACTGAGGCTGGTCGCGCCAAGGCTCTGGAAGCCATCAAGGCTGACAAGGATGCGAAGGTTGTCACCACGATCGTCACCCGCGTGAATGCTGCGGGCGAGATCAACAACCAGGCAATGTTCTACCCGAATGCTGCGTCCGTGGAGAACGGTGGAACCCCGACTGATATTCCGCAGACCAAGTTCGGTGGCGTGAAGCTGCACAAGACGGGCCAGGAGAACAAGCCTCTTGAGGGTGCTGAGTTCGCGGTGTACGCGTCGTCCACCAACGATTTCAAGACCGCAACCGAGATCATTAAAGCCAAGGCTACCGACCAGGACGGTTCTGTGACGTTCGACGGCCTGCGCTACTCGAACTTCGCTGATGGCGCGGCAGTCGAGAAGGGTGCTACTGGCTACATGTACTACTGGCTGGTTGAGACCAAGGCTCCGACCGGTTACGAACTGCTCGCCGAGCCGATCCAGTTCGATGTGGCCGGACAGCTTGCTTCCGCCACTGCGATCGAAGTGAAGAACGTTCCGGCCCACGGTGGCGGGTTCCTGCCCCGTACCGGTTCGACCGGCTTCTACGTTCTGATCGTTGCCGGAATCCTGGTTGCTGCTGGTGGCGCACTTGTCGCCGCCCGTTCAGCCAGGAAAGCCGACTGACCTATATTCCCTAGCGTGGTGGGGGTGGTTCGCCTGTGCGGGCTGCCCCCACCATTGTGTTGCCGACCCGCGCGGGAGTCGCCTTGGCGTTCCAGGTGCGTGGTGTGTGTCCCACAAGGATGGGTGTGAGCGTGAAAGCAGGGCCGAGACATGTGCGGCGCGCCGCGTCCCACCGGCCCGTCATCGTGGGAATCGTGGGGATGCTGATAGGCGTGTGCCTCGCGTTCTACCCGTTTGTGGGCGGCTGGGTGGCCAGCATCGTCCAGTCTGACCAGATCGCGTCCTACTCGCAGGAGTCGACCACTGTGGGGTGGGAGAAAGTTGTGGAGGCTGCGCGCGCCTACAACGCGTCGAAAACAGTGATGCCGTCGGCTGGTGGCGGGGATGAGGAGTATCGCAGCCAACTGGTGTTTGGTGTTTCGGACGTGATGAGCCGCGTGGTGGTGCCCACCGTGGGTATTGACTTGCCGGTCTATCACGGGACGGAGGCTGGCACGTTGGAGCGGGGTGCGGGGCATTTGTTCGGCTCTGACCTTCCGGTGGGTGGGGTGGATCGCAACAGTGTGGTCACGGCTCACACGGGGTTGCGCGCGTCCCGCATGTTCGACCGGCTCAAAGACGTGGCGGTGGGTGACGTGTTTTATGTGCGGACCGGTGGGTGGACGGGTGCGTACAGGGTCACGATGAAAGAGGTGAAGACTCCTGAAGAGGCGTCGCTCATGTCGCAGCGCGTGGCTGGCCGTGACCTGGTGACGCTGGTGACGTGCACGCCGTACAGTGTGAATACTCACCGCCTGGTGGTGGTGGGGGAGCGCACGTGGTTTGACGAGTCGCATGACCCGATTCCGATTGAGGGGCGTCGGGAGAGTGTGTGGCCGGTGTGGGCTGCTGGCGCGACTGTCCTGGTGGTGCTGGGTGTGGGCGTGTGGTCATGGAGACGCGTGTCCCACAAGGAGGAGCATGAGTGAACATGTGAGGTTTGTGACCGACGAGCAGGTGGAGTCTCGGATGCGTGAGATTCTGGAGCGCTTGAACATGAGCGAAGCTGAAATGTTCAGGCGGGCTGACGCGTATCTGCTGGACCGCGAGGAGCGGCACCTGTTTGACCAGTACGTGGCGTTGCGGTGGTTGGCGGGCGGAGACTAGCAGGAGCCTTGATGTGTGGCGTTGCGCTCCACCCGCTGAGTGTAGTCGTAGCGCCATTGGAGGTACGTGTTCGTCTAACGTGTTCTTGTGGGACGGGGCGCGTCGTCGGGCTACGTGTCCCACAAGCAGGGGTATGAGTGAGACAACAAGCACGGTTCGCGCACTTCTGTCAGGTATTCGCAGTGGGCGCGGGCATGTGGAATTGTGGGCGTTGCTGACCCCGCTGAACGTGGACGAGGTGGCTGAACGCATGTGGGTTCGCGTCTTGTCGTGCGTGGAGTTTGTTGGCCCTGTCCGACTGTTGCGGGCTTTGCCACCGTGGTACCGGATGATGTTGCGCATGGTGTTGTCATCGAATGTGGATGCGATGGTGCGCGAGTTGGGCGTGGAGGATCCGCGCGCGTTGGTGTGGAGGCTGACGGAACTGTCGATCCTGTGTGAGCGGGAAGTGATGCGCGCAAGGGTGCGTGCGGCATGAGAACTGTTGCGTCATGTGCGGGATGAGGATTGACCGTGACTTGATTCCTCCCCACGCCTGAAGGCGGAGACTTCCCGCGCTACCCGGTGATGCGGATGGCGCGTGTTAGAGTGGGTGTAGCTCGTCGGCCATGTTGCCGGAGGGGGTATCTGGTGCCGTCAGGGCAGCGTACCTGCCCGGCCCCGCGTACATGACGATGGTTTGTTCGCATGGTGGTGCGAGAATCAAGCACTGCGTTAAGGGGGCGGGTTCCTACCGTGGCGGTTCCTGCTTGACCAGCCCATGACCAGTGCTTGAACTGTGTTTGACGCTGCGATATGGCGGCACGTTGACCGTTTCTTGACGCACGTTTACCCAGGCGTGGCTGAAGTATTACCGGTCTTTGGAGCGCTTTTGACTGTACGGAACCCGGTTTGACTCGAGCGTGACCGTATCGTGGTGCTTAAAGAATTCCGAGGCCGCGCAGCACCCACCAGATCAGGCCGATACCCACGACAGTTCCCACAATGGACAGTGTGGTTCTGACTCCAGCGCCGAGCAGCTTGCCTAGCATGGACCCGATGGACGCGACGAGCGCGATCACGAACACCCACATGAGGATTTCGTTCGACCAGATCAGATCCCACACGCTCCAGAACGCGTTTGTGAGCGCCTGCCAGGATCCTTCAGCTCCGTCACGACCGTTCATCGTGCCATACTCCATTCACATTCATCCACTACCAGCGTGCCCGTGCGGGCTAGATTCTCTAGTTGCGGCTGGAGGCTGCGGTCAAGGCGGCAGGACACAAACCTGACACCATTTAGAGCCTCCACGTCTACTCTCGCTGTTAAGGCTGTACAGGGGGGTCGGCGTTGAACGTGCAGCCTTCCATCTGGATACGTCCGGCGGCTTCAAGGTCGGTCAAGTAGTCCTTGTCGGCAATGTTGAACCTGGTGCCGGAGAACGTGGAACCATCCAGCGTGACATGTTCAAGCGTGCTGCGGGAGAAATTGCAGTAGGTGAATGAGCAGTCGGTCATGCGGGTTGTGTTCAAGTTGGCGTGGTTGAACGGCGTGTTGGTGAATGTGCAGCCGGTGATGGTGGTGTTATTCATGTTGGTGTAGTTGAAGTTTGACGCGATGAATGTGCAGTCGGTCATGGTGGTGTTGGTCAGGTCGGCGGAGTGGAGCCAGGAGTCCTCGAATACACTGCCGTTGAGGTGAGAGTCCGTGACCGTGGAGCTGATGAATTGTGTGTTCTCGAAATTACCGCCGGTGACGGTCAGGTTGTCGGCCTGGAGAGCGTGGGCGTCAACGCTAGTGAAAATACTCTTGTTCAGGGCGACGTTGGTGAGCTGGTTTTTCGTCAGGCTCGTGTGCGCGACGTAGGCGTTATTGGCGGTCAGGTTGGCGGCGGTGGAGTTGCAGATGAAACTGTCGTGGATATCGACCTTGTTGAACGTTGACCCCTCGACGTGGGTGTTGTTGGTGCTGAATTCACGGAGTTCAACTTCGGTGAGGGTGGCGTCGTGGAGATTAATGTCGCCGGTGACGTTCATGACCGACTGGTGGTTGATGTCGAGGTCGTGGTAGTGGCCGCTGATGTCCTTGTTACGGATGTCAGTGCTGGTGTTGTTTACTGGGTCGGGGAGCGTGGCGTGGGTCTTGGAATCGAACTGGCCGCCCTGGGGTGAACCGGCGGGCTTGCGAGGTTGGAATGTGCTCATGGGGGACTTAGTTGCGGCTGAAAGTCGCCCAGCACATTTAAGGCACAGCCCCAAAGATTTTTGTTCGCTTTCCACCCGCATGTTGCTGGTCGGGCGTGGGGTCATCTTGAGCGCGAACACTTACCCAATCACTGCGCTTGAGTGGAGCGGCGCGAAAGTTAGGCGGGAGAACGTCCGAACGCTCGCAGGTGTGTGACAGGTTACGGTTCGGGCTGTGCTGTGAGGGTTGGCGACACACCGGGAAACCATATATAGCCGTGTATCAATATGGTTGAAAGGCGTTTTTCGCAGGTGGGGGGCAAAACGGCTTAAATGGGCGGAAAACCCCTCGATTACGTTTAGTAAGCAGTTCGGTATTGCACGTAGATTGCACGAAAACGGCCTGCTTTCGGCTCGACACCAACTTTTCGTTGATATTCCGCCACAGTAATTTGTACCCCGGGTGGGATTCGAACCCACAACAAGCCGGGTTTGAGCCGACCGCCTCTGCCAATTGGGCTACCAGGGCACACGCGAACGTGCTCATCAAGGATAAGATATTTATTGATCAGACACCAATTGAAGGAATTTCAGATGAGCACAGACGAAAACAAGCCGCGAAAAGTGTTAGTAGCTGAAGACGAATCCCTGATCCGCCTTGATATTGTCGAGACGCTGACCGCAGCAGGTTTCGACGTCGTCGCAGAGGCAAGTGACGGAGAAGAGGCTGTTCGGCTGGCACTGGAGCCCGACAACGAGGATGACACTCCTGATCTGTGTGTGATGGATGTCAAGATGCCCAAAATGGATGGCATCACAGCTGCAGAGAAGATTCTGCGAGAGCTCTCCTGCGCTGTTGTCATGCTGACTGCCTTTTCACAAAAAGAACTGGTCGAACGTGCGCGCGACGCAGGAGCTATGGCGTACGTTGTGAAGCCTTTCAGCCCTGCCGACCTGATTCCCGCAGTTGAAATCGCCCTGTCCCGTCACCGTGAAATCGAGTCACTGGAAGAAGAAATCTCCGACATGTCGGAGCGTTTCGAGACGCGCAAGCGCGTTGACCGCGCCAAGGGACTCCTGATGGAAAAGATGGACATGACTGAGCCTGAGGCGTTCCGATGGATCCAGAAGACGTCCATGGATCGTCGCCTGTCCATGCGTGAGGTCGCAGACGCAGTGATCGATCAGGTGGATGACTGAGACTGCTTGAGATATGTGTATGCGGGTCTTGCACGAAGTTGCAAGACCCGCATTGTTGAGTGAGCCTCGCGCTCAATCAGTCGAGACGCTCTTCGCCGTCGACGTTGCTTTCAATGCGCTCCTTCTTGAGGTCTTCAGACACGGTCTGCGTGTCCTGAACGGTTTGCGTCTCGAGTGACACGCGCTCAACAGGCACGCTCTCCTTGGAGACAACGACACGGTCCTCATGCAGGGTCACGGAAGCAGCACCCTCGGAGATGTCCTGGCCATCCAGGTTCTTTGCCTCTTCCTCACTGATGGGGGTGCGAACCACACGTACTTCCTCGCGCTCGACGGGAACCTCGACAGTCTCGGTTTCGGTGACGACCGTCTTGCGGAGCTGAGCTTCACCAGTCGCGACGCGTTCCTTGGCAACGTTGAGCTGTTCTTCGGAACGAATGATTTCGCCTTGGTCTGCTTCGTCGTGGATCGGCTCCTGGTCAGCCAGGTGACGCGCCTCAGCGGCGCGATCCTCCTCGTGAACTTCCTCGTCGGCCACAGGCGCAACGGGGGCGGCGGCAGGAACGTCTGATTCCGGTGCAGTGCGCGGAGCTTGGTCCTCGATCGGTGCTGCACCATCGGCCAGAGAACCGACACCGTAGTGGCGGTACAGTGTGTCCTGATCCTCAGGAGTCAGGTGACCTTCATCAGCGAGGTCAGGCGCATCCTTGATGCGATCCTTTTCAAACGCGAGGTGCAGGCCTTCCTCGTCGAGGCGGTATCCACGCAGTGGGACAAGGCTGGAGCCCATGCCAAAGAGGCCGTGAGCAACTTCGATGAAATCGGGCTCACCCGTCGCATCGTTGGTAAATACCTGCTTCACGTCGCCCAGCTTGTCGCCGTTGGAGTCGAAAGCTATTGCGTTGGCAAGTTCTTCGATTGAGTGTGTGGTCATGACAATGTCCTCTCAATTGGAGTTTAGGTAGGTGTGACGTAAGTCCCTATCCCAAAAATGAGATTAACAGTGTCTGTGGCATTCGTCTCAGTGAACTCAAGAGGTGTAGACCGCGTATTTTCGTCGCCCTTGTCAGTCTCGCTCAAGACCGAGATCAGCGTCGCTTCAGCACACGATTGGAAATACGTGCGGTTCCAATGAGGCGTTCATCTCCATCGGTGATCGAGACCAGATGAACCGTTGATGAGCCACCCAGATGGGCCGCACGGGTCGTCGCCGTAATCGGCCCCTTGGTGCCTGCTCGAAGATGCGAGATGGACAGTTCCACGCCCACCACGTAGGCATCCGGGCCGCCCACACTGTAGGCGTGTGCTCCCGCCGCAAGCGATCCGGCTGTCTCAGCCAGAGCCGCCGATGCGCCGCCATGCAGAATTCCAATTCGCTGCGTATTGCCCTCAAGCGGCATTGTGATCGACGTGCAGTCAGGGCCATACTGTGTCACTTCCATGCCCATCGCGTCCATCAGCGTCCCTGGCCAATGCTGACCCACCATCGTCGGCCCATAGTCACTGTGAGATTCCTGATGGTCATCAGATTGATGTGAATGTGTGTCATTGGCGTGATTCGTCTCGCTCATACCTCTAGGGTGTCATGTGTGGACGGAAAACTGCTGATTATTGATGGACATTCGATGGCCTACCGCGCGTTTTACGCGATGCGTTCGGGTAATTTCCAGACCTCGACCGGTCAGGACACCAGTGCTGTGTTCGGATTTATCCGCATGCTCACGAAGATCCTCAAGGATGAGAATCCGACACGTGTCGCTGTTGCCTTCGACGTCTCGCGTCATTCGTTCCGCACGGATAAGTACCCGGAGTACAAAGGCACGCGCGATGAGACTCCTCCTGAATTCCACGGACAGGTTGATCTGATCGACGCGTTCCTGGAAGCCATGGGTATCTGCCGTCTGCGCAAGGAGAATATAGAGGCTGACGACATTCTGGCCACCCTTGCACATACTGCGTCTCAACAGGGGCTGGATGTTGTCGTGGCATCAGGTGACCGCGACGCCTTCCAGATGGCGAACGAACACGTCACGATTCTGTACCCCGGTCAGTCGATGTCGGACCTGCGTCGCATGACACCGGAAGCCATTGAGGAGAAGTACGGCGTGCCGCCTCAGCGTTACCCGGAGCTTGCCGCGCTGGTGGGGGAGACCGCCGACAATCTGCCAGGAGTGCCTGGCGTCGGCCCCAAGACCGCTGCCACGTGGATTAACAGATTCGACGGACTGGAAAATGTCCTGGCTCGCGCAGATGAGATCGGTGGCAAACGCGGAACAGATCTGCGCGCCCATATCGATGACGTGCGCCGCAACCGCTCGCTGAACCGCCTGCTCACTGACGTTGATCTGGGAATCACCCTCGATGACCTTTACCGTCGTCCCACCGAACATTCAGAGGCGATGAGTCTGTGCGACAGCCTTGAATTCGGACCCGGCACGCGCCGCGAGATCGTCTCGGTCGCATCGATCGCACTCAACCCCTCTGCTCCGGACGCCCTCGTCAATTCCGGGGGCAGCACGGCCGACGAGGGTGGCGCGGAAGAATCACTCATCCTTGATGACGTGGAAATTATCCGAGCCGATGCGAACACGAATGTCCAGCAGGTCCTTGCAACCTTTGAGGCAGAGACGTCAGTGGGAATCTGGTGCGAAGGCGTCGCGAACCCGCCCCTGCCTGACCTGGAACATCTTGCGATCGCGAGCGGCATGAAGGTACTCCTCATTGATGCTCGAGAGGCCACCACCGAGCAGACGGCTCAGTGCACGCAATGGCTGGCGCACCTGACACGACCCCTGATTGCCCATGACCTCAAAACACTGGTGCATATGATGCGCGCCTGGGACGTGGAGACCCTGCCGGTGACCTTCGACGTTGCATTGGGCGCCTACCTGCTGCGGCCCGAGCAGCGCTCCTACGCGATCGACGATCTGGCTGAGCAGTATCTGGGCGTGCACATCACGGCCCTGGAAGAGGAAGAATCCGGTCAGCAGATGCTGGATCTGGACGGTGAATCGGAGGAGAAACAGGCTGCGGCGCGTAGACAGATGGCGCAGCGCGCAGCCGTCCTGCCGTATGTGGCTGATGCTCTCAGGCGGGCGATGAATGATGATGAACGAACATTGCTTGACGATGTGGAACAGCCTGTCGCGCGCATGCTGGAACGCATGGAACACGTGGGGATCGCGATTGACAGTGAGGAACTCGACCTGCAACGTCAGGAGCTGTCGAAAGCTGTTGAAGGTGCTGCGCAACGCGCCTATGACGCAATCGGCCACACGGTGAACCTGTCGAGCCCCAAGCAGCTCCAGCAGGTCCTGTTTGATGAACTCGATATGCCCAGGACCAAGAAGACGAAGACGGGGTACACGACGAATGCGGAAGCGCTGGAGACACTGTTCGCGAAGACGCGCCACCCGTTCCTGGAGCATTTGCTCACGCACCGCGACCGCATCAAGCTGTCCCAGATGACGCAGTCCCTGCACAGCGCGATTGCTGATGACGGCAGGATTCACACGACGTTTTCTCAGATTGCGACTGCCACGGGGCGGCTCGCCTCGTCGGAACCGAACCTGCAGAATATCCCCGCGCGCACACCCGACGGCATGCGCATCCGGCACGCGTTCGTTGCAGGGGAGGGGTGGCAGTCCCTGATGAGCGTGGACTATTCGCAGATCGAGATGCGCATCATGGCGCACCTGTCCAACGATGAAGGACTGATTGACGCCTTCAACTCGGGTGAGGATTTGCACCGCACGATGGCGTCGATGGTGTTCGACACGCCTGTCGATCAGGTGACATCCGAGCAGCGTTCGCGCATCAAGGCCACGTCCTACGGTCTGGCCTACGGGTTGTCATCGTACGGTCTGTCTGCGCAGCTCGGAATCGGTGTGCCGGAGGCGGCGGAGCTGCGCGAACGCTACTTTGAGCGTTTCGGCGGCGTGCGTGACTACCTGGACGGCATCGTGGAGCAGGCCCAGAAGGATGGCTTTACCCAGACAATGTTCGGTCGTCGCCGCTACCTGCCCGATCTCATCTCCGACAACCGTCAGCGCCGTGAAATAGCCAAGCGTGCCGCACTGAACGCGCCGATCCAGGGATCGGCAGCCGACATCATCAAGATCGCGATGGTTGGAGTCGACAGTGCCTTGCGCGACGAGAAACTACGCTCGCGCATACTGCTGCAGATTCACGATGAATTGATTCTTGAAATAGCCGAGGGAGAAGCTGTGCACGTGGAAGAGCTGGTACGTGAGAACATGGCCTATCCTCCATTGCCGCATGGCCTGCAGACTGCTCGCGCCCCGCAATCCGATGACGATGGCGATGTGGAACCCACCGGCCAGGAGGAAGCCACCGACCATACGCGCGCCGAACACCCGGTGCTGGCGCTGCGCGTGCCGCTGGATGTAGCGGTGGGGATCGGCCATTCATGGAAAGAAGCTGCTCACTAAGTGCACCAGTTGTGAGATTGGTCAAATATGTCACTGCTCACACATCTTTTCAGGAGCTGAGGGTAGATCTTTGATCCTGAACTGGTAAACTTTCTCGGGTGTGTGTCAGTTGCCTTCGCGGTGACTGACGGACACACTCAATTTTGTCCATCTACTAGATCGTCCGTTTCGGAGTACATAACTACATGACCACCAGCACCGAGCAGCCGAGCATCTCTACGCCTCAGGTTGCAGTGAACGACATTGGGTCTGAAGAAGACCTGCTCGCCGCCATCGACAAGACCATCAAATACTTCAACGATGGGGACATTGTCGAGGGAACAGTCGTCAAGATTGACCACGATGAGGTCCTCCTCGACATCGGCTACAAGACCGAAGGAGTCATCCTTTCACGCGAATTATCCATCAAGCATGACGTCGATCCTGATGACGTCGTCGCGGTGGGTGATCAGATCGAAGCTTTGGTACTCCAGAAGGAAGACAAGGATGGCCGCCTGCTTCTGTCGAAGAAGCGCGCACAGTACGAACGCGCATGGGGCCAGATCGAAAAGGTCAAGGAGGAAGAAGGTGTTGTCACCGGCACTGTCATCGAGGTCGTCAAGGGCGGCCTGATCCTCGACATCGGCCTGCGCGGCTTCCTGCCCGCATCCCTGGTTGAGATGCGTCGCGTGCGTGACCTGCAGCCCTACATCGGCCGCGAGCTTGAAGCCAAGATCATCGAGCTCGACAAGAACCGCAACAACGTGGTCCTGTCGCGCCGCGCATGGCTCGAGCAGACGCAGTCCGAGGTTCGCACCAACTTCCTCAACACCCTGCAGAAGGGACAGGTCCGCAACGGCACCGTCTCCTCGATCGTCAACTTCGGCGCATTCGTCGACCTGGGTGGCGTGGACGGCCTGGTGCACGTCTCCGAACTGTCCTGGAAGCACATCGATCACCCGTCAGAGGTTGTCGAGGTCGGCCAGGAAGTCACCGTCGAGGTCCTCGACGTCGACATGGACCGCGAACGCGTCTCCCTGTCCCTGAAGGCCACCCAGGAAGATCCGTGGCAGGCATTCGCCCGTACCCACGCAATCGGCCAGGTTGTGCCCGGTAAGGTCACCAAGCTCGTTCCGTTCGGTGCGTTTGTGCGCGTCGAGGACGGAATCGAAGGCCTTGTCCATATCTCCGAGCTCGCCCAGCGCCACGTTGAGATGCCGGAGCAGGTCGTCAAGGTCGGTGAAGAGGTCTTCGTCAAGGTCATCGATATTGACCTGGAACGTCGCCGCATCTCGCTGTCGCTTAAGCAGGCCAACGAGGGCGTCGACCCGAAATCGGAAGACTTCGATCCGTCACTGTACGGAATGGCTGCCGAATACGACGAAAACGGCAACTACAAGTACCCTGAAGGCTTCGATCCGGAAACCCAGGAATGGATGGAAGGATACGACGAGCAGCGCGAGGCCTGGGAAGCCCAGTACGCCGAAGCGCACGCCCGTTGGGAAGCCCACCGTGCCCAGGTTGCCAAGGCGCTGGAAGAAGACGCAGAGGCTGCTCCGTCAGTCGAGGAACAGGCGTCCTACTCCTCGCCGGTTGACAACTCCGGCACGTTGGCATCGGATGAGGCACTCGCCGCTCTGCGCGAGAAGCTGACGAACAACTGATGCTGATGCGGTAAGAAGCTGCACGAAAGATCCCGACTCGCGAAGCGAGTCGGGATCTTTCTATATGACAGCGACGGTGGTGCCTACTTCATGCGCACTGCGCACACCGCGAGGGAACCTGAACGTAGGCTGTCCGGAATCTGTACCGCGAGGCCGTTGCGCTCAGCCGGTGACGAATTACCGAGCCAGCGAACAGACGCATCGCTCGGGCACCCTGACGGAATCTCAACGTCGCTGCGCTGAGAAGGATCCACGAAGATGAAGAGTTCACCATCATTGCGCGTGTAGCGTTGCGAGGCTTTCCTACTGTCAGCATCGATAAAGACGCGCGTGCCGTAGATCGCCTCGCCGTTCGTCTTCAACCACTGTCCCAGGCCGCGCAGCGAGTTTTGCTGGAGCTCCGGGATCGTGCCATCGGCGCGTGGTCCGACATTGATGAGCAGATTGCCGTTCTTGGAGACAGTGTCGACGAGAAGATCAATCAGGGCTGGTGCCGACAGGGTGTTGTTCTCGTCTTCATTGGTGTTGTAGCCGAATGAATGCCCCAGACCACGTGTTGCTTCCCACGGCTCGGGGATCACTGAGTCGATGATGCTGTACTCGCGCGTCAGGTAGCCATGGTAGGGAATACCCCAACGATCGTTCACGACACCATCGGGAACAGTCGAGAAGTATTTGCGGAAAAGCGAGGCCAGAGCGTAATCCTCATTCGATTTTCCGCTGTCGGGCCATTCGATGTCGTTCCAGAGAATGTCGGGATGGAAGCGGTCAATCAGCTCGCGCAGCTGATCGGCCGCGTAGCGCGCAAATTCAGGGTCATTGCGACGGTAGACGAACAGATCTCTGTCCGATTCGATCGGCGGGAAATGCGCAACGTGCCAGTCATGGGCGCCCGAGAAGTAAACGCCGAACTTGAGTTTCGCCTCGCGCGCACTGTCATGAAACTCCTGAATGATGTCGCGCTGGGGGCCTCGCTGCGCGGCTGAGAAGTTCGTGGTGTCCGTGTTCCACAGGCAGAAACCGTCGTGGTGCTTGGTTGTGGGAACGAGGTAGCGCGCACCTGCCTCAACGAAAAGGTCCACCATCGCGCGCGGATCGAACTTCTCCGCGTGCCACATGTGCGCAAAATCCTCGTAGGAGGTTCCGATTCCGTACTTCTTGTTGTGGCGAATATGCGCCGGGCTGTGCGGAATCCGCACTGTATTGGCATACCACTCGGCGTAGGAATGCATTGCGTATTCGTCATCGGGCTGTACGCCTTCTTCAGGCAGCGATGCCCAGGCGGGAACAGAGTAGAGACCCCAGTGAACGAAAATGCCGAGTTTGGCATCCTGGAACCAGTCGGGCACATCGCGTTGTGGGTAGGTTGGCTCAGGAGAGAAAACCGGGCCGGTGCGATGTTCGAAATTAATCATGGACACTATCCTTTGTCATTTGTTGATTTCTTCGGTGGTCTTAATGAATGAGGTCAGGAAGATGAAAGACGGTATCTCGAATCAGCTCAAAGCCGCCGTAGATACCGGCGTCAGCGCCCAGAGTTGCCTGCGATATCAGCAAGTTGCGAGTGACGAGGGGGTGGCATCCGCCGTACAGCTCACTGCGTATGGAGGCGATGAAGATCTCCAGCGTGGAAAGCCTGCCGCCGACAAACAGTGCATTAGGATTGGCAAAACCGACCACGCTGCACAGAACTTCACCGAGCGCGCGACCGGCATCGCGTATCAAAGTGGTCGCCGCTGAATCACCCTCGTGCGCACGCGCGACAAGTTCGGGTAGCGAGGTGATCGACATCCCGTTGGCGCGTGCACGCTCCACGAGGGCGACTCCAGAGGCGATCGTTTCGAGGCACCCGATATTTCCGCATCCACACGGCCGGTCAGTACTGCGATGGGAGCGCACGTGTGAAATGTCACCTGCCATGCCGGAGGCGCCGTGATAGATCTTTCCGTCCACCACGATGCCGCTGCCGATGGCGGCACCAGCTTTAACGGTAATGGAGCGCTCGATTTCCGGATGGTGACGGGCTTCGCCCAATGCCATGAGGTTCGCGTCGTTCTCGACCGCGACGGGCACATCGATGTGAGATTCCATCCATTCGCGAATAGGGAAGTGAGTCCACCCTGCCATGCGTGCCCCCACGTCGATGCGTTGGAGTTCCTGGTTCACAGGTGCCGGAACGCCAAGGCTGATGCCACGAAGCGTCGCGTCAAGGTCGACGTCCAGATCGGCCCCTGTAAGTGAGTCAAGGGCGCTGGACAGAACATCCCGGGGCGGTAAAGACAGGTCAAGAGACGCTTCCCACGAGGCCAGAAGGTTCCCTTGCGTGTCGAACACTCCGAAGCGAACATGGGCGCCGCCCATGTCAATGGCGGCGAACGTGCTGGGGGTGCCAGCCGTCTCAAGAACCTGAGGACGCCTGCCACCTTTGGACTTACCCGCTCCGGCCTCACGTAACACGTTGTTCTCGAGAAGTGCCTGCACTCGCACCGAAACGGTAGAAGGCGATAACTTAAGGAGAGTCGAGAGGTCTGAACGTGTCGTCGCAGAACCACTTGCAACCGCTTCGATAATCATCGCATCAGTTGTGCTTGTCTCCTGTGGAGTAAATGTCTGGTTCGTCAAGAGGACGCTTCTTTCGGTTTGAAGGATCGGACAGCGGGACTACGTCATCGATTTGTTACCTGTCTGGTTCGAATTTTACTAGAAAGTCATATATAGTTCTATTGGAAACGATGATAGTTTCTTCGATGCCGTTAAAAGAAGGCTGAAGTATCGTTGACGACGCGAAGACTTCTTGGAATCAGCATCTCGATACACAGGTCAAGTCCTATGTGGGACTCACCGAAGAAAGGTCTCTTAATGCAATCTCTACAGAAAAAAGCAGCAGCGGCGCTACTTGCTACAGGTATGACATGTTCCCTCGTTGCATGTTCTGGGGGCGGTGACAACGCATCGGCATCTGGGAATGGATCAGGCGGATCGATCACATGGGATATGTGGGGCGGCTCCGACGATGATCTGGACTGGATTAGCCAAACTGCCGACATCGTCCGCAAACAGAATCCGGATATTGAGCTGAAAACACAGACCGCTTCATGGGGCGACTACTTCACCAAGCTCACCTCGAACATGTCGTCAGGAAACCTGGCGTGCATCACCTCAATGAACGGGCAGAAGCTGTCGGGCTTCTATCAGGCACTGTCACCGCTGACAGATGAAGACCTTGAAAAAGCAGGTATCAAGAAAGAGGACTTCACCGACGGAGCCCTCGACATCATGACCTTCAACGACAACCTGTACGGCATTCCCTACGACGTGTCAGCGATGATGGTCTTCTACAACAAGGACATGTTCGCTGAAACCGGTGCGAAGGAACCGACCCTGGACTGGACCTTCGACGACTTCAATGAAGCTGCGAAGAAAACCACGACCGACCAGCACAAGGGCTTCGGTATCGGCATGGGTGAATTCCAATGGATGGCACTGCCGATCGCACTGTCCGGCACCCAGCCTGTGACCGCTGATGGCAACATCGACCTGACGAACCCTGACTTCGTCAAGGCCGCTGAATGGTATGCCGACCTTGTTCTGACGGAAAAGGTTGCCGATCCGGTCCCGTCAGCATCTGAAGCTGGCTGGGGCGAAGAACAGTACCAGAACGGCAACGTTGCAATGGCTGTGGACGGCACCTGGAACGCCTACGGCTACTTCAACAACGAAGCAGGCTTCAAGGCCGGCGCAACACGTCTTCCTCAGGGAGACAACGGATCTCTGGGCCTTATCCTTGGCTCCGGTTTCGGTATCTCGGCCAACTGTGACAACCGTGACGCCGCACTGAAGGTACTGGGCTCACTGGTGTCGAAGGAAGCACAGGACCTCCTGAGCTCCTCGGGCCGTTCTTACCCCTCACGTATCGAATCTCAGGCGCAGTACTTCGATTCCTTCGATGAAGCTGTCCGGGAAGAAGTGAAGGCCGCATTCGACGCTGCATTCAAGGATCAGCAGGGTCAGAACTCCACCCCTGTGTGGTCGCAGGTTAACAACTACATTCAGCCCAACCTCGTGTCGGTCTACACTGGCCAGACGCCAATGTCTCAGATGCTTGAGCAAGCTCAGGCACAATTTGGCAATAAGTGAGGTTGACCGCAATGACCGCACAACCTGCCGTCACGAATCGGCGGAGTTCACTGCGGAAGATTGAGTCCCGTCAAGCGCTGGGCTTTGTCAGCCCAGCGCTTGCGGGCCTCTGCCTCTTCACAGTCGTTCCCGTCGTCCTGTCGGTCGTGATGAGTCTGTTCAACTGGCCAGCCTTTGGCGAACGGGCCTTCATTGGCCTTGAGAATTATCGCAACCTGCTGTCAGGTCAAAATCCTGACTTCTATCCTGCTCTGCGAAATTCCATCATCTTCACGGTTACCTACGTACCTGTCAACATCGTTGTCGCACTGACGCTGTCACTGCTCCTCGGCCCGAGAATCAAGGGACGCAACGCTTTCCGCGTTCTCTTCTTCATTCCGGTCGTCACGCCAATGGTTGCCAACGTCCTGGTCTGGAAGATGCTGCTCCAGCCTCAGGGTCTCTTCAACGGCATAGCGGTATCAGTATTCGGTTTCCAACTGCCGAACTTCCTTGCTGATCCCGTATGGGCAATGGTCATGATCGTTGTCATGTCGGTATGGCAGGGCGTGGGCTACAACATGCTGATCTTCTCAGCAGCACTCGAGCAGCTTCCCGAACCCGTTATCGAGGCAGCACGCCTCGACGGAGCCAAGGGAGCGCAGATGCTCTTCCGCGTCATCCTTCCCATGATGTCGCCGTCAATTTTCTTCGCTGCAGTCATGACGATCATCACCTCACTTCAGGTCTTCGTCCAGCCGCAGATGCTCACCGGTGGTGGGCCTGGAAACGCAACGCTGCCGCTGGTCATGTTCATCTACAACCAGGGCTTCAAGTTCCAGCAGCTCGGTGTTGCAGCTGCCGGCGCATGGATTCTGTTCATTCTGGTCATCCTGGTCACAGCTTTCCAGTTCAAGGCTCAAAAGAGGTGGGTCCACTATGAGTACTGATGTCGCAACAACCACGGCACCCCAGAAGGGGACACAGAAAAAGCAGGTTGCCAACAGGCACAGTCAGCCCGGACTTCTGGGCGGTGAACCCTCGCGCGTCAAGGACATCGTGGCAAATGCGACCGTATGGCTCGCAGCCATCCTCTTTGCGTCCCCACTGATCTACGCATTCTTCTCATCACTGAAGTCGAAGGACGAGATTTTCTCGATGCCCCCGACTTTGGTTGGTGAGAAGCTGCGGTGGAGCAATTACCTCGAAGTTTTCACCTATGGCCCGTTCCTGACCTACATTAAGAACTCCTTCATCGTCTCAATCGCAGGAACGCTGCTGGTGCTGTTCGTATCCGCGACAGCCGGTTACGCATTCAGTCGACTGCGCTGGCGCGGGCGAGAACTCGTCTTCGTCCTGTTCCTTGGAACCATGATGGTTCCGCAGGAAGTTCTGGTCGTTCCGATGTTCACCGTGATGAAATGGTTTGGCTGGGTTGACACCTATCAGGCATTGATCTTCCCATTCGCATTCGGCGCATTTGGCACATTCCTGATGCGTCAGTTCATGCGCGGTATCCCATTCGAACTGGAAGAAGCGGCACGTGTTGATGGTGCCGGTCCGATCCGCACGTTCGTTCAGATCATTCTTCCTTTGACCAAGTCGGCAATCGCCGTGCTGGCGGTCTTCACATTTATGTCTTTCTGGAACTCATACCTGTGGCCGCTGATTGTGACCGTCGACTACTCGCGCTTGGGAACTTTGCCAATTGGTCTTGCCTCGTTCTCAAGCCAGACCGGGACGCGATGGGATCTGCAGATTGCTGCAGCGATTATTTCAATGATCCCGACAACAGTCCTGGTCATGATTCTTCAGAAACACCTGATTAAAGGTATCGCCATGTCCGGCATGGGTGGTCGCTAAACAGAACTGGTGAAATAGGAAAAAACATGACTCTTCCGCGAATAGCAATTTGTGGGCTCCACATCGAGTCCTCGACTTTTACCCCATACGTTTCAACTGAAAAGGATTTCCAGGTCAGCCGTGGTGACGAGCTGCTCGCACGTTACACGTGGATGGACGAGGACTGGGCGCGCCAGGTCGAATGGATCCCGATCCTTCACGCCCGCGCACTGCCGGGCGGCCAGGTGCTGCGCTCAGACTACGAAGCCTGGCGGCAGGAAATAGTTGACGGCTTAACCGCCGTTGCACCTGTCGACGCAGTCTTCTTCGACATCCACGGCGCCATGACCGCTCAGGGATACGACGATACCGAGGGTGACCTGATCACAGCCGTCCGTGCAGTTGTCGGAGATAAACCCCTGATCTCGACCTCCATGGATCTGCACGGAAACGTGTCCCGAGCCCTGTTCGCAGGATGCGATCTGCTCACCTGCTACAGGATGGCACCCCATGAGGATGCGTTCGAATCGCGCAAGCGAGCAGCGGTGAACCTAGTGGAACGACTGGTCAGTGGCAAAGGCAGGCCGGCTAAGGCACTGGTTCACGTGCCGGTGCTGCTGCCTGGTGAGAAGACATCGACACGTATTGAACCAGCCAAGTCGCTGTATGCCATGGTTCCGGAGGTTGAAAAGCGTCCCGGTATTCTTGACGCGGCAATCTGGGTCGGATTCGCATGGGCGGATCAGCCACGCTGCCAGGGGGCCGTTGTGGTCACAGGCGATGACGCTGAGGACGTGAAAGCTCAGGCTCTGCGTCTGGCTCAGCATTTCTGGGATGTACGCGATCAGTTCGAATTCGTTGCACCCGTGGGGACCATGAGCGAGTGCCTTGAGCACGCCCTCGACGCTCCGCGTCCGTTCTTCATTTCGGATTCCGGAGACAACCCCGGTGCTGGCGGTGCTGACGACTGCACGGCCGCGCTGTCGGAGCTCCTGGAGTGGGCACCGGTAAAGGATGAGGCGCTCAACGTTCTGTACGCATCGCTGGTTGATCCGAATGCCGTGAAGGTGGCGGATCAGGCCGGTGAAGGGGCACAGGTCGATGTTGAGCTGGGCGCGCACATCGATACGCGTGAACCTGGACCGCAAAAGGTCCACGCGACAGTGCTCCGAGTAATCGATGATCCTGAGGGTGGTCGCACCTGTGCGTTGAAGATCAATAGCCTGACTGTCATTGTGACCTCTCAGCGCATGCAATACCATTCCCGCGTGCAGTATGAGCGACTGGGGCTGTCGATCGATGATCCCGATGTCGTGGTAGTCAAGATCGGCTACCTGGAACCGGATCTGTACAAGGCGCAGGCCGACTGGATGATGGCACTGACTCCAGGCGGAGTTGATCAGGATCTGATTCGTCTGGGACATCGCCGCATTGACCGACCGATGTTCCCATTCGATGAGGATGTGACCGACGCCAAACTGGACGTAGAGGTGTTTATCTCTTGAACACCGTGGTTGCGGGGGTTGATGTTGGCGGTACGTCCATCAAGTCATTCCTGGTGGACTCAGCTGGACACGTCACCGATGCTGTACACCTGGACACGCGTCCGGGCAACGTGGTCGAACAAGCGTGCCACGTCGCCCGGACCATCGTGGACAAGTGGCCAGAGGTCGCCGGAATCGGTGTCATCACACCTGGTGTGGTGGACGAAGAGGCCGGCGTTATCAAGTATGCGTCTAACCTCGAACTGAAGAACGTGAACCTTGCCCAGCGCATGCAGGAAGCATGCTTACGGCCGGTGCGCCTCGGACATGACGGGCGGGCAGCAGGATTGGCTGAAGGTCTCCTGGGCGCTGGCCAGGGCGCACCCACCTTCATCATGGTTCCCATCGGCACCGGCATTTCGGCAGCCATCTGCCACGGTAACCGACCGTGGGCAGGTGATGCCTTCAGCGCCGGAGAAGTTGGCCACACGCCGGTCATTCCGAATGGTGAAACATGCACGTGCGGACAGCGAGGCTG
The DNA here is from genome assembly GCF_001814535.1 of Actinomyces sp. HMSC065F12. Lineage (NCBI taxonomy): Bacteria > Bacillati > Actinomycetota > Actinomycetes > Actinomycetales > Actinomycetaceae > Actinomyces > Actinomyces sp. HMSC065F12. The sequence continues at coordinate 37,920 of NZ_KV817030.1, forward strand.
CACGGAGGTGTACGCATCAGCAAAAGCCATCGCGCGACGCTTCACGCAGAAGACCGGCAAAGAGGCAACAGCTCGCACGGTAGAGGATCTGCTGGGAATCGACCCCATTGCAGATGAGGTATGGGATACCGCCACTTACGCGTTGGCCCTGTGTTTCGCGCACCTCACCTTCGCCCTCGACCCCACCCGCTTCGTTGTCGGCGGGGGCCTGTCCAACGCCGGTGAGACGTTGCTGGAACCGGTGCGCCGTCACCTGCGTGACCTGATGGCGTGGCGAACACCTCCCGAAATTGTGACGGCCCGCCTGGGCGCAGAGGCAGGGAAGTGGGGAGCCGCGATCCTGGGTGCCCAGGCTGCGAACCGGCAGATATGGAACGACTGGAAGATCAATGACGGTTATCGAGCTATGTGTTGAAGACACTGAGGGAGTGCAGATTGCCTCACAGATGGGCATCGACAGAGTCGAACTGTGCGATGACCTGAGCTGCGGAGGCCTGACTCCTTCTGATCGAGTGGTGGACAGCGCGCTCAGCGTCGCACCGTCAGGCGGGATGCAGGTGCTGATCCGCCCCCGTCCCGGCACATTCGTGATGCCCTCCGGTGAGGAACGCGACATAGCCGAGGCGATGCGACGCTTGCGTGAACGCACCGACCACACCGACATACCGGTGGGTTTTGTCGTCGGTGGACTGACCAGTGACCACGAGATCGATCAGGATGTGCTGTCACTGTGGCGCGACGCGGCCGGGGAGAGACCACTGACTTTCCACCGTGCCTTCGACACCGTGCAGAATATGGACCGAAGCCTCGACCAGCTTATTCGTGCGGGATTCGATCGAGTGCTTACCACCGGCGGTGATGCGTCTGTGGTCAACGTGGAGAATATTCGCCACCTGACAGACCGCGCAGCTGGAGAGATGATCATCCTCGTGTCGGGCGGTTTGCGCTCGCACAATGTCGCCGCCGTGATCCATAACACCGGAGCGACCGAAGTGCATATGCGTGCTCCGGCACAGCAGCCAGGACGCACCGATCCTGACGAAGCGCAGCGAATCGTCGCTGTGGTTCGCGGGCAGAATTTGTAAAATCACCTCATGTTGTGGTTTTTCGTCGTCCTTTTTGGCGCCCTTGGCCTCCTGATGGTCATCCGCCCGCAGATCATCTGGAAGCTTCTGGTACGCGGCACGCAAGCATCGGAACAGCCCGCCCCCTCGCGAGCACTGATCTCTCAGCGCATCGCCGGGGTCGGGCTGATTCTCGTGGCCGTTTACCTGGGCAGCACCCTGGTCGGGTGAGCACTTAAGCTGGGTGGATCACCCACCGGACTTCCCACGGGGCCAGAGCCGCGTACTCCCACTCGTCACCATTGTCGTGACGACGGTTCGACAAGATCACGTCGCCGTCGGGGACAGCGCAGGCAATGGAATGCGAGGACATATTCGCCACCGCATCGAGCACCTGGTCGCCCAGGGTGCGCCGCACCCACCACATCGATGGATCATCTGGCTCGACCAGCTCGAAGTCACCCTCGACCAGAATCGGATACTCCTTGCGCAGCGCGATCATCGCGCGGTAGAACTCGAACGTGGAGCCTGTCTGGTCAACCTGTGCCTGCGCGTTGACCGTCTCATAATTCGGGTTCACCGGCAGCCACGGTTCACCGGTCGTGAATCCGGCGTTCTCGGTCGCATCCCACTGCATCGGGGTGCGGGCATTGTCGCGGCTCATCTTCACGATCGCCGGCCACACAGCCTGAGGATCCTGCCCGTCGAGGGTGACTGACTGGCGCCACTGACCAATCGTTTCCACATCCTTGAACTGGTCGATACCGGACCACGGGTAGTTCGACATGCCGATCTCTTCGCCTTCGAACACGAACGGTGTGCCCGGGTGAGCGTGCAGCATCGCGCCCCATGCGGTGGCTGAATGGTAGCGGTGATTCTCCTCATCGCCATAGCGCGACAGGGGACGCGGCTGATCGTGGTTCGACAGGTACAGGGAGTTCCAGCCCTTTCCAGCCAGTTCCTGCGACCAGCGCGCAAGGTTGCGCTTCATGTCAGGCAAATGCAGATCGCGAATGTGGTACTTGTCCCCGTCAGCACTGTCCAGCCCCATGTGCTCGAACTGGAAGATCATATCCAACTCGCGGCGCGCCGGATCAGAGGTCAAAATCGCATCATGGGGTGTGGCACCCGGTGTCTCACCGACGGTGAAGAACACGCGGTCGGGATAGCGGTCGAACACCTCGCGGTGCATTTGCTGGATGTACTCGTGGAAGTGCGGGCCGAAAGCGGCCGATGTGATAGAGCCTTCGCCAGGCTGGTCGAATCCTTCAGGCTTGGAAATCAGGTTGATGACGTCCATGCGGAAGCCGTCAACGCCTCGGTCAAGCCACCAGCGCATCATCTCGAAGATCGCCTGGCGCAGCTGAGGGTTGTCCCAGTTCAAATCCGGCTGCTCAGGCGCAAACAGGTGCAGGTAGTATTGCTGGGAGGCTTCGTGCCACGTCCATGACGGGCCGTTAAATGCCGCAGTCCAGTCGTTAGGCTCATCACCGCGGCGCTGCCCTGCCGGCACCTCGTGGGCGGTTGCTCCCGGGCGCGGGTCGCGCCAGATGTACCAGTCGCGCTTGTCTGATGCGGGGTCGAGCGCCTCCTGGAACCAGGGATGCCGGTTGGAGGTGTGATTAACTACAAGATCCATGATCAGGCGCATGTCGTGTGCGTGCAGCTGCGTGATCAGCTCATCAAGATCATCGAGGGTACCGAACATCGGATCAACATCCTGATAATCCGCAATATCGTATCCCATGTCGGCCATAGGGGAGCGGTACAGGGGAGACAGCCACACGATGTCAACACCGAGTTTCTTCAGATACGGCACCCGCGATGTAATGCCGGGAATGTCACCAATGCCGTCACCGTTGGAGTCTTGAAAAGACCGAGGATAGATCTGGTAAACAGTCGAGGACTTCCACCATTGGGGCTGATCAGCAGTATGTGTCACGGTAATCCACCTTCATCGAAGACAACTCTGGTCTTATGGCGCATGCAGGCACTCATATAGATACGAGTCTAGGACACTTGCTCCATGGGCGGGAAGCGGTAGCAGTTAGCAGCGACTACGGTGGGACGTATGAGCGGGCAACGAATCTTACGCCAGGAACATCCTTTCGAAGTGATCGCAGAGTATTCCCCTTCAGGCGACCAGCCACACGCGATTCGTGAGCTTGCCGAACGCATCAACGGTGGGGAACAACATGTCGTGCTGTTGGGCGCGACCGGCACCGGCAAGACGGCAACAGCCGCGTGGCTCATCGAACAGATTCAGCGTCCCGCCCTAATCATGGAGCCGAACAAGACGCTGGCCGCTCAGCTCACCGCCGAGTTCCGCGAATTCCTGCCCAGGAACGCGGTCGAATACTTCGTGTCGTACTACGACTACTACCAGCCTGAAGCATACGTGCCTCAGACAGACACCTATATTGAAAAAGACTCCTCCATTAATGACGAGGTTGAACGCCTGCGACATTCGGCAACCAACTCATTGCTGACGCGTCGGGACACGGTTGTGGTCTCGTCGGTGTCCTGCATTTACGGCCTGGGCACGCCTGAAGAATACGTGGCACGTATGGTGGATTTGCAGCGAGGAATGGTCATTGACCGCGACGATTTGCTGCACGCCTTCGTGGATATGCAGTACGTGCGCAACGACATGTCATTCACCCGCGGCACGTTCCGTGTGCGCGGGGACACCATCGAGATCATCCCGGTGTACGAGGAACTCGCCATCCGCATCGAAATGTTCGGTGATGAAATCGACCAGCTCGCCGTATTGCACCCGCTGACAGGTGACGTAATACGTGACGTTGACCAGGTCTACCTATTTCCGGCCTCTCACTATGTCGCTGGCGAAGAGCGTATGAAGCGTGCGATCAAGTCGATTGAGGATGAACTGGCCGAACGCCTCGAATGGTTCGAATCTCAGGGCAAACTTCTCGAAGCGCAGCGACTGCGCATGCGCACAACCTATGATCTGGAAATGCTCAAGGAAGTCGGCACTTGCTCGGGTGTGGAGAACTATTCACGCCATATTGACGGTCGCGGCCCCGGCACGCCGCCGCACACTCTCCTGGATTATTTCCCGGACGATTTCCTGCTCATTATCGATGAATCTCACGTCACGGTTCCGCAGATCGGTGCCATGTTCGAGGGCGACATGTCGCGTAAGCGCACCCTCGTCGATCATGGTTTCCGTCTTCCCTCGGCAATGGACAACCGGCCACTGAAGTGGGATGAATTTGTTGAGCGCATCGGGCAGACCATGTATCTGTCGGCCACACCCGGCCCCTACGAGCTCGAGCGTTGCGACGGAGTTGTTGAACAGATCATTCGCCCAACTGGCCTGGTCGATCCGAAGGTGATTGTGAAGCCTACCTCGGGACAGATTGATGACCTGCTCGAAGAAGTCCGGGTGCGTGTGGAACGCAATGAGCGCGTCCTCGTCACCACATTGACCAAAAAAATGGCAGAAGACCTCACCACGTATCTGGCCGAACGCTCCGTTCGCGTCGAATATCTGCACTCGGATGTCGACACGTTGCGCCGCGTGGAACTGTTGCGGGAACTGCGTCAGGGCAAGTTCGACGTCCTTGTCGGAATCAACCTGCTTCGAGAAGGCCTCGACCTGCCCGAAGTATCGCTCGTGTCCATTCTGGATGCGGACAAGGAAGGGTTCCTGCGCTCAACGCGTTCCCTCATTCAGACGATTGGCCGCGCAGCCCGTAACGTGTCGGGCGAGGTTCACATGTACGCCGACAACATCACCGATTCGATGCGTGCGGCGATTGAGGAAACCGAAAGGCGCAGAGCCAAGCAGATTGCCTATAACGAAAAACATCACATTGATCCGACACCTCTGCGCAAGAAGATCGCTGACGTGACAGACATGCTCGCACGCGAGGACATTGACACGGAATCACTGCTGGAAGGTGGGTACCGTCAGGAACGCTCCGGCAAGCCCATCGGACATGCCCGAGCCAGCGACGACGTGTTGCGCCACGCCAGGGATACCCGTGAACGACTGGGACTTCAGGCTGAAGCTGAACTGGCGCAGCTCATTGACGACCTGTCAGCGCAGATGCATGTGGCGGCAGGCGATCTTCAGTTCGAGCTGGCCGCCCGGTTGCGTGACGAGGTGGCGGATCTCAAACGTGAGCTTCGACAGATGAAGGAAGCAAACTGATTCCGGGGCGTCTGAACGCGGTAGTATGAGATCCACGAGGGGAGTAATCCTTTAACCCGGTATCGTCATCTCGGGACGCTACGTGCGCGCAGCGAACCCGGTACCGAGGCCTGTCGCAGACAGGCGGACCAGACCTCGGCTGTATCACCCCGAACACGGAAGGTTTTACGTGGACGTTCACGCGCTCGGCTGGGTCGGCCTAGGCCTCGTCGTCATTGTGCTTATTTCTATCGACATCATCGGTCATGTCCGTACACCGCACGCCCCCACCATGAAAGAGGCGGCATTGTGGACTGTGGGCTACGTTTCTCTCGCGATGCTATTCGGAATCGGGATCTGGGCGATTTATGGCGGCCAGTATGCCGGAGAGTTCTACGGCGGCTGGATCACCGAATGGTCCCTGTCGCTCGACAACTTGTTCGTCTTTGTCATCATTATGAATTCGTTCAGAGTGCCGCGAGAATATCAGCAAAAAGCGCTGCTCAGCGGCATCATCATTGCGCTCGTCATGCGCCTGATCTTCATCCTGATCGGCGCCGCACTGATTGAGCGCTTCTCCTGGGTCTTCTTTATCTTCGGTGCATGGCTGCTATGGACGGCATACTCTCAGGCACGCCAAGGGACCGGCGGAGACGAGAAAGAATCCGAACAGGGTGAAAACGGGTTCATCCGCCTCGTGCGCCGCATCGTTCCCGTCACCGACGGGTATTACTCGGACCGGTTCCTCTATCGCCATGGCGGAAAGACTGCTGTGACACCGCTGCTGCTGGTGGTCCTCGCTCTGGGGTCAGCCGACCTCATGTTTGCGTTCGACTCCATTCCGGCAATCTTCGGCCTCACGAAAGAGCCGTACCTGGTCTTCGCGTGCAACGCCTTCGCCCTGCTGGGCCTGCGTCAGCTCTACTTCCTGATCGACGGACTGCTTGATCGTCTCGTGTACCTTCACTACGGCCTGGCCGTCATTCTTGGCTTCATCGGCGTGAAGCTCATTTTGCACGCCCTGCATGAGAACACGTTGCCGTTCATTAACGGTGGACAGGGCTTCGAAAGCGTCCCCGAGGTGGGCACACCGCTCTCACTGGCCGTCATCGCCGGAACGCTGATCATCACGGTGATCGCCTCGATCCTGAAGTCACGCCACTCAAAGGCCCTGCGGGCACCTCAGCCGATTAATCGCAGTGCCAAGGCCGAGCAGGATGCGGCACGCTCCTCGGTGCGTGAGGTCGCTGACTCCGACGAGCAGCATACTGAGCCGCGTCCGTCAGTGGACTGATGCCAGCACCCGGGCCATCCGGCCTCACGGCCGCGCAAGTGGAAGAACGCACCCGTCAGGGTGAGGTCAACCATCACCATACGAAGACGTCCCGCTCGCTCGGATCAATAGCGCGAGCGAATGTTTTCACCCTGTTCAACACGATCCTTACCACCGCAATTGTTGTGGTACTGATTGTGGGGGACTGGCGGGACGCAGTGTTCGGCGGCGTGATGGTACTCAACGCCATCATCGGTATCGCGGCGGAATACCGCGCGAAGAAAACGCTCGATTCCCTGGCGATTGTCGACGCGCCGCATTCGCTGGTGTGGCGGGACGGTGAAGAGCGCGAGGTCCTGTCGGAAGACGTGGTACGCGGCGACATTATCGAGCTGCGCCTGGGGGACCAGGTTCCCGTCGATGGAATCGTGCAGACTTCCCACAGCCTCGACATTGACGAATCTTTGTTGACGGGCGAATCCGTACCGATCAGAAAAAAGCAGGGTGACCGCGTCCTGGCCGGCACCGCTGTCGTCTCAGGTGACGGCCTTATCGAAGCCACTGTTGTCGGAAACGCCGTCTATGCCCATACGCTCACAGAGCAGGTCCGCCGGTTCACGCGCACCACTTCCGAGATTCAGCAGGGCATTAACCGCGTCCTGCGGGTCATTTCGTGGCTGATTGTGCCCGTCACCGCGCTGATCGTATGGTCGCAGATCCGCCTCGATCCGCTCAGCGGTGGATGGCGGCACGCACTCGTCCTGGCGATCGCGGCAGTTGTCGGTATGATCCCGCAGGGCCTGGTTCTGCTGACCTCCATGAACTTCGCCCTCGGCGCGGCAGCACTGGCACGGCGCAAAGTCCTCGTCAATGAGCTTCCCGCGGTGGAAGTCCTCGCGCGTGTGGATGCCCTTTGCGTTGACAAAACGGGAACGCTGACTACCGGCGGAGTGAGCGTCGATTCTATGATTCCCCTAGGCGCGGGTGACAGCGGTGACCGAATTGACGAGGGTGCCGCCCGCGCACTGTTGACACTCAATGCTTCCACACACAACGCAACTGCGGAAGCGATCGTTGCTCATCTGAAGGCTCAGGCACTCGAGGTGGAGCCAGCTGACCTGTCTGATAACTGGAGTGTCCCATTCAATTCGACACGCAAATGGTCGGGATTCAGTGATGGAGAGCAGGCCTGGGTACTGGGCGCTCCGGAAATGACGGTGACTGACGCGAACGTGCTGGATCACGTCACGCGCGTTGCCGACCAGGGACTTCGCGTTGTGGTGCTCAGCTGCGCGCCGGCAGCTCCCTCGTCAATGGAGGAGGAACTGCCGCAGGGACTTCAGCCGAACACGCTGATCGTCCTGCGCGAACAGATCCGCCCCGACGCTGCTGACACAATGGAGTATTTCCGCCGGCAGGGCGTGCGGGTACGTGTGATATCAGGTGACAATCCCGCGACTGTGCAGGCTATTGCGAATGTGGCCTCATTGCGTGAGGACCAAGCGACGATTCGCGGGATGGATGCGCGCACCCTGCCTGAGGACATGGACAGCGACGCGTTCGTGCAGGCCGTGATGGATCATGATGTGTTCGGACGTGTCACTCCGGAGCAGAAACGCGCAATGGTGCGGGCATTACAGTCTCGCGGGCATACTGTCGCGATGACGGGTGACGGCGTCAATGACGCACTTGCCCTGAAAGATGCTGACCTGGGGATCGCGGTGGGCAGCGGTGCCCGCGCCACGAAAGCGGTGGCGCAGATCGTGCTGGTCGATGGAGCGTTTGCAGCTCTGCCGGGCGTTGTCGCAGAAGGGCGGCGCATTATGGCGAATATGGAACGTGTCTCCGCACTCTTCCTGGCCAAGACGGTCTATGCCAGCCTCATAGCCGTGATCTGCGCGCTTGCCGCCTGGCACTACCCGTTCCTGCCCCGTCACTTCACCTACATTGATGCGCTGACCATCGGAATCCCGGCATTCTTCATCGCGCTGGGCCCGAACAGGCGACGATACGTCAGCGGATATTTGAAGCGCGTGCTCGGCCTGGCCGTTCCATCAGGGTGCGTGTTGGCTGCAGCTGCGTTGACTGCGTACTGGATGGTGGGCGTAGGACAAGTGGAGGGCCAAACCGCTGCCGCGTTGTCGTTGATGTGTGGTGCACTGTGGCTCCTGTCCATTACCGCACGCCCGGTGAATTCGTGGAGGGCGGGACTGATCGCCCTCATGCTGATCTGTGCCATCGCGGGAGTATTCATTCCACTCATCCGCGACTTCTTTGCGCTGGAGTGGCCGGCAGCGCACGACGGATGGGTGATCCTCGCATGCGGCCTCACCGCCTGTATCCTCATCGAAGCGGCGCATCGCGCATACTCATTGCGCCACCAGCGAAAGGCTGAAACGGACGGTGCGCCACTAGACTGACAGTGCGGAGATACCGCGTGAAGGAGTTGAAGATGACTGCATGGAAGCTGCCGCTGACGATCCTGGGAAACGAGGATGCTCCGGCGTTGGTGCTGGGACATTCACTGGGATCAAGCCACGACATGTGGGAGAGCGTCATCCCCTTGATTCGCGACGATTTTTATATTGTCCTCTACGATCTGCCCGGGCACGGGGGAACACCGATTGCTCCGGTCGACCGTGGACTGAAGATGACCGACGTTGTGGAAGCATTGCTTGGCGCGTTGGATGATCACGGCGTCGATACGTTTCATTGCGCCGGACTGTCACTGGGTGGCATGGTCGCCATGGCTACTGCAATCACACATCCTCAGCGGGTGCGCAGCCTCACCGTCATGAGTGCCGGGCCGATCAATGGTCAGCCTGATCAGTGGTACGACAAAGCTGGGGCTGTGCGTCGCGACGGCACAGCAAGCCTGGTGGACGCAACGTTCGAGCGCTGGTTCATGCCTGAATTTGCTTCGGGGGAGGGTGCTGACCGCGTTGAGGCGATTCGCAGGATCTTCGAAAACTGTGATGACGAGGGATACGCGCAGTGCTGCGAGGTCCTCGCCAGTACGGACATGCGTGGCGACGTTGCGAGCATCCACACTCCAACCCTCCTGATCAGCGCTGAAGAGGACGGTTCACTGAACTGGGCGGGCGCTGACGAACTGGCCCGCACTATCCGTAGTGGAGGGGCGACTGTGCAGGTGGCACGCATCCCTCAGGCGCGGCATATGAGCGCCGTTGAGAAGCCGGAGCTGGTGGCTCGGGCTCTCAAAGGGCTGGTCGACTAGAGGCAGCCGAAATCTACGAGTACGGGAACTTCGTGTCGAATTCTTCGGCCAGGCTGCCGATGGTCGGTTCCCACTGCATGATGCGCCGATCAATGATGAACCCCTGAACGTAGAACGGATCATCCTCGAGGATCTTCAGCGCCACATTGGCGGACTCTGCCTTCAAGATGATGAGGGCACCCTCATGCATCGCATCGCGGAGCCAACCTGAGGACAGCAGAACATCTTTCGTATACAGATCCCGCAGGAAACGGCGGTGCGCCGGGCGGAAATCCTGCGTCAGAGAATTCAACTTGGTGTCATACGTGTACTCAACGACATAGATACGCATAGGTCAATTATCCCAGCATTGCGATCGCGGCGCGCCTGAATGCATGAACAGATCCTGCGCACCCACCCCACATGGAACAGATGTGCGAGAATCGCGCCGGAGCCGTAGGATCGAGGGGTGTCAGACCAGTTGATCGTGCGCGGAGCGCGCCAGCACAACCTCAAAAGCGTCAACCTCGAGTTACCTCGTGACGCGATGATCGTCTTTTCCGGCCTGTCCGGCTCCGGAAAGTCATCCCTCGCATTCGATACCATTTTTGCCGAGGGGCAGCGCCGCTACGTTGAATCCCTGTCGTCATATGCGCGCCAGTTCCTCGGTCAGATGGACAAACCTGACGTTGACTTCATCGAAGGCCTCTCTCCGGCAGTGTCTATCGATCAGAAATCCACCTCACGTAACCCGCGATCAACGGTAGGCACGATCACTGAAATCCACGACTACCTGCGTCTTTTGTTCGCACGGGCGGGCACTGCGCACTGTCCGACGTGTGGCGCTGAAATCACCGCCCAGACCCCGCAGCAGATCGTGGACAGTGTGCGCTCGATGGAGGAGGGCACCCGCTTCCAGGTCCTCGCACCCGTCGTGCGTGGCCGCAAGGGTGAGTACCGCGAATTACTTGACGATCTGCGCGCTGCCGGCTATTCACGCGCATTGATTGACGGTGAAGTGGTGCGTTTGGAGAACGCGCCGACCCTTGAGAAGAAGCTGAAACACACCATCGAAGTCGTCATCGACCGACTGGTGGTGCGCGACGGTATGAAGCAGCGTCTGACTGACTCGGTGGAAACAGCGCTGGGGCTGTCGGAAGGCCTGGTTGTCATTGACGTCGTGGATCTGGACGCGGACGATCCGAACAGGCGGCGCCGCTACTCTGAAAAGCGCGCCTGCCCGAACGACCATCCACTTGCACTTGAAGAGATCGAGCCTCGCACATTCTCATTCAACGCTCCTTACGGTGCATGTCCTGAATGTATGGGAATCGGCTCGCGGCTGGAAGTCGACCCTGACCTCGTCGTTCCCGACGAAGAACTGTCTCTTGAGGATGGGGCTGTCGCACCGTGGAGCCGGAACGTTAAGTACCACGTACGCTTGCTGAAATCCCTCGGTAAGGAGCTCGGCTTTTCGACCAGGACTGCGTGGAAGGAGCTGCCCAGTCAGGCGCGCCAGGCGATCCTGTACGGCAAAGACTACGAAGTGAAAGTCAAGTTCCGTAACAGGTGGGGGCGCGAGCGTTCCTACACGACTGGCTTCGAAGGCGCTGTCAACTACATCGAACGCAAGCGTGAGGAAACTGAGTCGGATCGAACGTTGGAACGCCTGGAAGCGTACATGCGTGAGGTGCCATGTCCCGTGTGTCAGGGTGCCCGCCTGAAGCCGGAAGTGCTGGCTGTGCGCATCGGTGGCCTGAACATTGCCGAGGTGTCGAACCTGTCGATTGCTGATCTCGAGCGTTTCATGAGTGAGCTCGAGCTCGACCAGCGACAGCAGTTCATTGCGCGCCCCATTTTGCAGGAAATCATCGCCCGCTTGAAGTTTCTCAACGATGTGGGGTTGACGTACCTGACATTGTCAAGGGCGGCCGGAACCCTTTCCGGTGGTGAAGCTCAGCGTATCCGGCTGGCCACCCAGATCGGGTCGGGACTGGTCGGGGTTCTCTACGTCTTGGATGAGCCATCTATCGGCCTGCATCAACGTGATAACCAGCGCCTGATCGCCACCCTGAAGCGCCTTCGCGACCTCGGCAACACGCTGATCGTTGTCGAACATGACGAAGAAACGATTGAATCGGCCGACTGGGTCGTGGACATTGGACCGGGTGCCGGAGAAAACGGCGGATGGGTCGTGTACTCCGGAAGCGTGGAGGAGTTGAAGAAGAATCGGAACTCGTTGACAGGGGAGTACCTGTCGGGGCGCCGGTCCATTGCCATTCCAACCGAACGCAGGCCGGTGGACCGCTCCCGCGTCATCACGGTGAAAGGCGCGCGTGAAAACAACCTCGATAACCTCACCGTGTCATTCCCTCTCGGAGTGTTCATCGCCGTGACGGGCGTGTCAGGATCGGGCAAATCCACTCTGGTTAACCAGATTCTGTATCGGTCCCTCGCATCCCGCCTCAATGGGGCGCGCATGGTTCCGGGACGCCACCGCGCGATCACCGGTCTGGATCACCTCGACAAGGTGATTCATGTGGATCAGTCACCCATTGGACGCACCCCGCGTTCGAACCCAGCTACCTACACCGGGGTGTGGGATCTGATTCGCCAGCTTTTCGCACAAACGCATGAAGCCAAGGTTCGCGGCTACATGCCGGGACGTTTCTCCTTCAATGTCAAGGGCGGCAGGTGCGAAGCCTGCAAGGGCGACGGCACGATTCGCATTGAAATGAACTTCCTGCCCGACGTGTATGTGCCGTGCGAGGTGTGTCACGGCAAGCGGTACAACAGGGAGACACTGGAAGTCCACTACAAGGGCAAGACAGTGGCAGATGTTCTGGATATGTCCATCTCGGAAGCGGCGGAGTTCTTCCAGTCGCTGCCGCGTATCGCTCGTCATCTCAACACGCTCGTCGAGGTTGGCCTGGGGTACGTGCGGCTGGGACAGGCCGCCACGACACTGTCCGGTGGCGAAGCTCAGCGTGTAAAACTGGCGTCCGAACTGCAGCGACGCTCCTCAGGACGATCAGTGTATGTTCTGGACGAGCCGACGACGGGTCTGCATAGCGAAGACATTCGCAAGCTCTTGATGGTGTTGCAGACACTGGTTGATAAAGGCAATACGGTCATCGTGATTGAGCACAACCTGGATGTCATCAAGTGCGCGGATTGGATCATTGACATGGGCCCTGAAGGGGGATCCGGCGGTGGCCAGGTCGTGGCTGAGGGCACACCTGAAGATGTTGCCGCCGTCGACGAATCATTCACTGGTCAGTATTTAAGAAAAATTCTCGACTTCAGCGTAGAGTAGATCTATGAGTGGTGACCGGCGCATAACAGTAGGTTTGGTCGGAGCTGGCGGCATTGCGCGATCCCACATGTCAGCGTGGCGGTCACTGGGCGTTGACATCCTCGTCTATTCGAAGGAAGACGCCAACGAGCTGTGCGCGGAGTTCTCCACCGGACGCGTCGTTGACACGCTCGAGAACCTGGTCGCACAATCCCAGGTGATCGATGTCCTGACACCAACATACGCACACGAGGAAGCTGTGCGCGCCGGACTGGACGCCGGGCGCCAGGTCATCTGTGAAAAACCGCTGGCACTGGACGCGCCGACAGCACAGCAGCTGCTTGAATTGTCACGCGCACGCGACAACGCACTGTACGTCGCGCATGTCGTGCGGTATTTCCCGGAATATGCCACCCTCCACGATGCCGTCTCCAGCGGATATATCGGCCGCCCGGCGGTAGCACGTCTGAACCGGACCGGCACGTTCCCGCAATGGGCCTCGTGGTTCGCTGACGAGGAAAAATCCGGTGGAATTGTCGATGATCTCATGATCCATGACCTTGATATTGCCCGATGGGTGCTGGGAGAGGTACGCAGCGTGTATGCAACACTGCGCCATGCCACTGCTCCCGATGGGCGGCGCGTGAGCGTTGCTCAGGCGACATTGCGTCATGAGGACGAAGCGATCTCGAATGTGCGCGCGACGTGGGGGCCGGTGGGCACACCATTTCGCACTTCATTCTATGTTGCGGGAACCGACGGGTGTCTGGAGCACGATTCAACAGCTCACCCACCTCTGCAGGTCCGCAGCGACGCACCAACTGACGCATCAATGCTGCCGACCACATCAGGATCCCCGGCCGACGCCTACTACGCAGAACTGAGCGACTTCATGGAGTCCATGTCCACCGGCTCAACGCCGAGGGTGAGTGCAGAAGACGCGGTCGAAGCGCTGAAGCTGGCAGACGCGGTTCGCCTGTCAGCCCATCGCGATGCGGTAGTGGAGTTGTGAGATGAAAACCATTCGTATCGGACTGTTGTCGTTCGCACACATGCATGCCGAGGGATACGCCACAGCCCTCATGGGCATGGACGGCGTCGAATTGATGTGCACCGACCCGGATTCACACAGGGCAGGACGCCCCAGCCCTGCATGGCGCGGCAGAAAAGGAGCCCGCGCGCTCGGTGTGCCCTACGTCGACACTTGTGAGGAGTTAGAGCAATGGGGGCCGGACGCAGTGATCGTCTGCTCCGAAAATACCGAACACAGGCGCATGGTCGAATGGGCGGCTGAGCGTGGATATCACGTCCTGTGTGAGAAACCGATCGCCACCAGTCATGACGATGCTGTCGCCATGTGGGATGCATGCCGTCAGGCAGGAGTCTTCCTGATGACCGCTTATCCGGTGCGTTTTTCAACAGCGTGCCGAGAACTCAAGACGCGAGTTGATCACGGCCAGCTGGGCGATCTGGTGGGCTTCGCTGGCTCGAATAACGGGAAAATCCCCAGTGGTGGCCGCACCTGGTTCACTGATCCGGATCAGGCCGGTGGCGGTGCCCTCGTCGACCATGTCGTCCACATCGCTGACATTCTGGACATGCTGCTCGACGGTGAACAGGCATCATCCGTGTGGGCTGCCGATAACCGGATTCTGGGCGCAGATAATCCCGACGTTCACGTGGAGACCAGCGGACTCGTCACGGTGCGCTATCCGTCAGGTCTGGTCGGCACAATTGACTGTTCATGGAGCATGCCGGAAGCGGCGCCAACATGGGGTGGCCTTACCCTCGACATTATCGGCACAAGAGGTACCGCGCGTTTCGCCCCCTTTGATGCGCGGGTGTCTGGTGCCGTCTGTGGGCAAGCCGCATGGCTGGGATACGGTGAAGATATGGATGGCGTCATGCTGCGCACGTTCACTGACGCTGTGCGCACCGGTCACACACCTCAGCCGGACGCAGCATCGGCTATCCGGTCACTGGACATCATGCTGGCAGCACAGCAATCGGCACGCAGTGGCGCGGTAGTCCACCTGAATTAGCGCCGCAGCCAGGACCGCAGTTTCCTGCTCATCGTGGACGCAGGCCTCGCGTGCGGCTGACGTGCACGCACGGTCGCATTGCGCTCGGCCAGGCCTTCCTCGTACAGGGCATCCACTTCCCGCGCGTAATCCTTCAGCACTTTCGAGCGACGAAGTTTCAACGAGGGGGTCAGGTACCCGTTCTCAACAGTAAAGACGGTGTCGACGAGGCGGAAACGACGAATCGACTCAGCTCGCGAAACAGCGCGGTTGGCGCGGTCGATGGCCCGCTGCAAAGAACGCTGGACTTCCGGCATGCGCATTGCAACCGAGGGATCAACAACTGGCAGATTATGCGCGACCAGCCAGTTGGCGAGCATATCTGAATCGAGGGTGATGAGTGCACCAATGTAGGGCCGATTATCGCCCACCACGATCACATGTCCGATCAGCGGATGTGTCTGAAGCTGTTCTTCGAGTACCTCGGGCGACACGTTCTTGCCACCGGCGGTTACCAGGAGTTCCTTGCGGCGCCCTGTAATCGACAGGTGACCATTGCGCGGGTCGATCGTTCCTAGATCGCCCGTATGGAACCAGCCGTCCTCGAACGAGTCAGCGGTCTCGTCAGGCAAGCTGTGATAGCCAGTTGAAACAGATACGCCGCGCACCAGAATTTCACCGTGCTCGGAGATTTTCATTTCATTTCCGGGAACAACACTGCCAACCGTGTTGAACGGCGTGTAATCGGCATGCTGCACGGCGATCGGGCCGGTTGTCTCGGTCAGCCCGTAGCCTTGAATCAACGTGAGATCGAGGCCTGAGAAGAACTCAGCAAGTTCCGGTGCCAGGGGCGCGCCACCGGAAATAATCAGCTCGATATTGGGACCGAGTGCCGCCTGGATCTTGCGTAACGCCAGAGCCGTCGCGATCCCATGATTGACTTTCAGCGTCAGGGGAGTGCTGGTTTCGGAGCGCTCTGCGCGTGCATACAGGCGGGACTGTCTGGCTGACCACTGGAAGATGCGCAGCTTTGTGCCCTTCCCCGCTTTTGCTGACGCCGCGCTGTAAACTTTTTCAAGGACGCGAGGCACCGCCAGCAGAATCGATGGTTTAAAGGCCTGAATATCGGGAAGCAGGTTCTTAATGTCCGGTGAGAAAGCAAGTCGCCCTCGGCCGCTCACGAAGGCATGCATGACCAGGCGCGCCAGGACGTGCGCGACCGGGAGGAACAGCAAGAGGCGTGAGTTCTCGTTGTACAGGTACTGCGGCAGGACTTGCCCCAGACCCAGCGTCGTGCCCACAAAGTTGTGATGCGTCAGCTCGACACCTTTCGGGGTGCCGGTCGTGCCCGACGTGTAGACCAGAGTGGCCAGAGAATCACCACGTACATCGCGGAAACGCTCCTCAACCTTGTCCGGCACGATGCGGCCCGCCGCGCGCGCCAGGTTACGCATTGCTCCGCGATCGAGGGAATGGATCGACTCGACGCATTCGGGGCGAACAGTTTCCACCAGATCTGCCTGCTGCACGGTTGCCGTGATGACGTGTCGGATGTGCGCGTCGGTCAAAATATGATCGATCTGTGCGGTTGAATCCGATTCGTAGATGGGCACAACTACGCCGCCAACGGTCATTACTGCCAGGTCAAGGACCAGCCAGTCAAAACTGGTGGGCGACAAGATTGCCACCCGCTCACCGGCTTCCAGACCCCACGCAAGAAAACCTCGTGCGATCACCTCGACGCGATCCAGCAGGTCAGACGCGGTGATGGGAAGCGTTGCGCCCACCGAGGAGCGATCTTCAACCACGACATCAAAGGGAAACTCGTCGGCGCGCTTGCGCAGCATTGCTGGAATCGTCATCGATGGATCCACCGGCTGGGAGAGGTCAGCTCGATATACGGTCTGATCTCGGTCAGGCATTGTGATTCCCTTTCATGTGGACAGTCATGATGGACGACGGGGCGGCCATCATCTATGTTTCAGACAAGCTTACCGCAGGCGGGCGAGCACCTTACACGTTGAAGTACATGTCGAACTCTGCTGGGTGCGGGTAGGCACGCATCGGCGCGATCTCGTTGGCGATCTTGTACTCAATCCACGTGTCAATCAAATCCTGCGTAAAGACGTCGTTTTCTGTCAGGAAGTCTGAATCGGCACGCAGGTGATCCAACGCCGCTTCAAGAGAGTGAGGCAGCTTGGCGATATCGGTGTATTCCTGCGGAGGCAGGTCGTACAGATCCTTATCGATGGGGGCGGCAGGCTCCACGCGGTTGCGAATACCGTCCAGGCCGGCCATCAGGCACGCCGAGAAGGACAGGTACGGGTTCGCTGACGGGTCAGGTACGCGGTACTCGACACGCTTGGCCTTTGGTGAGGTTCCTGACACCGGAATGCGGATACACGCTGACCTGTTGCGCGCCGAATAAACGAGGTTGACCGGCGCTTCGAAGCCCGGCATGAGTCGACGGTAGGAGTTAATCGACGGGTTCGTAAAGGCGAGCAGGGCGGGCGCGTGCTCCAACAGGCCTCCGATGAACCAGCGCGCCAGGTCGGACAGGGAACCATATCCTCGTTCGTCATAGAACAGCGGGTCGCCGTCTTTCCACAGGGACAGGTGGGTGTGCATACCAGAGCCGTTGTCACCGAAGAGTGGCTTAGGCATGAACGTGGCGGTCTTGCCGCATTCCCACGCGGAGTTGCGCACAATGTACTTGAACTTCATCATGTCGTCGGCGGCCTGGCACAGAGGTGCAAAACGGTAGTTGATCTCATGCTGGCCGCCTGCACCGACCTCGTGGTGCGCACGCTCAATGACGAGGCCCGCTTCAGCAAGATTGTGTGTCATGTGGTCACGAACGTCAGCAAACATATCTATCGGGGAAACCGGCGCGTACCCGCCTTTCAGTGGCGTCTTGTAGCCCAGGTTCATGCCGTCCTCGTTGCGCGCGGTGTTCCAGTAGGCATCATCGCTGTCTAGACGGAACATGCTGTGGTGAGGCTCGACTTTGTACTGCACGCTGTCAAACATGTAGAACTCGGCTTCAGCGCCGATGAAGCACGTATCGGCAATGCCGGTCGACTTCAGATAGGCCTCAGCTTTTTGCGCCACCTGCCGCGGATCACGGGAGAACGGTTCAGAGGTGAACGGATCAACGACCGAAAAGACGACGACCAGTGTCTTGGCAGCGCGGAAAGGGTCGACGTAGGCGGTGGTGATGTCGGGGACGAGCTTCATATCGGACTCGTGAATCGCGGAAAAGCCGCGCACAGATGAACCGTCGAACATCAGGCCGTCTGACAACGCGCCGTCGATGAACTCATTGGGAGGAACAATCATGTGCTGCTGAATGCCGAAAAGATCGCAGTAGCGTACATCGATGAATTCAATCTCTTCACGTGTGATGAAGTCGACTATTTCTTTCTCGCTGGTGAACATTCGTGTGTCCCTTCCGGGTCGATTCATGAGATCACGGCAGTCGCCATGTCTGAGTGTACTCATTTGAACGCCCGCACTCACATCGCGTCCGTCCTGCGTGGTGCCGTTCAATTGGCGCCGTCGCTGCCGGAAGCTAGGCTAAAGGAATGGCGAAGTTGGATCAGTGGCGCCCTCGGACGAGCGACATTCCCACGCAGCCGGGAGTGTACCGATTTCGTGACGACCAGGGCCGCGTCATCTATGTCGGTAAAGCGAAAAACCTTCGCAACCGGCTGACCAACTATTTTCAGGATCCTCAGGTTCTGCATCCGCGCACCCGCCACATGGTTGCAACAGCTGCCAGCGTGCAGTGGACAGTTGTGTCCAACGAGATCGAAGCGCTCTCCCTGGAATTCACGTGGATCAAGGAATTCGACCCGCGATTCAACGTGATGTATCGCGATGACAAGTCCTATCCGTACCTTGCGGTGACGATGTCAGAAAAGTTTCCGCGCGTCCATATCACGCGGCAGTCACGCAGAAAAGGCACACGCTATTTTGGCCCCTACACGCAAGTGTGGGCGATCCGCGAAACCATCGACATGCTGCTGCGAGTTTTCCCTGTCAGAACATGTTCACCTGGTGTCTTCAAACGCTACCAGGCGCAGTGCAGGCCGTGTCTGCTGGGCGATATTGGCAAATGCTCTGCGCCGTGTGCCGGGCGCATCAGTGCCGACGCTCATCGTGAACTTGCGCAGAACCTGTGTGAGTTCATGCAGGGCAAGGCTGCGCCGGTTATTCGCTCCCTTGAGGAACAGATGAAGCAGGCTGCCGCCGAACTCGACTTTGAGAAAGCCGCCAGGCTGCGTGACGATCTGAAAGCCATGACGACGGTGCTGGAGCGTAACACGATGGTCCTGGAGGACGGAACTGACGCTGACGTATTCGCCCTGGCGTGTGATGAACTGGACGCTGCCGTGTATGTCTTCCACGTGCGGGGAGGTCGCGTACGAGGCACACGCGGCTGGGTAGTAGACCGCGTTGACGATGCGAATGAGGCAGATCTGATGAGCGCTCTGCTCGAGCAAGTTTACGGAGACGTTCCTGCCGCCGAACAACCTTTACGAGGGCGGCCGCGCGGCCAGGCTGAAGCCCGGTCGGTCGACGATGTGGCACATACGCCCACATCAGCGCTTCCCCGGGAAGTTCTGGTGTCAGTGGAGCCTGCGGATCGCGACGCCCTGGAGAAGTGGCTCACCACGTTGCGCGGTGCGCGTGTGCGTGTGCGTGTGCCTCAGCGCGGAACCGCGGCTTCCTTGATGAAAACGGTGCAGGAAAACGCGCAGCAGTCGCTGGTTCTTCACCGCACGAAACGTGCCAGTGACCTCACCCAGCGGTCTCGGGCGCTCGAAGAACTGGCTGAGAACCTCGGCCTGGAAGCAGCACCGCTGCGTATCGAGTGCTACGACATTTCCCACACAGCCGGCCAGCAGCAGGTTGCTTCGATGGTGGTATTTGAAGATGGTGCCCCGCGTAAGTCGGACTACCGCACGTTCAATATCCGACCGCGCTCCGACGGCACACCGCCTGACGATACGGCGGCAATGACGCAGGTATTGCAGCGGCGCTTCACCCGCCTGCTGGCGGAAGAGGCCGGCATTGAAGGTGAAGACGATGATGGTGTGGAGTTCGCTACTGGACCGATCGATCCGCACACGGGACGCCCTCGTCGATTTTCCTACCGGCCGGATCTTGTGGTGGTTGACGGCGCACTGGCGCAGGTGAATGCGGCCGAAAAGGCTTTAACGGGGGTGGGGGTTGACCTGCCGGTTGTAGGACTGGCCAAACGTCTGGAGGAAGTGTGGGTGCCTGGTGATGAGTTTCCACTGATTTTGCCTCGCACCTCGGCTGCTCTGTATTTGCTGCAGTATTTGCGCGATGAATCTCACCGTTTTGCGATTACGCACCATCGGCGTCGACGCACGAAAGCACAGACGCGGTCTGTCCTGGACGGAATTGAGGGACTGGGGCCCGTACGTCAAAAAGCGTTGCTGGCTCATTTCGGCTCGGTGAAGCGCCTGCGGGCTGCCAGCGCTGAGCAGATTGAACACGTCCAGGGTATCGGACCAGCATTGGCCGCTATTATTGTGGAATCGCTTGGCACTGACCGTGAGGAGACTCGCAATGACTGAATCGACGTGGCCCGTTCCAACACCGCTTCCGGCGCGGGTCTTGTTGCTGGGATCGGGGGAACTGGGGCGTGAACTGACGATTTCGCTCAAGCGCCTGGGCGCCCATGTCACTGCGGTCGATGCCTATGCGCATGCTCCCGCGATGCAGGTTGCGGATGACTATCGTGTGATCGACATGAGCGATCCGGACTCTTTGCGTGACGTGCTCAGCAGCGTGCACGTTGACCTGATTGTGCCCGAACTGGAAGCAATTGCCACGCACGTGCTGGCCGAATTTGAACAGGCTGGGAGCGCACGCGTCGTTCCGAACGCGTTCGCGGTGCAGGCAACGATGGATCGCGAACGCATACGTAGCGTGGCGAGTGCTGTTCCAGGGGTGCGCACATCGAAGTTTCGCTTCGCATCCAGTGTCGACGAGGTGCGCAGCGCGCTGGAATATACGGGCGTACCGGCCTTCATTAAACCCACGATGTCCTCGTCGGGACATGGACAGTCGCGAGTTGAATCCGTTGACGAGGCTGAATCGGCGTGGACATGTGCCCAGGACGATGCGCGGGCCACCACAGGGCGCGTCATCGTCGAGGAGGGCGTGACATTCGACTGTGAAATCACTCTGCTCACCGTGCGGTGGTGGGACGACGAGGCAGGCGAGGTTCGAACCAGCGTGTGTGAACCGATCGGTCACCGGCAGGTCAGCGGTGACTACGTTGAATCGTGGCAAAGCGCCGACATTTCACCGCGTGCACGTGAGCGAGCCGAGGAGATGGCTGTTGCCGTCACCGGCGCTCTGGCAGAGCACGGGGCGGAGCCATGTCTGGGACTGTTTGGAGTGGAGTTCTTCATTCAGGGCGACGACGTGTGGTTCTCCGAGTTGTCACCGCGCCCACATGACACCGGCATGGTGACCATGATGACGCAGGACCAATCTGAATTCGACATTCATGCTCGCGCGATCCTTGGCCTGCCCGTCGACACGACGATGCGCCGCACTGGAGCATCTGCAGTTGTGAAGGCGCCACGAGCGTTCTCCCTTGCCGGTTACGAGGGTGTCGCCCGCGCGCTACGTGACGGAGGAGATTTGAGAATCTTCTCGAAATCCGCCACGCGTGCCGGCCGCAGGCTGGCGGTGGCGCTGGCATGGGGCGACTCGGTGCCGGAAGCACGTGAACGTGCTCAGGCGATTGCGAGCGAAGTGACGGTAGTCGAACGTGATGACTCAGCACAAAATACCGATGAAGATGGCATCCTAGTTTCATGACGACAACGCACAACAGTGACGACGTGGATCCGCTGACAGTTCCTCAGGGCATTCCACTGCTAGATCGTGACACGCCTCCGCCGGAAGAAGCGGAGGAGGACACGAACGAAGTCCTCATTATCACCGGCCGTTCAGGTGCTGGCCGCTCTCAGGCTGCGCGTGCGTTAGAGGACCTCGACTGGTACGTGGTCGATAATCTGCCTCCCTCGATGCTGCCGGCACTGGTCGGCATGATGTCTCCACGCGGAGGTGCGGGCGTACACCGCCTGGCCGCCGTGGTAGATGTGCGCTCAGGCGCCTTTTTCGCTGACTTGACATCCACACTGGAAAAGATGCGCGACAGCGGAATCATGTACCGCCTCATTTTCCTGGAAGCCAACGAACCGACACTGGTGCGCCGATATGAGTCGAACAGGCGGCCGCACCCTCTTCAGGGGGACGGGACACTACTGGACGGCATCACACGTGAAATGGAGTTGTTGGCACCGCTGCGCGAACACGCGGATGAAGTGATCGATACGTCCGCTATGTCAGTGCATGACCTGTCGCGACACATCCGCGACGTCATTGCAGGGGAAGGAGAGCGTCCCCTGCAGCTCACAGTTGAATCTTTCGGATTCAAGTACGGACTGCCGCTGGATGCCGACCATGTCGTGGACGTCCGCTTCCTGAAGAACCCGTACTGGGTGGGGGAGCTGCGCCACTTGACGGGGCGCGACGAACCGGTCGCACAGTATGTGCTCGATCAGCCCGGAGCTCGCGAATTTGCCGAGAATTATGTTGACCTGCTGCTGCCCATCATGGAGGGCTATGTCAGTGAGCTGAAGCCTTTCGTGACGATTGCCGTCGGATGCACAGGTGGTCGGCACCGGTCGGTCGCGATCGCAGAACTGATCGCTCAGCGTTTCCGTAGCCACCAATTGACGGTGCGAGTCCTTCACCGCGACATAGGCAGGGACTGATTATGGCGGGATATCTGGATGCAGAAGGATGGGCACAGCGCGGTGAATCCGGCTCACGTGTCGTTGCTTTGGGGGGTGGACACGGGCTGTCCGCAACCCTGCGGGCTCTGCGACACATCACGCATCAGCTCACAGCGATCGTCACAGTAGCCGACGATGGGGGATCCTCAGGACGTCTGCGTTCTGAAACAGATCTTCTACCTCCAGGAGATCTGCGAATGGCTCTGGCCAGTTTGTGCGAGGAAACCGAATGGGGACTGACCTGGCGCGATGTGATGCAGCTGCGTCTGCGTACCAACGGGCCATTGAATGGCCATGCCCTTGGGAACCTGCTGATCTCCGGCCTGTGGCAGCTTCTGGGCGACCCCGTTGAGGGTTTGGAATGGGTCGGCCGGCTCCTGGGCGCTCAGGGCCGGGTCCTGCCGATGGCATCAGTTCCACTGGACATTGAAGCCGATATGGAAAACGAAGGCGAGCTGTACACGGTACGGGGCCAGTCACGCGTCGCCGTCGCGCCCGGACGTGTGCGCCACGTGCGCCTTATCCCTGAGGATCCGCCCGTCCCAGAGGCTGCAATGCACGCCATCCAGGAAGCTGAATGGGTCGTGCTCGGTCCAGGGTCGTGGTACACCTCGTTAATTCCGCACCTGCTGGTTTCACAGTTGCACCGGGCACTGGTCACAACAGATGCCCACAGGGCACTGGTCCTGAATCTGGCCCGCCAGCGTGGTGAAACAGACACGATGAGCGCTGCCGATCACGTGCGCGTCCTACGCGACCATGCACCTGATCTCAAGCTGGACGTTGTCATTGCCGACCCGACTGCCACGGATGATATTGATACGCTCATTCAGGCAGCGCAGGACGTGGGCGCTCGAGTCATGTTGCGCCAGGTGCGAACGGGCGACGGGAAGCCCCATCATGATCCGTTGCGTCTGGCTGCGGCTCTGCGAGATGCATTCGATGGATTCATGGGAGAGGTGGGACGATCGGAACCGTGGTTAGCATGAGCAGTTGTCATCAAGGCGCTCTACACGACACGAGGAGGCGATCATGTCTTTAACGATGGACATGAAAGAGGAGCTTGCTCACCTGGTTCCTGCACGTCAATCGACAATGGCGGCCGAGGCTGCTGTGATGCTCCGATTTGCCGGAGGTCTGCACCTCGTGTCTGGTCGAATTATCATCGAGGCTGAACTGGATTCCCCACTTGTCGCTCGACGCCTGCGAGCCTTCCTCACCTCGCTGTACGGTACGGAATCATCTGTCGTTGTCGTGTCAGGTGGTGCGCTGCGTCGCGGTGACCGATACGTGGTGCGCGTCGTCAAGGAAGCAGACGCCCTGGCACGCGTGACAGGACTGGTCGATCAACTGGGACGCCCGGTCAGAGGCTTGGCGCCGCACCTGGTCAGCGCCGGAAAAGACGAAGCAGCAGCAGGATGGCGAGGAGCCTTTCTGGCACGAGGATCCCTGCTGGAACCGGGTCGATCAACGTCGATGGAAGTGACCTGTCCCGGCCCTGAAGCGGCAATGGCCCTTGTCGGGTGTGCACGACGACTGGGAGCGACGGGGAAGTCGCGCGAAATCCGCGGAGCTGATCGGGTTGTCATCCGGGAGGCGGACTCGATTTCCACGCTCATCAATGCGATGGGTGCCGTCAAGACGTTTGAGGTGTGGAAAGAACGCCGCGAACGTCGCGAAGCGCGAGGCAGCGCCAACCGCCTGGCCAACTTTGATGATGCGAACCTTCGGCGCTCGGCTCGTGCGGCAGTAGCCGCAGGTGCCAGGGTTCGACGTGCCTTTGAGATTCTGGGCGACTCCGTGCCGCCGCATCTGCGTGAGGCGGGCGAACTGCGCATCCAATACCGCCAGGCTTCATTGGAAGAACTGGGTAAGCACATTGATCCACCCTTGACTAAGGACGCCGTGGCGGGGCGCATCCGTAGACTGCTGGCAATGGCCGATAAGGCTGCACACGAGCAGGGGATACCCGACACTGAGTCTGCACTCACGCTCGAAATGTTCGATGATTAGAAGTGTCACGAACAGCCTGTTCGCTTGACGCAAACTTCTTGTAGGCCATTCGACCCTGACTAAATGGCCTATGGGGTGTACATTGAAGAGTGCTTGAACCGCAGAAGTCTGCGGGCTGGATTGTGGTACCGAGCCCTATCCGGTTGCACGAAATACGTGCCCCTTTATGGGGTACAAGCAGGAGGACTATAGTGACCATCCGCGTTGGAATCAACGGCTTCGGCCGCATCGGCCGCAACTTCTTCCGTGCCGCTCGTCAGCAGGGTGCGGATTTTGAAATCGTGGCAGTAAACGATCTGACCGATAACAAGACCCTCGCTCACTTGCTCAAGTTTGACTCCATCACGGGTCGTCTTGACGCAGAGGTGACCTACGACGAGGAGTCAATCTCCGTCGATGGAAAGAAGATTGTTGCTCTCGAAGAGCGCGATCCGGCCAACCTGCCGTGGAAGGACCTCGGCGTAGATGTCGTCGTCGAGTCCACCGGATTCTTTACAGACGGTGAGAAGGCAAAGGCCCACATCGAAGCCGGTGCCAAGAAGGTAATCATCTCCGCGCCTGGCAAGAACGTTGACGCCACATTCGTCATGGGCGTGAACAGCGACGACTACGACAACGAGAAGCACAACATCGTGTCGAACGCCTCGTGCACCACCAACTGCCTTGCTCCTCTGGCCAAGGTTCTCGATGAGGCTTTCGGAATCGATAGCGGCCTCATGGTGACCGTGCACGCCTACACCGGCGATCAGCGCATCCACGACGCACCGCACAAGGATCTGCGTCGCGCCCGCGCAGCAGCTCTGAACATCGTCCCGACCTCGACCGGTGCAGCCCGCGCCGTGTCCCTGGTTCTTCCTCAGCTGAAGGGCCGTCTGGACGGCTACGCAATGCGCGTCCCGGTTCCGACCGGCTCCGTCGTCGACCTCACCTTCATCCCGAAGAAGGAAGGCGTCACCGCCGAAGACGTGAACGCAGCATGCAAGGCAGCCTCGACCGGCGAATTTGCCGAAGCGTTCAAGTACTCCGAGGATGAACTGGTTTCGACCGACATCACCGGCGATCCCCACACCTCCATCTTCGACTCGAAGCTGACCAAGGTCATTGACAACCAGATCAAGGTTGTCTCCTGGTACGACAACGAATGGGGCTACTCCAACAGCCTCGTTCGCCTGACCTCGAAGGTCGCGGCCGCGCTCTGAGCACGACGTTAGAATGAGGAGAGGCGCCCGCATGCATATCTCTGCGTGCGGGCGCCTTTTCCATGGTGGCTCAACGAGCCGCCCCCATCGACGAATTTGACATACCCTGCACTGCACAATCAAGGGAGGTTCAATGAGGACCATAGAAACATTGGGTGACCTGCGCGGCAAGCGCGTCCTCGTCCGCTCGGACTTCAATGTCCCGATCAAGGACGGCGAAATCACCGACGACGGACGTATCCGGGCAGCTCTACCGACACTGAACAAGCTTGTTGACGAAGGAGCACGCATCCTCGTCATGACACACATGGGTCGACCGAAAGGCGAAGTGAAGCCTGAATTCTCACTCAAGCCCGTTGCCGCACGTCTGGCAGAGCTGATCGATGCCCCCGTCAGCCTCGCAGAGGACACAACGGGCCCCTCGGCACACGAGGCGGCAGAAAAGATCAAGGACGGCGAGATCGTCCTGCTGGAGAATGTTCGATTCGACCCCCGCGAAACCTCGAAGGATGACGCGGAGCGTGAAGCCTTCGCCAAGGAAATGGCTGAACTGGCCGACGCATTCGTCTCCGACGGATTCGGCGTAGTCCACCGCAAGCAGGCATCCGTATACGACATCGCCAAGCTCCTGCCCTCCGCAGCCGGCCTCCTGGTCGTCAAGGAAATTGAATCCCTGTCACGCGTGACAGGCGATCCTGAGCGTCCCTACGCCGTTGTGCTGGGAGGCTCGAAAGTCTCCGACAAGCTCGGCGTCATCGAGAATCTGCTGACCAAGGCCGATATGCTGCTCATCGGCGGTGGCATGTCGTTCACCTTCCTGGCCGCGAAAGGCTACGAGGTGGGCAAGTCCCTGCTCGAGGAAGATCAGATCGATACAGTCAAGGAATACATCGACGAGGCCGACAAGCGCGGCGTCAAGCTGGTTCTCCCAGTCGACGTCGTTGCGGCGCCCGAATTCAAGGCTGACGCGCCGGCAACGGTTGTTGACGCCGACAAGATGCCCGCTGACCAGATGGGTCTGGACATCGGACCGAAGTCCGGCGAATTGTTCGCACAGACACTGGCCGAGGCCAAGACTGTGGCGTGGAACGGCCCGATGGGCGTATTCGAGTTCGAGGCATTCGCAGAGGGCACCCGCGCCGTGGCGCAGGCACTGTCATCAGGCTCAATGTTCTCGGTGGTCGGTGGCGGCGACTCGGCAGCAGCCATTCGTCAACTCGGATTCGACGAATCCACTTTCTCTCACATTTCCACAGGCGGTGGAGCGTCCCTCGAACTCCTCGAAGGCAAGACTCTGCCCGGTATCGCAGTTCTGGAGGACTGAAACATGGCACGTACACCTTTGATGGCCGGAAACTGGAAGATGAACCTCAACCACCTTGAGGCTGTTCATTTGGTCCAGGGCCTCGCAATGGCGTTGGATGACGCGAATTTCACCTATGACGACGTTGAAGTTGTGGTCATCCCACCGTTTACCGATATCCGCTCCGTTCAGACTGTCGTTGAGGGTGACAACCTCAAGATCAAGTACGGCGCGCAGGACATCTCAACGCACGAATCCGGCGCATACACCGGTGAAGTGTCAGCTGAAATGCTCGCCAAGCTGGGTGTCAGCTATGTTGTCGTCGGCCACTCCGAACGTCGCGAATACCACGGCGAAAGCGATGCATTGGTGGGCGAGAAGGCCCGCGTTGCACTGGCAGCCGGGATGACCCCGATCATCTGCTGCGGTGAGGGCCTCGAGGTCCGCAAGGAAGGCCGTCACGTCGAGCACGTCCTGGCTCAGATCGACGGTGCACTCGATGGGATGGACGCCGAGCAGGCTGCCAAGATCGTCATTGCCTACGAGCCCATCTGGGCGATCGGCACCGGCGAGGTTGCGACACCTGAAGATGCCCAGGAGGTGTGCGGTGCGATCCGCGCACGTCTGGCAGAGCTGTACACACCGGAACTGGCTGACAGCGTCCGCGTTCTGTACGGCGGCTCCGTGAAGTCGACGAACGTTGCTGACATTATGGCTCAGCCTGATGTTGACGGCGGACTGGTCGGCGGCGCCTCTCTGAAGGCGGAGGAGTTCTCGAAGATCGCTCTGTACAAGAACGCCTGATCGGCTCGCGCCGGTCTTCTGACAGTTCGCCTGGCGCGCCCTACTCAGGACGGCCAGGCGAACTGCGGCAGAGATGTGAGGTAACGCGCCGCGTGCCCAACTGGTGTTGGACGGCCTTATACCACTACACTGCCTACTGTTATCCCCAGCATGTGAATGGAAAACCAGTGACTGCTCTGAAAATAATCCTTGTCGTACTGACCGTTTTGGCCAGCATCCTGCTTGTATTGACAGTGCTGATGCACAAAGGGCGCGGCGGCGGCCTGTCAGATATGTTCGGCGGCGGCATTTCCACTACTGCGGGATCATCAGGCGTGGCAGAACGTAACCTGAATCGCATTACCTTGGCAATTCTGATCGTGTGGGTGGTGTGCATCGTAGCCTACGCGCTCCTGACCAAGATCACGGTCGCCAGCTAAGATACGGCCTTACGCTCAAGCTTTCGGTAATCGCACGTGAGACGTGAACGTCCCACGTGCGATTTCTCTATTGACTGTGCGCGCAGTGGGCTGAGACCACGACCCGGTGATTCAGCGAACTTCCAGGCCGCGCGCCGAATCCGTATCAAGCCAGAACGTGGTTCGATCGCGTGGAAGACCGGCAATCGGTCGATCCTGCTCATGCGCGCCCAACACCAGTGCCTCCGCCAGTGCGTCAGCCTTCGAATCACCGGGCGCGACAACCCAGATATCACGGGCACTGGCAATAGTCGACATCGGCAGCGACAGCCTCAACGGCGGCATTTTCGGTGAATCGCGCACTACCAGAACAGGCGCGCCATCAGCTTCGTGCGCGCGGCCCGGGAAGAGGGAGGCAATGTGCCCATCCGGTCCCATCCCGATCAGCGCAAAGTCAAGCACCCCGTCACCGATATCTGAGCGCCACAGATCTGCATAGTCCTCAGCCGCCTGATCGAGTCCCTGACCGCGGTCGGAGGGCATGGGGCGCAGCTGAATGCCGGGCAGTTGCGCGAACAGCGCGGATACGGCCTGCTGGTCATTACGCTCGGAGTGGGTGGCCTGAACGAAGCGTTCATCGACCCACCACACTCGAATATGCGACCAGTCGGCATCGAGGTCGTCCTCGTCAGCGATGATCGAAGCGAGATCGGCGAGAACGTCGTGCACGACGCCGCCTGCGATAGCCCACTGGAAGGGACGGTCAGCGCTGTGTTCACGCGCGTCCTGCACGAGGATTGGCAACAATTCGCGCGCAACAGCGCTGGCCAGATTCTTACGGTCAGAAGCGGTGACGATACGGGGCAGGGGAGAAGAAGTCATGACTGGCCTTTGCACTCGCGATGCACATCGTGCAGGAAATTGCCGATCACGTGCTGATACATGAGGTCAGGATCCAAGCGTCTGAGTTCTTCCATCACGCAGTCCTGAATACTGCGCCGCGGAAGATTAACCGCAACAGGATCAAGACCCGAACGCTTGACATGCGCGACAGACGAGCCGGCAGGGCGCGTTAACGAGGCTTCCTCGGCATCATCAAACGTGAAGTGCACACCCGTAATGGTTTGAGCTGTCGGATCGGTGTCGACGCGCGAGGGAATACCCATCACATCGGCAAGCCACGCTGCCACTAAATACGACGAAGGATGAGTGTGGTGGCCGCGAACGGTCACAGCAGTGGGTACCGACTTGAACCCTTCGACCATTGTGGCGATCAGTGCGCGCCACAACGTGACGCCAGACCACGCCAAGTCAGTGTCCCCCGGGGTGTACACCTCGGACAGGCGCAACAGTGTATCGATGGGCGTATCGGTCTCCCGTGAATCCGAAATGCGACGCACGGCCAGTCGCCCCAGCGGATGCTCGGCAGGATTTTCAGGCGGTATGCTGGGCCAGAACGTCACCACCGGCGTATCGGCCAGTAACAGCGGCATAACCAGGGTATCCAGATCCTGACCAGCGTCGCCGCGAGGCTCCAGGACGATGACTTCAGACGGCCCCTCGTCCTTGCCCATGCGAATCTGTGCATTGACCCGCGGGGAGCTGGAGCGTTCTGCCTGCACCGGCTCCACCACCACGATGACGCGGCAGGGATGCTCGTGAGAAGCAGCTTGCGAAATTTCAATCGCATGGTCGACGTCGATCAGGTCGTCCACCACGACGATCAGCGTTAACACACGGCCCAGCGCCGAAGCCCCCTGTTCCTGGCGAATCTGCAGAAGCTGTGAGGCGATATCGAGGGCAGATGTGTCTTTGAGGGTGATAATCACGGCAACCTCCAAGCGCGGCCGGAGCGGGCGAGCATCTGGTGAGCTGATTCAGGTCCCCATGTTCCGGGACGATACTGGTCGGGAAGGCCCTGTTGCGTCCAGAAATCCAGCACCGGATCGAGGATTCTCCACGAGGCCTCAACCTCATCCTGATCGGGGAACAGTGGCGCGGAACCGACCAGCGCATCAAGAATCAGGCGCTCGTAGGCTTCTGGGGAATCTTCAGTGAACGCGTGACCGTAGCCAAAATCCATCGTCACGTCACGCACCTGCATTTCTGTTGCGGGGACCTTCGCACCGAAACGAATCGTCATTCCCTCATCGGGCTGGATACGGATGACGAGGACATTGTGCCCGGTTTCTCCCATCTCAAAGTGCTGGAACGGGACGTGCGAGGCACGTTTGAAGACAACTGCAATCTCCGTGACGCGTTTGCCCAGGCGCTTGCCCGTTCGCAGATAGAACGGAACACCGGCCCACCGGCGCGTATCCACGTGCAATGTCAATGCGGCATATGTTTCGGTGTGCGAATCGGCGGGAATATTGTCCTCTTCGAGATATCCCTTAACATATTGGCCGGCTTGCCAGCCGGATTGATATTGACCGCGCGCTGTTGAGGTCGCCAGATCCTCGGGAAGACGAATAGCGGACAGGACCTTCTGCTTTTCAGCCCTGAGCGCCTCAGGCGACAAGTTGATGGGCTCCTCCATCGCGGTGAGCGCCACGAGCTGAAGCAGATGGTTCTGGATGACGTCCCGCGCCGCGCCGATACCGTCGTAATAGCCGGCACGAGTACCGATGCCGATATCCTCCGCCATCGTGATCTGCACGTGATCCACATAGTGCGCATTCCACAGCGGTTCGAACATCGTGTTGGCGAAACGCATCGCCAGAATATTCTGAACGGTTTCCTTGCCCAGGTAGTGGTCGATACGGAACACGTCCTGCTCATCGAAGACGCGCGAGACTGCGTCCGACAGTTCGCGGGCAGATTCGAGGTCGTGACCGAATGGCTTTTCGATGATCACCCGGCGCCACTCACTATCCTGACGCTCGTTCAGACCAGTGTTCGCTAGGTGCTGACAGACAACCGGGAACCACTTGGGGGGAATGGACAAGTAGAAGGCGTGATTACCGCCGGTGCCGCGGGATTCATCAAGTTCACGCACCGTCCGCGCCAACTCCTCGTATGCGTCAGTGTCGTCGAATGAGCCGGACACGAAGCGCAAGCCGGATGCAAAATGCTTCCACGTTCCCTCGTCGAACCCTGTTCGAGAGTGCTGCTCAATGGAGGTGCGCACGAAATCTTCAAAATCTTCACGATCCCACTCACGTCTGCCGAATCCGGTCAGCGCGAACGCAGGGTTGAGGAGGCCGCGGTGTGCCAGGTCGTAGATAGCGGGCAGCAACTTCGTGCGCGCCAGATCGCCGGTAATGCCGAAAACGACCAGGCCGCAAGGAGGCGCAATTCGGGGCAGCCTCCGATCCATGGAGCTTCGTATCTGCATCGTCGCGTCATCCGATGAAGGGTCCATGCACACTCCTCAATCGATCATGTGTCAGGTCACCATCGTATCGAGATCGCCGTGATTCAGCTTGTCATGCTCACGACATGATCGACGCGGGGCTTCGGCCATGTGCCGTCACCCCGCGCCGATACCTCATGTCAGCAAAAAGCAGTCTTACTTCGCTGCAGCATCCAGTGATTCGTGAGCAGCGCTCACCACTGCCTCAGCTGTGAAGCCGAACTCCTCGAACAGGCGGGCGCCATCAGCTGACTCACCGAAGTGCTCGATGCACACGGCTCGGCCTGCGTCGCCGATCCAGCGGTGCCACGGCATCGCAATGCCAGCCTCGACGGAGACGCGGGCACGCACACTGCTGGGCAGGACCGATTCCTTGTAATCCTCGTCCTGCTCGTCGAACCATTCCATGCAGGGAACCGACACGACGCGCACGCTGCGACCTTCTTCGCGCAACGTGGCAGCAGCGTCAAGGGCGATTGACACCTCAGAACCCGATGCCAGGAGGATGACATCCGGATCGCCGTCACAGCTCAGCACATAGGCGCCGCGATCCAGGCCCTCCGCAGCGGCCAGGCCGGCCTCGTCGCCGCGGGCAGGGTTTGGCAGACCCTGACGCGACAAGATCAGCGCGGCGGGGTGCTGACGTTCCAGGATCGACTTCCATGCCTGAGCCGTTTCTGCAGCATCCGCCGGGCGTACAACCGCGAGGTTCGGGATCGCGCGGCAGGCTGCCAGATGCTCGATGGGCTGGTGCGTCGGGCCGTCTTCGCCCACACCGATCGAATCGTGGGTCCACACGTAGGTCACGGGCAGATCCATGATGGACGCCAGGCGCACCGCACCGCGCATGAAATCCGAAAAGACGAAGAATGTCGCACCGTACACGCGGGTGAGGTGATCGGCGGCAATACCGTTCATCACGGCACCCATGCCGAACTCGCGTACACCGAAGTGCAGGTTACGGCCAAACGGGTTGCCCGGGAACTTCTCAGAGGAGCGATCCTCGGGAAGGAATGACGGGTAGCCGTCCATGTAGGTGTTGTTCGATCCTGCCAGATCAGCGGAACCGCCCCACAGTTCAGGCAAAACGTCCTTGATGGCATTGAGTACCTGACCGGAGGCTGCGCGGGTGGCCAGTGCTTTGCCTTCTTCGAACACGGGCAGGGCTGATTCCCACCCATCCGGAAGGCCGCCCGCCAAAACACGGTCCAGCATCGCTGCGCGTTCAGGCTGGGCCTCACGCCACGCGTTGAAACGCTCATCCCACTGCTCACGTGCCTCACGTGCGCGCTTCGCGGTGGCTTCCCGCACTGCCTTGACGGCTTCTTCATCGGCGGCAAACATCGCCTCTGGATCAAAGCCGAGCGCTTCCTTCAGGCCGCGCAGCGCTTCATCCCCCAGCTTGGATCCGTGGATCCCGCCGGTGTTCTGCTTCTTCGGAGTCGGCCAGCCGATGATGGTCCGCAGCGCAATGATGGAGGGACGGTCGGTGACCTTCTCAGCTTCATTCAGTGCATGATCCAGGGCCTGGATGTCCTCGACGTAGGAGCCGTCATCCTTGAGCCAGTCAACGCGCTGGACATGCCAGCCGTAGGATTCGTAGCGCGCCAGAACGTCCTCGTTAAACGCGATATTTGTGTCGTCTTCAATCGAGATGTGGTTGTCATCGTAAATAACCGTCAGGTTGCCCAGGCGCTGCGTTCCGGCCAGTGAGGCAGCCTCAGACTGGACGCCTTCCTGCATGCAACCGTCACCGGCAATGACGTACACGTTGTGATCGAAGACGGATTCACCCATCGGTGTTTCCGGATCATACAGGCCGTGGCTGCGGCGAGCCGACATGGCGAAACCGACGGCCGCACCGATGCCGGTACCCAGCGGTCCAGTGGTCACTTCCACGCCCTTGGTGTGCTTGAATTCGGGGTGACCGGGCGTCTTTGACTTGAACGTGCGCAGTGACTTCAGATCCTCCAGTTCCAAGTCCATGCCAGCCAGATACAGCTGCACATACTGTGTCAGCGATGAATGGCCTGCTGACAGGACGAAACGGTCGCGGCCCAGCCAATGCTGGTCAGTTGGGTCAAACTTCATATGGTGCTGGTAGAGCAGATATGCGGCAGGTGCCAGCGAAATAGCGGTGCCTGGGTGGCCATTGCCCACTTTCTCCACGGCATCGGCTGCTAGCACGCGGGCAGTCGCAACTGCTCGATCATCGATTGAGTCCCACTTCAATGTCACAACATCCTCCAGAATTTCTGCGCCCCAACGTTGAGCGACGCAGGTCAGAACAATACTGATATTGGCTGCAGGATTAGTCTACGTGAATACTGCGACCCCTGACGAGGACTTTCAGCCGCGCACCTGGGCCTGATCGTCTAGCATTCACACGTGGACGCTTTGGACAGTATTGCCGAGGATTGGCTGAGCTACCTGCAGGTGGAAAAAGGCGCATCGGTGCACACGGTGACGAATTATCGCCGGGACATCGAGGGCTATATTCGGGCCTTGCACCAGCGTGGGGTCACGGATCTGAAGGCGGTCACCCCCGACAACGTCGCAGATTATCTGTCCGCCCTGTCCCATCCTCACGGTAAAACGGCACCGAAGGCTCCCTCGTCAATTGCGCGCGCACTGGCAGCGATTCGAGGGTTTCATCGTTTCGCGATCCGTGAAAAATACGGTGCGGTCGACCCGACGCAGGATGTGCACTCACCGCAAATGGGGGAGCGCCTGCCCAAAGCCCTCAGTATTGACGAGGTGACACGCCTGCTGGATATGGCGGCGCGCGACGACTCGGCGCGCGGCATTCGAGACCATGCGCTGCTCGAAGTCCTCTACGCCACCGGGGCACGCGTGTCAGAGGCTTTGGCAATGGCTGTCGATGACATCGACCTGGATGAGGAACTACCGGTCGTGCGTCTGTTCGGCAAGGGACGCAAGGAACGCCTGGTACCGGTGGGACACGCTGCACGTCAGGCAGTGGGCAATTATCTGGTGCGTGCTCGCCCGGAGCTTGCCTCCCGAGGACGAGGCGATTCGCATTTGTTCCTGAATTTACGAGGGCGACCCATGTCGCGCCAATCGGCGTGGGAATCGATTCAACGGGTAGCCTGTGAGGCCGGCCTGGAATCGAAAGTATCGCCCCACACTCTGCGTCATTCCTTTGCCACGCATCTGCTGGAGGGTGGAGCGAGCGTGCGTGACGTGCAGGAACTGCTCGGACATGCCAGCGTTCAGACCACGCAGATCTATACCCGGTTGACGGCGACGACGCTGCGTGAAGTGTACCGATCCGCTCATCCACGTGCCCAGCTGCGCAACTGACGCGGCACAATGAACTAGGCTAAGAGCGTGACTCATGATGATCAACCTGCATTGGTAACGGATTTGGGTGGCACCACCAACGAGGAAGAAGATTTCCCTGTTCCTGAGCCGCTCAAAGGGCACGGCCCTGCACGCATTATTGCCATGTGCAACCAGAAGGGCGGCGTCGGCAAGACCACGACGACCATCAACCTGGGTGCCGCGCTTGCTGAATACGGCAGGCGTGTGCTGATCGTCGACTTTGATCCGCAAGGTGCCGCATCGGTGGGTCTGGGCATCAATGCCCTGGAACTGGACCAGACGATTTACACGCTGCTGATGGCGTCCAAACCGGATGCACATACGGCGATCGTGCCCACGGCGGTGGACAATCTTGACGTCCTGCCGGCGAATATCGACCTGTCTGCTGCGGAAGTCCAACTGGTCAACGAAGTGGCGCGCGAATCCGCTCTTGCACGTGTGCTGCGTTCGGTGGCTGATGAATACGACGTCATCCTCATTGACTGCCAGCCGTCACTGGGCCTGCTGACCGTGAACGCGTTGAGCGCTTCCCACGGCGTGATCGTGCCGGTAGAGGCTGAGTTTTTTGCCCTGCGAGGTGTGGCGCTACTGGTCGAGACCATTGAGACGGTGCGTGACCGGATCAACCCGCGGCTGAACATTGACGGAATCGTGGCCACGATGGTCGATACCCGCACGCTGCACACGCGTGAGGTTCTGGAGCGGCTCAGTGAAGCATTCGGTGACCTGGTGTTTTCGACCAGGATCCGTCGCACGGTGAAATTCCCTGACGCGTCGGTGGCGACTGAACCGATCACCACGTATGCACCAACGCATCCTGGAGCGCAAGCGTACCGCCGCCTGGCTCGAGAAGTGGTTGCTCGTGGTGGCGTCGCCTGAGATCATTGACGAAGGGACCATCGATCAATTTCGAGTCACACTGGACGTATTCGAAGGTCCCTTTGATCTGCTGCTGCAGCTGATTTCACGCAAGCGCCTCGACATTACCGAGGTCGCCTTGGCAGAAGTGACCGACGAGTTCATCGCTCACATGAGCGCATTCCCGGACCTGTCACGCACCACGGAATTCCTCGTCGTGGCGGCCACGCTGCTTAACATGAAGGCGGCACACCTTCTCCCGCGTGACGTCGATGAAACAGATGTCGACCTGGAAGATCTGGAAGCACGCGACCTGCTGTTTTCGCGCCTGCTGCAATACCGGGCATTCAAAATGGCCGCCGGTAGCATCGCTTCACGACTGGGAAATTTCGACGGGTCATACGCCCGGGACGTCGCACTGGAACCGCATTTCGCTGCACTGCTGCCTGAACTGGTGTGGACCATTAGTGCCGAAGATCTTGCGCGCCTAGCGGCCGATGCGCTCAGCAACCGCCCACCTGCTGTGCAGATCGCCCACCTGCACGACCCGGTGATCCCGGTCGCCACGCAGGTTCCGATCCTCATGAATAAACTGCGCGCCCAGCCGGTGATGACGTTCCACGCGCTCATCGCAGATGCTGAGAGCACAGCTGTCGTGGTGTCGCGGTTTCTGGCGGTCCTGGAACTTTTCCGCCGCACTATTATTGAGTTTGATCAGGCCGAAGCACTGGGCGAACTGACGGTGAAATGGAACGGAACCACATTGGACGAGGTGCCGATCGATGACTACGAGGGGGAGACGCCCTCGTCAATGGAGGAACAATGAGTGAGCCGTCCGACGCGCTGTACTGCGCACTGGAAGCGATCTTGATGGTCGCCGACGCACCCGTCAGTGCCGCTCAACTCGCTGATGCGTTAGACACTGATGAAGATGATGTGACCACCGCGCTGGAACACCTCGCCCACGAGTATGCGGGCCGAATCCCCGGCACGAGGGCGCGTGGATTCGAACTGCGCCACGCCGCTGGAGGGTGGCGCATCTATTCCTCATCTCAGTGGGCATCCATGGTGGGCCGCTTCATCGTCGGCTCCGAATCATCCAAACTCAGTCAGGCCGCATTGGAAACACTGGCGGTGGTGGCATACCGCCAGCCGGTGACGCGGGCGCGAATCTCACACATTCGAGGCGTGAATGTTGACTCGGTTGTGCGTACGCTGGTGGCACGCGGGTTGATTGAAGAAGTGGGGCTGGCGCCGTCAGGTGCCCGAATGTACGGGACAACTGACATGTTCCTGGAGCGCATGGGGATGAACTCTCTGGACGAGCTGGTGCCCTTGGCACCCTACCTGCCCGAAAGCGACGAGCTTGACGAATTGGCTCATGACATGGAGGAGACACTGTGAGAAACGATCCACACGTACAAGGTGGAATTCGGCTGCAAAAGGTCTTGTCTCAAGCAGGAATCGCCTCGCGGCGCGCTGCCGAAGAGCTGATCCGCGAGGGACGCGTGAGCGTGGACGGCCATGTAGTAACTGCGATGGGCACTCGTGTCGACCCCGGCCATCAGGTCATCCACGTAGACGGCGATCTGGTGATCACAGACGAGTCGAAACACATCGTCATGGCGCTGAACAAGCCGGTCGGCATGGTCTCAACGATGGATGACCCTGAGGGGCGTCCCTGTCTGACCGACATCATTGGAGACTACCCGGAGCGCCTCTATCACGTCGGACGCCTGGACATTGATACGTCAGGACTGTTGCTGTTGACCAATGACGGTGAGTTGGCCAACCGTTTGACACATCCGAGCTATGAGGTGCCCAAGACATACGTGGCGCGCGTCCACGGTGAGGTCAAGCCTCAGGTGCGCAAGCAGCTGCTCAAAGGAATTGAACTCGAAGACGGTCCGATTGCCGTTGACGGTTTCAGGGTTGTTGAAACCTTCGGCGACATCACGGCTGTTGAGATCCGCGTGCACGAGGGGCGCAACCGTCTGGTGCGTCGACTCATGGATGCGGTCGGCTTCCCAGTGCGCGAACTGGTACGCACCGAGTTCGGCCCTATTCGCCTCGAGCGCCTGCAACCAGGCACGACGCGCCGCGTGAAGGGGAACATGCTCGTCGGCCTGTACTCCTGCGTAGGCCTGTAATGGCAGGCGCAGTCGGGACGCATGGCCCAGTTCTGATTATTGGATCTGGTCTGTTGGGCGCCTCCCTCGGCCTCGCGTTGAGCAGGGGAGGGATCGACGTATTTCTCAGCGATGCATCTCCCACCTCTGAGCAGCTTGCCGTTGACATGGGAGCGGGCCGAGCCCTGCAGACGGTGAGGACCGCCGAGCCGCGCCTTGTCGTCGTTGCCACCCCACCTGACGTGGCAGGGGAGTGCGTGGTGCGCGCTTTGCAGGACTACCCTGAAGCCGTTGTCACGGACGTGGCGTCCGTTAAGAGCGCCGTGCAGCAGGAGGTCCTGGAGCTGGCCACATCCACAGGTGATGCCACGTTGGCAGCGCGATACGTTGGTTCGCACCCGATGGCAGGTCGTGAACGCTCCGGCGCGGGGGCGGCAGATCCCGACCTGTTTATCGGCAGGCCCTGGGTGGTGGTCGCGCACGAGGCCTCATCGAACAAGGCGATCGTCGCGGTCCGCACGTTGGCGACAGATGTTGGGGCGGTTGTTGTGCAGCTGGATGCTTCCACCCATGATCATGCAGTTGCTCTGGTGTCTCATGTGCCGCAATTGGTGTCCTCGCTGCTTGCCGCGCGCTTGGCGGACGCGCCCAGTGAAGCATTGTCCCTGGCTGGCCAGGGATTGCGTGATACGACCAGGATTGCAGCGTCGGACCCTCGGTTGTGGACCGTCATCCTGGCTGGCAACGCTGGTCCAATCACGCAGGTTTTGGATGCACTCAGTGACGATTTAAACGCCCTTCGCGAGCATCTGCATCGCGCCGCCCAAGGCGGTCCGCTGACGGGTGGATCGGTCGGTGCGGTAAACCGCGTCATGGAAGCAGGCAACCGTGGAGTCGAACGTATTCCGGGCAAGCACGGTGGCGTTCCTGTCCATTTCGCCGAGGTTGAGGTTCTGGTGCCAGATGAGCCTGGCGAGCTTGGGCACCTGTTTACGGAACTGGGGTCGATCGGCGTGAACATTGAAGACTTCACGGTTGACCATGCTGCCCGCCAGCGGGTTGGTGTGGCTCGCATCATGGTGGATCCGACGCGTGCGCGTGAGGCGGAGGTCGAGTTGGTTAAACGCGGATGGCGCATTATTGCGCATGCGAGTACAGAGTAGGAGCAGTGTGATGGGCGACCAGGACGCACCAGTTGTTACAGATTTCGATGCAGCGTTGCGTGAGGGAATTGAACGTGTCGGCGTCACGGTTGCCATCGACGGCAGCGCAGGGTCTGGAAAATCAACTGTCTCCAGACGCGTGGCGTCGCGCGTGGGCATCGGATACCTCGACACGGGTGCGATGTATCGTGCGCTCACGTGGTTCGCCCTGGAATCTGGGGTGGACCTGGCTGACCGTCACGCAGTCACGGCTGCAGCAGACCAAATGCCGCTTCGTATGGACTCTGATCCACACGATCCCCACTTCTTCATGGGGGAACGGGAGATTACCCTCGATATCCGCACGCCCCGGATCTCTGGCGTGGTGTCCCAGGTGGCAACCAATATGGAAGTGCGTCACTGGATGGCGCGTGAGCAGCGCCGCCGCATGATGGAAGCACGCGCAAACGGTCACGGTATGGTCGCTGAGGGCCGTGACATCACAACGGTGGTGTGCCCGGATGCCGATGTCAGGGTGCTGCTGAGTGCCGACCCCGAAGCACGGCTGCGCAGGCGGACACTGGAACTGTATGGTCGTGTGGATG
Source organism: Actinomyces sp. HMSC065F12 (assembly GCF_001814535.1). NCBI lineage: Bacteria > Bacillati > Actinomycetota > Actinomycetes > Actinomycetales > Actinomycetaceae > Actinomyces > Actinomyces sp. HMSC065F12. Next base: position 77,950 of record NZ_KV817030.1, read on the forward strand.
CGGAGGCTTTGGAAGCAACGCGTGCACAGGTCCAGGGGCGCGACGCCGCGGATTCAACAGTGTCGGAGTTCATGACACCGGCGGCCGGTGTGACGCCGATCGACACCTCTGATCTGACAATTGATCAAGTGGTCGATCAGTTGGTTGAGTTGATCGACCGGGATGTGCGATCGCGCCTGAAGTGACGGGAACGCGGCGACTTTCTGCGGCGACGTTTGATCCATGGACGAGCTGGGAAGGCACGCCAGCGTTCACGGTGCACAATTGCCAACAGGCCGTCCACACCCAACAGGCCAACAGCGGTGTAGATTCCGATATACAAGATGATTTCGCCAGGACTGATGCGCTCTCCAGCTGCCATAGCGAGCAGGGAGACCAGGACGGGTTCGACGTAGGTCATCAACCCGAACACACTGTACGGCAGCATCCGCGCAGACAATGCGTACACGATCATGGCGACCACTGAGACAGCGCCGATCAGCAGAATGATCCAGATCAGTCGGGGATTTTCTCGTGGGACATTGACGCCACCGCGCGCCAGTGCGAACCATAGTGCCAGTGGAGAGGCGAGGATCATTTCCCACGTGAGCGCGGAGACACCCTCGGTATGGAAATACTTATGAACCATGAAGTACAGGGGGTATCCCAGAGCGACGATGAGAGCGACCCACCCGAGCTGCCCTGTCGAGACGACCTGATAGATGACGGCGCATCCGGCCAGTACAGCCGCAAGAGCCGAGAGGGGACTCATGCGTTCCTTGTACACGAAACGCCCCGCCAACACCATAACAACCGGCATGAGGAAGTATCCCAGTGCCAGTTCAAGCGTCCTGCCCATTTGTGGTGCCCACCCAAAAAGCAGCATTTGCACTGCCAGCATGGGCGCGCAAAAGGCGTAGCTGAGCAGTCGAGATGGGTTCTCCCGTACGATCTGTATCTCACGCACGAGGGAGCGTCCGCGACCGCTCACGATGAAAGTGAGGATGATTCCGGGTACCGTCAGCATGATGCGCCAGCCCCACAACTGTGTGCCGCTCAATGGCGGCGTAAATTTGGCGACATACGTGAAAGCGGCGAACGTGACGGATGCCAATAAGGACACACCGATGCCAACCTTATTCATGCCAGTGGACTCCTCAAACCAAGACGCGCGACCATTCCCGCTATGGAGTCTAGGGACAACAGCGGCGAATTGGCAGGGCACGCGTCGACATGTGATGTACAGATCGTTTGTGCTGGAAATATGGGGTCTATTCCAGGCGGGTATCCTCCGGATCGAGGTGTTTCACTACGCGTGCAGGTGTCCCCACTGCGACGACATTCGCCGGCAGATCTCGCGTCACAACCGAACCGGCACCAACAACTGTGTTATCGCCAATTGTCACTCCTGGACACACGATGACACCGCCTCCGAGCCAAACATTGTCGCCCAGTCGGATGGAGCGCGCGGCCTCTAGTTTGTCGCGCCGAGGAATGGGTGCCAGTGGGTGAATGGGCGTCAGGAGTTGAACGTTCGGGCCAATTTGACAGTCATCACCGATGTAGATGGCGGCAACGTCGAGGGCAACCAGATTCATATTGATGAATGTGCGGTCACCGACATGCAGGTTCTCACCATAGTCGACGCTCAGAGGCGGCTTAATGTAGGAACCTGCGCCAAACGAGCCGAGTAATTCGCACAAAATCTCACGTGCCTGTGCGTTACCCGCAATGATCGCGAGGCGATACTGCTCAGATAGCTCAATGGCTTTCTGGGCGATTCGAGCGTTCTCCGGATCGTCGCCAATATAGAAGTCTTCATCAAGCATACGTTGGCGGTTCGTACGCGAATCGTTGGCAAAGTAATCTGGCGATGACATGAGTGGAGCCTATCGAACGGTGCGGGGCTGAACAAGACACCGCGCGATGTGATCGGCATCAAGTCGGTCAACTTGGAAAGGACTGCTTTCGTGAGCTAAAGTAGTCAGGTCGCCGTGACGGCGAACTTCGGGCTGTGGCGCAGCTTGGTAGCGCACTTGACTGGGGGTCAAGGGGTCGTGGGTTCAAATCCCGCCAGCCCGACGGTTTTTCCCGGAAATTGCAGGTTTCCGGGTTTTTTCTTGTCGTGGATTGTGCTCATACATGCGTCAATGGGCTCCGAGCCACTAACGTGGAATAAGAGCCGCGAGCTTGACGTACGAGGAAGTGGCAGCGTGAAGGACTGTCGCAGAGCATTACTGGAACGCCTATGGGAAGAAGGACGTCAGTTTGACGCCCAACAAGAAAACCGGCTCGACCGACGCCGTAACCTTGAGCCTGCCAGTGCCGAACTGCTCAACATCATCGTTCAAACTGTGGCACCGGCATCCGTAGTCGAGATCGGAACCTCCAACGGATTCTCAGCGATGTGGATAGCGGAAGCACTCGAATCCAGTGGCGGCACCCTGCTCACTGTGGACAATGACGCCGGCCGTGCGGTAGAGGTAGCCGCAAACCTTGACGAAGCCGGCCCTGTCGCACCTAGTCGACCAACGCGTTGCAAATGCAGCAGATGTTCTTGCACAACTGCGCGATGAATCGTGCGGGCTGATCTTTCTGGATGCTGAACGCTCTGCAGACGTCGATTACTGGCCCTATCTGGACAGGGTCCTGATGCCGTGAGGACTGCTCGTAGTGGACAACTGTCTGTCTCACACCGATGAGGTCGCGGAGTTTCGAGACCTGGTCGGCACATGCCTGCACTACCGACAGGTACTGGTACCTATTGGTGCGCGAATGCTTTTGATCAGTAAGGATCGGTGAACTGACCGACTGGCCTAGATCGACGAATGAGTCAGTAGCGGTTGTGGACGTCCTCGGCAAAACACACGATATCGCGCAGTTCGAGGTCTGTGCCGTCGTCGAGTACGACGTGTCCGCTCATGCGTCCGAAAACCTGGTGCTGCTCGGTGGCGACAGGGCCAACCGACATGCTCGCGCTGCGATCGATGATCGGCTCAAAGACTGTTTCGAAGCGGTGGTCGCTAGACGTGAATTGCCACGGATCGGTGTAGGAATGAGGTATCTGGAATAACACGTCATCAAGTTTGTGCGCGACGCCATCATAAAATATGACGTTTTCGCTGGCGGCCGAGGTATCGCCGAAACCATAACCGATGTTGAATCCGAAGGGAACGCCGTCGATGCGTGCATTCCCTGAACCCCAGTACCAGCGATTGTCGTAGGTCCACACCCCGCGCCCCCAGTCAAGGGTGCAAAAATCCGTCGCCGCATCGAAGTCGACGCGGCGCGAACCCCATGTTGCGCTTCCACGAACCGGCATACAGTTGACCTTCTGGTTGTAGTAGAAGGCACGGGGATCTTCAGCCCAGGGCGTGGCAATCACCAGTGAATCCATGCCCAGTTGCTCCATGGTCAGCACGCACTTGAAGTCCTCACTCTCGCTGAAGTTCTTCATGTGGCAGCGAATCTTTCGACCTGTAGAAGTCGTCTCGAAGCGTATCCGGACGCGAGAATTGACAAACTGGCTTACCCCTGCAGTGGAGGAGCGGGGAAGTTTGAGCCGTCCCATGGGCAGAGGTATCAGAACGGTTTCAGTGTGTTCACTTGGAGCAGTCAGATCCACCCACGACACCGACACCATACCGAAGTAGCCGCCGTCGCACACAGTGAAGGCAAGGGCGGTGGTATCTGTGAGCGCAATGTAGTAGTCCCATTCCTTGATGCGCCACCGGGGAGCAGTGATTGCCTGCCGGTCGTAGTCCAGCAGAGGGGAGCGTGCCCAGCCAGGTTCCCTCAACGTTCCGCCAGGCACAAGCAGCGGTCCTGGAGCGGTGATTTCATGATTGCGTGTATCGACAGGGGGAGTCATTCGTTCAGTCTATGCAGTGCGCGTCGCGCGTGCGGATAAACGAGCCTGCAAGGAGAGGCTGCCCACATCCGGAACGCTCACAATGCGTGAAGCGCGCGGCACTCATAACATGAACCTAGATTCACGTTCACCGAAATGATCACGACATGGGAGAGAAATGACACCATGCACACGGCAGCGTTAACTATTGACGAGGGCGGCCCGACCCGTTCGGATGCGCGCCTGAATCTGCAGCGCATCTTGTCAACGGCCGGTGAACAGATCAAGAAACACGGTCCAGGTGTTTCCATGAAACAGATCGCGAGGGAAGCCGGAGTGGCAGTTGGAACGCTTTACCGGCATTTCCCGACAAAAGAGGCGCTTGTCCGCGCCGTTGCAGTGCAGGCTCTGACCCATCTATGTGATCTCTTCACTGAGACTGCCAAGCGTGTCGCAGATGGTCAGGTCCGTGGGGGAGACGCCCTGTCCCATCTGCTCTCTGTGATTGTGACTGAGGCGGCCGGCAACGGCGCCAACCGGCAGGCAGTTGCCGAATATCTCCAATCTTTTTCAGATCTACGCGATCGGGAAATCGCCCACACACGTGAAAGAATTGTTCACAACCTCACTGAAATCATTGACGCCGGGCGCCGCGACCACTCGCTGCGTACCGACTTCATGGTCAAGGATTTCGGCATCCTGCTGTGCAGCGCCCCCATCGCTTTCGACCACTCCATCCGCTCGCGCTGGCTCGAATTGGTCAGCACCGGCCTGATGCCCCAGGAGGCAGACAATGCTTCAGCTCAATAACGTCACCAAGTCCTACACGACAGGCGACTTGACGCAACAGGCGCTCGACGATGTCTCAATTGAGTTCCGCGACAACGAATTTGTCGCGATCCTGGGTCCGTCGGGTTCAGGCAAGACGACGCTACTCAACATTGTCGGCGGCCTGGATCATTACGACAGTGGCTCCATCATCGTCGACGACGTTGACACTTCCACCTATTCCGACCACGACTGGGACACGTACCGCAATAACCGGATCGGCTTCGTTTTTCAAAGCTACAACCTCATCACACACCAGAGCGTGCTCGCTAACGTGGAGTTGGCGTTGACCCTGTCCGGTGTCTCCCGTTCCGATCGGCGTCAACGCGCTTTGGCAGCGCTTCGCGATGTCGGCCTCGAGGAGCACGCCCACAAACGCCCCAACCAGCTGTCAGGCGGCCAGATGCAGCGCGTGGCCATCGCCCGTGCATTGGTCAACGACCCGGAGATTGTTCTGGCTGACGAGCCGACAGGCGCCCTGGACTCGGTGACGAGCGAACAGATCATGCATCTGCTCACCGGCATTGCACAAGACCGCCTGGTGATTATGGTGACGCACAATCCCGACCTTGCTGACCGATACGCAACCCGCATCGTGACACTCAAGGACGGCACAGTATCGGACGACTCCAACCCGATTGAGGAGCATACTCGCAGTCAGATCACTCAAAGTAGCGAGAATGCGAAGACCTCGATGGGGTTCCTCACCGCTCTGGGACTGTCCTTCAACAACTTGATGACCAAGAAGGGCCGTACCCTGATGACATCCTTCGCCGGCAGTATCGGCATCATTGGGATTGCATTGATTTTGGCTCTTGCCAACGGCGTGAACAGTTATATCAAGAACGTCGAGGAAGACACGCTCTCCGTCTATCCTCTCCAGATCTTCAACCAGGGACTGAACATGTCGTCCATGCTCGAGGCGTCCGCGGAAATGTCAGAAAAATCAGACAGCGCGGACAGTGTGCAGAGTGGACACGTGGGCGAAATGCCGATGGTGACCAACATGTTCAAAACGGTTGACTCAAATGATCTGACCACGCTCAAGAGATACCTGGATTCCGATCCAGACAACCTCGATCAGTACGCCCGCTCCATCGAGTATCGCTACAACGTCAGGCCTCAGATTTTTGCGGACGATATGGAATCGGGGCCACGCCAGGTCAACCCGGACACAACTTTCGCTTCCCTCGGCATCGGCGCAGGCACCACCTCGAATGCCTTCATGAACCAGGCGATGAACACTGACGTATTCAACGAACTGGGCGACGACCTCTCCCTCATCGAGCAACAGTACGACATGGTTGCCGGTCACTGGCCAACGGAATCGAACGAGGCGCTGGCCGTCCTCACTCCCTCAGGAAAGATGAGCGACTTCGCGCTGTACGCGCTCGGACTGCGCGATCCGGAAGAACTCAAGACAATGGTGGCACAATTCGTCAACCAGGAAGACATTGATGCCCCTGATGACTCAATCGACGTCAGCTACGACGACATCATGGGTGTCGCGTTCAAGGTTGTGAATGCTGCCGACTACTACGTCTATGACGAGACGCACAAGGTGTGGACCGATAAGCGCAAGGATCAGGATTTTGTGTCCGGTCTGGTCGACAAGGGGAAGGATCTGCGAGTTGTCGGCATCGTGCAGCCCGCTGAATCAGTCACGGCCACAGCCCTGCAACCCGGCATCTACTACACGTCGAGCCTGGTCAGGGACCTGATGGACGAGGCGGCCGGCTCCGACGTGGTCGCCGCACAACTGGACCAGCAGTCAGTCAATATTCTCACGGGGCGTACCTTTGCCGATGAACAGAACAATCCGCGCAACAGCGGGGTGGATTTCAAGTCATTGATCAGCGTGGACCAGGACGCCCTGGCCGAGGCGTTCACATTTGACGAATCGCAGCTGGCAATCGATCCGTCGGCACTGAACCTGAACCTGAATATGCCGGGACTGACTATTGACCCGTCGATGCTGCCGACTCTCAGTATCGAGGACATGCTCGGATCAGTGGACATGAGCTCACTGATGGACGGTATTGACATTGAGCGCGCGATGGCCAGCGTGGACTGGCAGAACCTGGGCATGGATGCGGCTAGTGCGATCGAGCCTGAACGCTTGAACTCACTGGTCGAGCAGGTGATGACAGGCTACTTCCAGTACTGCATGGTGCATGGGCTCGACGCCAGCGACGTGGCAACGAACTTCGCCGTCTTCCTCGACTCGGAGGAGGGAAAGGCATTGCTCGCCCAGAACGAGGACAACCTGAACGGAACACAGGCCGATCTGAGCGGCGTGGCGGACTTGGCCATTGGGCAGATCAGCGAGTCGATCGGGCAACAGATGGACGAACAGATGGCAGCTCAAGGCCCGGCTCTCGCTGAGCAGATGAATGCCGCCATGAGTGCCTACATGAACGACGCCATGACGGCTGTGTCGGACCAGATTTCAGCGCAGGTGGGCTCCATCCTCGAGAATTCAATTGGCACTGCCATCTCCAACCAGATGAGCCAGCTCAGTCAGAACATGTCGGCAGCGATGGGAATTGACGAGGACGCTCTAGCTCGCGCCTTTAACTTCACCATGGATGAGAAGGAACTGAGCGAGCTGATCGCTCAAATGATGATGACCGAGCCAACCTCATACGACGCGAATCTGTCGAAGATGGGGTATGCCGATCCGGCCAGTCCCTCACGTATCGACATTTTCCCGGCGGATTTTGAATCCAAGGGTGAAATCATCACCATTCTGGATAGCTACAACGAGCAGCAACGAGCCGACGGGCATGAGGAAAAGGTCATCCACTACAGTGACCTGGTTGGCACGCTTATGTCATCGGTGACCACCATCATCAACGTGGTGAGTTACGTGCTGATCGCATTTGTGGCGATTTCACTGATTGTCTCGTCCATCATGATCGGCGTGATCACCTATATTTCGGTGCTCGAACGCAAGAAAGAGATCGGCATTCTGCGCGCCATCGGCGCATCCAAGCGGGATATTCGTCGCGTATTCAATGCGGAAACCCTGATCGTGGGTCTGGTTGCGGGCCTGCTGGGTATCGGCATCTCCGCGCTGCTGACCATACCGGCCAACCTCATTGTGGGAGCGAACTTCGGGATCTATAATGTGGCGATCCTGCCGGTGGGTGCGGCAGCGATACTGGTGGCGATCTCCATGTTCCTGACCTTCATTGCAGGCTTGATCCCGTCCTCAGCAGCCTCACGTAAGGACCCGGTCGAAGCACTCAGGAGTGAATAGCGGTCAGGACTTCGATGCACTGATCGCACTGGTCAGGCGTCATCACCAGCGGTAGGCACAGCAGGTCGCTCGGCCACTCCAGCCGGCTGCTGGCGGGGCGATCCCAATGAATTGGTCCGACAATGCCGCGCGAATACAGTGCGTCGGCCGCCTTGTCGGCGTGATTGGTGCGCACAACGAGGGGAGCGCACACGCCCTCGTTGACTACTGTGCACCCCGGTGGCAGACCCACTTCCACTCGTGTGCGCGTGCGGCGCACATCTGCACGGAGCCCGGCCATATCGACCGCTTCCAGCGCCGTCATAGCGTCCTGAGACGGCGACACCGGCGTCCACAGCTCATCTGCCAGATCCTCAACGGCTTCAAACGTTGCAACCGACGGAGTGGAAAGAAACTGTTGGCGAGCTCGCGTCAGCGCATTGTCAGCCTCGCTTCGTCGAGAGGGCTGGTCGACCTTGCCATCGACCCACGCGATCTCCGGAATCGACAGGAGCTTGCGGGCAGAAACAACCTCCATGTCAGCGGCGCACACCGAATCGCACAGCACACTGTGGGTTCTGTCTGCAACAACTCGGACACCGCGCCCGCGTGTTTCACCGAGTACATCGCTGAGCGCGCGCGAGGGCTGACAGCCGAAAGTCTCGCAGTAGAACACCACTGTTTCGTCAGCTGAGCACCTGGCAAGGGCTCGTTCAAGGTCTGCGGGATCCATCATCACCGGATCGCACGCCACCTGTTCGATGCGCATGCCTTCCAATTGCCACGGCACGATCATCGTCAGGCAGGCATAGGTCGGAACAATGACAGTACGGCGCCCCTCGCGCACCATCTGGCGTGCTATCAAAGCGATGGCCTGACGGCCCAGAGCCGTGAAAGTCCGGGGCCTACGTGGTGGAGCGGCGTGCATGGGTCGAGGTGCTAGTAAAACTCGATGGTGTTGACAACGTTGCGGAGCGGACGACCATCCAGGAAGCGCACCGCATTGTCCATGAAGAGTTCAACGATACGCTCTCCTTCATGCGCTGAGAGCGCAGCCGTGTGAGGACTGATCAGGACACGGGGATGATCCCACAGGGCAGAGTCATCCTGAAGAGGTTCGGTCTCCGTTACGTCAAGTGCAGCAAAAGCTACGCGCTGCCCATCCAGGGCATCGACGAGGGCGCCCTCGTCAATCACCGTTCCTCGACCCACATTGACCAGGATCATCCCCGGTTTCATTGACGCGAACGCGGCGGCATCAATCATATGGCGGGTGGCTGATGTGCCAGGCAGAGTGATCACCAGGCCATCGCACTGACCCAGAGCATCGTGCAGGTCATCCATCGCGATGAGCCGATCCACACCCTCGACCGGTGTGCCCGAACGCGAGGTTGCCCATACGGTTGCACCGAAAGCGTGAAGGCGGTTCGCGACGACGCGCCCGATGCCACCAGTGCCCATGATCAGAACGGTCATTTCAGATAAGTGGCGCATCGGGTAGCGGTCAGGCCAGTGGTGCGCGCGTTGATCAGAGTGCAGTCGGGGCAGATCTTTCGCGCCGGCGAGCAGGCCAAACAGTGCGAACTCAGCGAGCGTCGTGCCGTGCACACCTGCGCTGGTGGTGAAGGTGACGCGCTGGAGGTCATCTTCAGACAGGCCGGCAGCCTTGACTTGTGCGCCGCCTCCGGCTGCCATTGTGTGCACCCATCGAAGTTTCGGGTTGTGCTCGACAACCTCGCGCAGCAGGCGAGCGGAGGAATCAGGAATACCCAGAAGAATGTCAGCGTGGGTGAGCATCTGGACGTACTCGGCGTGCTCCTGGTCGGTGCGGGTGACGCTCGAGTCACCACCCCAGTCACCGACCCAGCGCTGAGGCAGCAGCAAATGGGGGCGGTAATCCACCAGCAAGCGCGGATCGCACTGCATGAGTGGTTCAACCAGGTCAGAGGGCAGCGGCGTGGCGACCGCAATGGTCAGGGCAGAGATGCTCATATTGGACTCCATTTCTTAAGCAGGTGCGACCGTGGCCGTGTCGCCATCCATGAACTCCCATCGGCCCGAGCCATGCACACCGCCACTTGGCACACGCATCATGCCCTGCTGATTGGCATCGGCAACGAGCCTGCCATCGGAGGAGAAAATCTGCATATGGGTCAGGACTCTGCCGCTGTTGACATTGGTGCACGTGCCGTCAAAAAGCAGCCAGTCGTTGATGTCAACATCGTGATGGAACCACATGGCGTGGTCCAGGGAAGCTGCCGACAGACCTGGAGTCATCCAGCACAATGAGGTGGCGCGCATGGCTGGTTCTAACATGACTTGGTCGACGACGTATGCCAGAAGCGCGCGGTGAATGAGCTGACTGACCTGGGAGGGGATCGGAGAGCGCGGACGCATCCAAAGCTGCTGGCGATTCGTGGGGTGAGGGTCGGGTTTGACATACAAACTGTCCTGGACATGACGAACATCGAATGCAGCAGTCTTGCCGAGGAATCGGCCCACCGGGTGATTCATCATGCGGAAGAGCTCCAATGCTGAGTCGCAGGAGTCGGGGCCGGGCACATCAGGCGCTTCAATGTCGTATGTCAGACCGGATTCAGGGCCCTGGAAGGATGCGGCGAGTGTGAGAATTTCGCGTTCAGACTGCCTGCATGTCACGGAACGCGACGAAAAGGAACGGCCATTGCGCAGACGGTTGACGTGCAGTGTAAACGGAGCTTCCGGGTCACCGCCGCGCAGAAAGTAGGCATGGAAGGAATGGGGAAGCCGATCGTCCTGGTCAATGGTGGCCATTGACGCCAGCAACGACTGTGCGATGACTTGTCCTCCGTATACGCGCCTCACCTGCGGCAGGGAGTGAGCAGTGAAGGTGTCCTCGTGCTCGGCATCTTCAGTCAATCGCAGAATACGCAGGACAGATGCCACGGGCTCATCGGTGGTCAACGGTACGTCGATCGGTGTCGTCATAATTCTATTGTCCGTTCATGCGGCGTTTTGTGCACAGCAGGTGCGCATCGTGGGCAATCTTCTACGATGGACACATGGTGCACAAAAATCGTCAGGCAGGCGTGGATCGCGAATGGACAGCTGAGACATCCTTGCCGCAACGATGCCGGGAAATACTTCAGGGGCTGGGCGGATGCGACAACGTTGTCGATCTTGAACCGTGCGCATTGAGAATCCGCGTGCAGGTCCGCGACCAAGATAGCATCGATGAACACCTACTGAGACAACCGCCGGTTATCGCGGTGGTGCGCTCAGGCGATGTCGTGCAGCTGGTCACTGGAATAGATGCGGAACGTGTGATGGGCGAACTGCGTCAACTGTGTTCATGACGTGTACGATCGGTAGCAGTACCGCTGTGGATGAGATGAGTCGGAGACCTTCATGGATCTAGCTGCACCAGCACACACCGAGATTGACCTGTTGCGCTCGGTGGCCGAAGCCAATGGAGTGGCGACGCACTTTTGGGATTGGTATGGCAACCTTGTTGACGTCGAAGCCGCATCTTTGCTGAAGGTTCTCCACGCACTGGGATTGCCTCTCGATGAGGATTCCACTGTCCATGACCTTCAACGCGCCATTGAATTCACCGAGGATCAACAATGGTCCACGACCCTGCCTGACTGCACCGTTGTGCGCGAGCATTGCGCCCGCGACGTACCCGTCCACGTGCCGCACGGCCGCAGGGTGACAGTCAGCTACGAACTCGAAAGTGGCGAGGGGGGACAGTGCCCCCAGCTCGACCGATGGGTGCCGCCACGTCAGATTGGCGATCAGCTAGTGGGACGTGCAACGTTCGAAATCCCAGCCTCACTGCCATTGGGATGGCACCGCCTTGTCGCAACCGTTGAGGGCGGAACAGTGTTTTCCGCGCCGCTGATCGTCGTTCCCGACCGAATCGATCCACCTGCGCTGACGCAGTCCGATCAGCAGTGGGGCACCTCCGCGCAGTTTTATTCGGTACGTTCTGCCTCCTCGTGGGGTATCGGCGACACCGCGGATCTGCAGGACATCGTGTCGGTCAGTGCTGCGCGCGGTGCGCAGTTTGTGCTGATTAACCCCGTTCACGCGTGTGCGCCCATCTCGCCATTGGAGAACTCGCCCTACCTGCCGGTGACACGCAGGTGGGTGAACCCGCTGTACATTCATCCTGAATCGCTGCCGGAATATGCGCAGTTGTCTGAACGGGACCGCAGCCGAGTTGATGCTCTGCGCGAGGAGTCTTGGGGCGCATCACGCACGGATCTGATTGACCGTGACACTTCCTGGCGGGCGAAGGTTCAGGCACTCGCAATCCTCCATGCGCAACCCATGCGCCCATCGCGCCGCGCACAGTTCCTCCGTTTCACGAACGAAGGAGGCGATGCGCTGGCGGACTTTTCCTTGTGGTGCGCGCTCATCGAAGCGTCCGGGTCGTCTGTGGCAGGCAATCTGGAACGCGACGATCAGCCCTTGATTCCTGAAATGCTCACTGATACTGATCAGATTGAACGCGCACGAGTTGAACTGGCCGATCGCATCGACTTTTATTCATGGTGTCAGTGGGTCGCCCTCGAACAGTTGCGAGATACGCAGGCCCTGGCCACAGAACTGGGCATGAGCATCGGCATTATGGCTGACCTGGCCGTTGGCGTTCACCCGAAAGGCTCCGACGTGTGGGCCACGCCCACGTTGTTTGCACCGGGAATGACGGTGGGAGCACCCCCGGATATGTATTCTCAGCAAGGCCAGAACTGGTCGCAGCCTCCGTGGTCACCACGTGAACTGGCGCGGTGCGGGTACCGGCCTCTGCGCGACATGATTCGAACCGTGCTGTCCCACGCCGGAGCAGTGCGCATTGACCACATCATGGGATTGTTCAGACTGTGGTGGATTCCCGAGGGAGAACCAGCGTCGCATGGAACATACGTGTCCTGCGACCATGAAGCGATGGTTGGTGTGCTGTTGCTTGAAGCCCAGCGCGCCGGAGCAGTGCTGATCGGTGAGGACCTTGGCACGGTTGAACCGTGGGTGCGCGGCTACCTCAATGATCGAGGAATCCTGGGAACATCGGTGCTGTGGTTCGAAAAGGAGGACTCTGGCTGGCCGCTGCATGCGGATCAATACCGGCGCGACGTTCTTGCGACAGTGAACACTCATGATCTGCCACCCACTTCGGGATACCTTGACGGCGTGCAGACCACGCTGCGTGACCAGTTGGGCTTACTGGTCGATCCTGTTGATGTGGTGCGCGCGGGGGAGGAAATCGAGCGCGAACGCATGCTGGTGCGTCTGCGCGAATACGGATTGCTGGACTCGCCAGAGCCCAGCAAGGAAGAAATCGTGACAGCTTTGCATCGCTTCATTACGATGACACCTTCGCGTCTGGTGGGTGTGGCATTGGTGGACGCTGTGGGAGATATCCGCCCTCAGAATCTACCGGGCACCAATACGGAATACCCGAACTGGTGTGTCCCGCTGTGCGATGGTTCGGGCAGGGAAGTCAGTACTGAGCGCCTGGCATCCGACCATCACATGACTGAACTGTTCGATGTGGTCAACGAGGCGTTGCCCAAGTAGGAGCGTTCGCGTTCGTACCGTCTTTGTCTGGCAGCGAACGTGGCAGCGGAAGTCTTTCAAATGAGGGTGCGCCCTTGTATGTTAGAAGAATCACTGAGTAGAAAGGACTCCAAAATGGCAGAACAACTCGTGATCGATGCGCTCCAGCGCGCACTGGTGGACCTGACCGACCTGTCATTGCAGGCAAAGCAGTACCACTGGAATATTCAAGGCGATCGTTTCCGCGCTCTTCACCTGGCGCTCGATGAGATCGTCGATCAGGTACGTGAAGACCTCGACGAGGTTGCCGAACGTATTTCGACCCTGGGTGGTACTCCCGATGGCCGCGCCGCCACGGTTGCCAGGGACTCCGGAATCGGTGACGTGGCTGAAGGCACCATTTCGGTTGCCGACGCCTACAAGCAGATGGAAAGCAAGCTGATGGCTGCATCCGAGCGCATCAAGTCGGATCTTGAAAAGGTCGATGATGCCGATTCACTCAGTGGCGACATCCTGGTCGGTGCTGCACGCGGACTCGAAAAGCAGGCGTGGTTCCTGCGCGCCGCGATCGAGAAGTAACGTAACAGGCGCTCATCACCGCACGTTCAGGCGGGGAGAATTTCAAACAGGAAATCTCCCGCTTGGACGTGCGTTCCATATTCAGCGTGTGACCCGATCATCGCGTCCGAACTGTCCATGACAATGACGGGGGTGGTCAGGTCGAAACCACCGTCGACAAGATGCGCGGGCCTCCATGAAACAACTGGCTGAGCGGTCTCTACAGTGCTGTGGTCACCCTCGACGACCATGAATGACGAGGTGTCGGCCTTGACGGTATCGAGCCCCACGTGAACCAGAACAGCGGGGCCGTCGGCTGACCGGACGACAAATGCGTGGGGGAGAGCCTTAATGATTGTTCCCGCGATCGGACTGACCACGTCTGAGTGCCCATGCGCGGTCAAGGTATCGGGAATAATTGCCAGACCTGAGCCGACGATTTTCTCTGCGAAGACGGGGTCATTCACGTCAGATAAGGGAATCACTTGCCCAGCAAGTGGAGCAAGTACACGGGTCACTTGAGTTTCTCAATCTCCTCAACGATGCTGTCAGCCTGCGGCCCCATGACAACCTGGATGGACGTTCCCACCGACACGACACCAAAGGCGCCCGCATTCTTCAGGGCATCCTCATCCACGAGTTCTTCGTCACCAACCGAAACACGGATGCGGGTAATGCAGGCTTCGAGATCCTTGATATTGTCCCAACCGCCTAATGCTCCCAGTATTTGTTCTGCCTGGCCCATGGGGAACTCCTCTGAACGTCCTGTGTACTGATGCCCTTACTCGAAGATTAACACGCACCAGCTGTTTACGGCCGGGCAACTGGCCGCTATGCAGACAAAATGTCGGTAGGGCTCATGATGGAGCCCTACCGACACTCGGTCGTTCAATCCGGAAGAGGAAGGGTTAAATGTCCGCTTTCTGTGCCGCCATCATGCGCTCAACAACCGCGACGCGTTCACGAATAATACGCGTGAGTGCGGCAGAGACATCAGGATGATCGTTCATCCACTGGCGACCGCGTTCAGCCAAGTCGAGCCCATCAACGTAGCCTGCCAAGGCGGTCGGGAACATCAATGTGACGATGTCTTCGGCCATGTGGAAGGTGAACTCTGACCAGACCTTTTCGATCGAGGCGAAATAATCGTCGACAAAGGCGGTGTAAGTATCCGGTGCAGTGTGTGCCTGAGCCCAGAAACCGGAGACCATTGCCCAGCGCGTATCGTTCGCGATTGACACGTTGTGCATGACTTCGTCCCATACGCGAGCCTTCACTTGCGGATCTGCAACCGCCGCGCGAGCCTGAGCTGCGCGCTGCCGGCCTGTCATCGTGTCATCCGCCTGCTCACGTTCGGCAATATCTGCCTCTGATGCGTGGCCAGCTCGGACCTGAGCGATAAGCAAATCCCACATCACATCGACATCGAGATCAAGGCCAGACAAGGTCTGCTCGCCTGTGTACAGAGCCTTGACAGCACCCACCTGATCGTCGGTCACTGCGTGGCGGGCCGCCGCCTGGATCAGGATCTGCTGCTGGTCACTGCCGGACGCTGCCGAACGGGCCTGCAGGAGCAGGCGGCTGCCGACCATCGCCTGCGCGTCGGCACGATCAGCAGGAGCAACATAGCTCGACACTGCGGTGGCAATGTGTGCCAACGTCAGACGGAGCATCGACATATTGTCCTCAACGGGCAGTGCAGCAAGCGCCAGGTCGATGAAAGCGCGCGCAGGCATCTTGGCATCGCGCGTCATATCCCATGCAGAAGCCAGGATCACATTGCGCAGCAGAGAATCAGCGCAGCGCGTGATATTTTCGGTGGCGAACGCAAGGGAACGATCATCGAGGCGGATCTTCGCATAAGCCAGATCGCCATCATTAATAACAATGAGGTCGGGGCGAGGCTGGCCGACGACACTGCTGACCTCGGTCAGCTCACCGTCGACATCGAGCTCCTCGTGGAAAACCTGCTCAACAGGTGTCGTTCGGTTCGAGCCGGAATCATCCTGTGCGGCAGAACGCGAATAGCCTGCCACTGCCAGGCGGTGAGGACGCAGCGAGGAACCCGGCGTGAACGGCTCTTGGCGGATTGCCAGTCGGGTCATGCGGTCCTCGTCATCTGTTTCGACGACCGTGCTCAACGTGGTGATGCCCGCTTCTTCGAGCCATACGCGGGACCAATGGTCAAGGTCGCGTCCGGATGCTGCTTCGAGTTCGCCCAAAAGGTCATCCAGCGTTGCATTGTCGTAGGAGTGCTTGGTCAAATACTCGTGCAGCCCGGCGAAGAACTCGTCACGGCCGACGTAGGAGACTAGCTGACGAAGAACGGATGCACCCTTGGCGTAAGTGATGCCATCGAAGTTCACTTCCACGTCAGCAAGGTCACGAATCTCAGCCTTGATCGGGTGGGTCGTGGGCATCTGGTCTTGACGCATACCCCAGTCTTTACGGGACATAAAGCCGGTCCAGGCGTCGGTGTATTCGGTTCCTTCTGCCAGGCAGTAGTGAGACATGAACTCAGCGAAAGACTCGTTGAGCCACAGGTCATTCCACCACTTCATGGTGACCAGATCACCGAACCACATATGAGCCAGTTCGTGCAGGATCGTATTGGCACGCTTCTCCAGGTCATCGTGGGTGGGGCGTGCACGGAAGATGTACTGATCGCGGAAGGTAATGCATCCGGCATTTTCCATCGCGCCTGCATTGTATTCGGGAACGAAAATCTGGTCGTACTTGGTGAAGGGGTAGGGGATACCGTAGTTGGCTTCATAGAATGCAAAGCCCTTGCGGGTGACGTCGATGACGCGGTCGGCGTCCAGGAATTCGCGCAACGAGGCGCGGCACCACACACCGAGCGGAATCTCGCGCCCATCACTGCTGGTCAGTGAATCAGTGACACCCTCGTACGGTCCGGCAATGATCGCCGTGATGTAGGTGGAAATACGCTGAGTTTCCTCAAAGTGATAGGTCCATTTTCCATCGCGTTCTTCCGGTGAGGGTGTGACGGAGTTGGAGAACACCTTCCACCCTTGCGGAACTGTCACGGTGAAGGTAAATGTTGCCTTGAGATCGGGCTGCTCGAAGGTTGCGAAAACTCGTCGGGCATCGGGAACTTCAAACTGCGAGTAGCAGTACGCCTTGTTATCAGCGGGGTCAACAAAGCGGTGCAGTCCCTCGCCGGTGTGCATGTACTGGCAGTCCGCGTCGACGATGAGCGTATTGGACTGAGCCAGTTCCTGCAGGTCGATGCGGTTGTCCTGATGTGCTCCGACTGACACGTCGCGTCCATTCAGCGTGATGGAATGGACATTGTTGGAGACCAGATCAACGAACGTTGAGGCGCCTTCAGTGGCATCAAAGGTCAAGGTGGTGCGGGAGCGGAAGTCAGTGTCACCGCACGTCAAATCCAGTTCAACGTCATAGTGGTGAACTGAGATTATGCGTGCCCGCTCAGCCGCTTCATCACGCGTGAGGTTAAGACCCGGCATTGAGTAGCCTTTCTCATGTAACTCAGGGATAGCGCAACAAGCGCATATGACACTTCTTAGTCTTTCACTAATTGGACCCAAACGCCTAAGTGAGAGGCCACAAATGGCGTCGAATGCGTAAGAGGTTACATTTCAGGGGGCTGCTACGACCAGATTTCCACCCTCTGACTCGGATCTAACCACATGCCGTCCGACTCCGTGACATCGAATGTTGTCGCAAATTCCGGAAAATTGCGAAGCACCTGGTTGCATCGAAATTCTGCCGGCGAATGAGGGTCAATAACGAGCATCTGCTGGGCGAACTCGTCGCGCGACTTGGATCGCCAGATTCGAGCCCATGAGTAGAAGAATCGCTGCGGCCCGGTCAAGCCGTCGATTACGGGCGCATCGTGAGGGCGATCGATGCCCTGGTCGCGAAGCGAAGCACACCACGCCCTCCACGCGATTGCCAGACCACCCAGATCTCCGATATTTTCACCGATGGTTAAGGCGCCGTTGACGTGTACCTCGGCGGGAGCTGCTTCTAGCTGACGGGGGACAAGAGCCTCGTATTGTTCGATGAGGTGGTGCGTGCGCGATTCAAATTCGTTGCGATCTTCATCAGTCCACCAGTTACGCAGTGCGCCGTCTGCGTCGTAGCGCGATCCCTGGTCATCGAAACCATGTCCGATTTCGTGGCCAATGACGGCACCGATTGCACCGAAGTTCACTGCGGCATCAGCATCTGGATCAAAGAAGGGAGGCTGCAGGATAGCGGCGGGGAATACGATCTCGTTGAGTGACGGGTTGTAGTAGGCGTTCACCGTTTGAGGCGTCATAAACCATTCGTCGCGGTCCACCGGCCGTGACAGCTTGGCCCATTCATAGTCCAGTTCATATGCGTTTGCCTTGCGCACGTTGTCCACCAGTGACGCATTCTCATCAAGATCGAGACCTGAATAGTCACGCCATGTGTCGGGGTAGGCAATCTTGGGATTGAAGGTATCGAGCTTTGCCAGCGCCTTGGTGCGCGTCTCCTCGCTCATCCAGCTCAGTGTGGAAATAGACGTACGATAGGCCTCCAACAGGCGTTGGACGAGTGCTTCCATCTGTTCCTTATAGTCAGCGGGGAAGTGTCGCTGAATATACAGGCGTCCCAGGGCGTCACCCAGTGTGCCCTCCACCAGGCCCAAACCGCGCTTCCATCGCTGTCGGAGTTCTTCGGTGCCGGCAAGCGTGCGTGAGTAGAAATCGAAATTGGCTTCAACGAACTCGTGTGACAGCAGTGAAGCGTGGGCGCTGATGATCTTGCGGCTCTGCCACAGTTTGAGCGTGCGAAGGTCCTCCGATGCCCACATCGACGCCGCGGTTGCCAGATAATCGGGCTGATTGACGTTCACATTCGCAATTGATTCGAGTTGAAGGCCAACCTGTTGTGCCCAGCTTCGCCAATCGAAACCGGGATTGTCGTCAATGAGCTCCGAGGTGGTGCGATGGTTGGTTGTCTTGTGAGGATCTCGGTTTGTGACGGAATCCCAGTGGTGTGCGGCTAAGCGTGTCTCCCAGTCCATGACGCGCTGAGCGCATGAAGCAGCGTCGCCCTCGTCGTCGCCAATGTGGGCGAGGGTAAACAGGCGCTCAATGTGAGAGCAGTAGGCCTGGCGGATTGGCTCGTACTGGTCTTCGCGATAGAAGGATTCGTCCGGAAGACCCAAACCGGCCTGCTGGAAGTACAGCATGTAGCGTGAGGTGTCATCGGTGTCGGTGTTGACGTAAGGCACAAAAAACGTGGAGATGCCTCCGCGCATGAGCTGGCCGGAGAGTGTGGCGAGCTCGTCGTGGGATGTCGTGGCGGCTACCGCCTCGAGCAGTGGAATGATGGGGGAGGCGCCCTGTTCCTCAATGCTGTCCTCATCCATGAATTGGCGGTACATGATGGCGATCTTGTGAGCTTCCGGATCGTCGATCTGTCCGGCCAGCGCATCCTCAACAATTGCGCGTCCACGTTTTTCCGACAGATCGCGCAGCGTGTAGAAGGCGCCATCGATGGGGCGGTCAGCTGGAATGTTGTGGTCCGCGAGCCAGGCTCCATTCACATGGCCGTAGAAGTCATCCTGCGGGCGAACGCTGGGATCGGTCAGGGACTGGTCGAGGACGTGTGCAAGAAGTTCAGTCATGTCTGACACTGTACGTGCCGACAGTGTGATGATCCAGTGGCAGAAGCGGCGGCGCCCATTAAATAAGTATATGCAATACATAACTTGTGTTCATAATGGTATTAGCTCTATACTGATTGATGTCATCACACAAGTGAGGGAGAGCATAGTGGCTCGAGCAGATTCGACGTGGATGGAACACATCATTGCCACCGTGAAGGAGCGCGTTGATGCGCGCGTTGGCGAGGTTTTTGAGGACTGTTTCGTCAACACCATCAGTTCGACAATTGAGCGTTACGACGACGGCAGCGCATTCGTTCTGACCGGTGACATTCCGGCGATGTGGTTGCGCGATTCCACATGGCAGATGATTCCGTACGTGCATTTCTCCGGTGATTACCCCGAGATTGCCGAGCTGATCGGTGGGGTGCTCCAACGTCAGTTGATGTATATCGATATGGATCCGTACGCAAACGCCTTCAATGCCGAGCCCAACGGCGCCGGCCACCATGACGATCTCACCGAGATGAGCCCGTGGATCTGGGAACGCAAGTACGAGGTTGACTCTTTGAGCGCTCCCTTGTTCCTGGCTGGTCATCTGTGGGACCGAACCCATGAGGACGCGCATCTGGGTGGCCTGGAGAAGGCTCTGGAAACAGTCGTCGATGTCTTTGCACGCGAACAACGTCACGAAACATCTGACTACCGTTTTGAACGCCCCGGCGCTCAGGTAGCGACCGAAACTCTGTCTCACGGTGGAAAAGGCGCTCCGGTGGGATACACCGGAATGACGTGGAGCGGATTCCGTCCCAGTGACGATGCGAACAGCTACGGATATAACGTTCCGGGCAATGCATTTGCTGTGGTTGTTCTGCGAACGGCGGCCAGGGTTCTTGAACAGATGAATGCTGCAACTGGCGCCACTTCAAGCCCGGTTATTTCTCGGGCTCGTGACCTTGCAGACCAGATCAGCGCCGGTATCTACGAGCACGGCGTCATTGATCATCCGCAGTGGGGGAAGGTATTTGCCTATGAAGTAGATGGTCTGGGACAGACTTTGACCATGGATGACGCCAACATGCCCAGCTTGTTGTCGCTTCCGTATATTGGCTTCCTCGAAGCGGATGATCCAATTTACCTCAACACTCGAGCCATGGTGCTCTCCGATACCAACCCGTTCTACTTCAACGGGTCGCGTGCGCAGGGAATTGGCAGCCCTCACACGCCGCACGAGTACATCTGGCCAATCGCATTGGCGGTGCAGGCACTGACAAGTACGTCAGCTCACGAAGTTGACCAGATAATCGACACTCTGATTCACACGACGGGCGGAACTGGCCTGATGCATGAATCTTTCCATAAGGATGACGATGCCCTGTTTACCCGTGAGTGGTTCTCGTGGGCAAACGCCATGTTCTGCGAGTTGGTTCTGGCCTACTGCTCGCTTACCCAGTCGAACGATATTTCGAGAAAGGAGGCAAGCAATGGATGAGGCTCAGACAACGCAGGCAACCGTTTCTGCCAAAGAAGACGCGCCGACGCGCAAGAAGAAGGACAGAGGAGCCAATCGCGATCTCAAAGCTGCTTTGGCGTTCATGGCTCCCGCAATCTGCGGTTTCAGCATTTTTGTTGTCTACCCGCTCATCAGCGCAGCCTATTTATCACTGACACGGTACAACGGAATCACCCCGCCGAAATTTGTGGGTCTGAAGAACTTTATCCGAATGTTCACCGCTGATCCGTCGTTCCTGAAGACGCTGTCGGCAACTGGATATCTGGTTCTTCTCTACGTACCCGCATCGATGGCACTCGGACTTGCGCTGGCTGTCTTTGTCAACGTCAGGCTCCCAGCCGTATCGGTGATCCGAACCATCTTGTACTTGCCGGCAGTTCTTCCCATCGTCGCCACGGTCACGCTGTGGAAATTCATCTTTGACCCGCAGGTCGGTCTGGCTAACCAGGTGCTGGGATTCTTTGGAATTCCACCAATTGCATGGCTGAGTAATGAGCACACAGCGATGCCGTCGATTGTGATCGTCATGCTGTGGGGGGTAGGGTCAACAATGATCATCCTGCTCGCAGCATTGCAGGCAGTGCCCAACGAAATCTACGAGGCAGCCAAAGTTGATGGTGCGGGACCATTCCGCATCTTCTTTTCGATCACTCTGCCGTCGATTGTCCCGATCCTGATTCTCCAGTTCGTCATGCAGATGAACGGTGCTATGCAGACCTTCGTTCAGCCGCAGATCCTCACCGGCGGTGGCCCCAGCTGGGCGACGAATACGCTCATGCTGTCGATCTACAACCACGGTTTCCCGCCGCTGGGACGAGTTCCGGAACTGGGATACGCGACCGCTCAGGTGTGGATTCTGTTCTTCCTGATCATTATCTGCCTGGCTTTCGCAGCTCGATTCACCAAAGCCTGGAGGTACGACGATGTCCAAGTCTGAGCTGGTTGAAGCACCTGAACTCGTGACAAGTGTGGCGAAGAAGCCTCGGCGCACACATTTGAAGAAGCGTCCAGGGCGTGCGGTGATGTGGTATGCATGCGCAATTGTCGCGTGCTCCACGATGCTGCTTCCGCTGTTGTGGATGATCACGATCTCGTTGAAGTCGAATTCCACCGTCTTCGAAGTTCCGCCCTCATTCCTCCCGGATGAATGGGTCTGGTCCAACTTCATCGAAGGCCCACGAATCATCAAGTTCCCACGCCTGTTCGTCAATACGCTGATCATTTCCCTGCTCAGCACCTTCGGCGGCGTTCTGACCTCGATGATGGCTGGCTACGCGCTGGCACGCCTGCGCTTCAAGGGCCGCAGAGTGTTCTTCTACATCTTTGTTGGTTCCATGCTGCTGCCCGGAATTGTTGGCATCATCCCCCTGTTCCAGCTGTTCAGGGATATCGGATGGTATGACACGTGGTTCCCGCTGATCGTACCTGCATTCCTGGGCGGTAACCCACTCTTCATCTTCCTGGCTCGTCAGTACTTCCTAGCGATTCCCATGCAGATTGATGAATCTGCAAAGGTCGATGGAGCAGGACACATTCGAATCTTCTTTTCGATCATGTTGCCCATGACGAAGCCGGCGTGGATCGCAATGGTCATCATGGCCTTCCAGGGAGCATGGAACGATTATCTCAATCCACTCATTTACCTGAACTCCACTGACAAGTGGACACTGGCGCTGGGCATGTCATCATTCGTGTCGGGTTTCGCAAGTGAAGCTCCGGACTGGTCGAAGTACATGGCAACCAACCTGTTGTACATGCTTCCACCTCTTCTGATCTTCCTCTTCGCTCAGCGTTACTTCATTGAAGGCTTGAGCGCCCTCGGAAACACATCTCAAAAGTAGAAGTCCAATCACAGGAAATATGAAAGGAGTCGACGATGACAATCCGACGCACAGGACGGAGGATGGCCGCTGTCGGCACAGCCATCGCTCTTCCACTCACCATGGTTGCCTGCAGCTCAGGAGGCAGTGAATCCGGCGAAAGCGGTGAACCGCCTGCATCAGCTGAAGGCACCGTCAACTACATGACGTGGGAATCCATCGAAACCAACAACTTGTTCGACAAGATCGTGGCAGAAAAGTGGGACAACCCGGACATCACAATCAACCGTGTTGACGCACCTTCCGGCGACTACTCGCAGAAACTTGGTTCACTGGCTCAGGCCCAGAAACTGCCCGATATCTTCTGGTGCGGTAACGATACTGAGCAGCAGTACACCCAGATGGGAATCCTGACAGACTGGACCGACAAGATTGCGTCCGACTTTAAGGAAGGTGAGCTGGGCTTCCTCGATACGTGGAAGACTCCCGAGAACGGTATTGGCGGCCTGCCCTCACTGATTAACGTCACAGGTATCTGGTACAACCAGACGCTGTTTGAAGAAAACAACGTTCCTCTGCCCACGCAGGACTGGACGTGGGATGACCTCTACTCAGCTGCCGCCGCTTTGAAGGGTGCCGGCGGGTCAACCTACCCGCTGCTCCTTGATGGCCTGACCAGCACGAGTGGCCCGGTCGCGATGGGACAGTACGCGATGTCAGCAGGTGGCCAACCGTTTGTTGACGATGTCAACAATCCGACGAAAGCCGTGGCCGATGACAAGTTCATGGAGGGCCTCGACAAGCTGGTGAAGGCCATTGGAGACGGCCTGGTGAATCCTCCGGACTTCAACCTGGACAACTCCACCTCACTGTTTGCTGCAGGCTCGCAGCCGATGATGTCGAGCGGCCAATGGTTGGCTCAGTCATTCGGTAACGATGCGAAGGGCTTTGAGTGGGGATGGGCGCCGCTACCCAGCCAGTCCACTCCTGCCACGTTCTACGATGCAATCGGCATGTGCACACCTCAGAGCACGGCCAACGCTGATGATACCTGGGAAGTTGCCAAGTTCCTCGAAACTGAAGTGATTCCGGAAGTTATGGCACAAACACCCGTTGCACCTCCGGCATACGAGCCCGGACGTCAGGGCTATCTGGATTCGATCAAGGATCTTGCCGGCTCGACGATCTCAGACACCCTGGAATACTCACTGGGCGTTGAGAACACCACAGGCGTTCGCCTGACAACCACGTGGGCATCGCAGGCTGGTGACCTGGCAGTACAGGTGTGGACACCGATCCTCAAGGGTGAAAAGCCAATTGAGGAAGTGTCCGAATACGTTGACGGCGTCAACCAGTTCATCGAAACTGGCGGTCAGTAAACGTCACAAGATAAGAGCCTCCGGAGTTCGCTCCGGAGGCTCTTTCTTTTTCTTTGTTTTGTGCGTGGCGCCGGTTCAATTAGATCGGACGAACAGAGTCGCCCGGTACGAGAGTGGTAGGGAGCACAATCTTGTCAGCAGTTGCCCCGCTATCGATTTGCTGCAACGTCACGTCCAGGGCGCGCGCCCCGATCTCTTCTTGCTGCTGAGCAATGTGTGTCAGCTGTAGCGTGGAGCCCAGAGTTTCGAAAGGCTGCTCGTCAAAGCACACGAGCGACAGGTCGCGGGGAATGGACTTGCCGAGGTTGGCTAACGCTTCTTCAAGGAGCACCGCGATAGCGAATTCACATGCAACCGCAGATGTGACTTCAGGGTGGTTGCGAAGGAACGACCCGATACGCTTGATATCGTCCTTCCGTGTTCCTGCGTTGCCTGGCGTCGTGGACGTGATCTGATCGCATGCGAGCGATTCATCCAAAGCGACATCGTTGATGGCATGGGCAGCCACCCACCCGCGGTGACGGTCGGCATTCGAGGTCAGTGACCTGCTGGCACCAAAGAGAGCTATGTGGCGGTGCCCGGCTTCAATCAGACATGTGGTGGCCTGGATGCCGGCATTCATGTGATCTGATGTGACTGCGGCTACAGGGATCGAGTCGTAGCGTCGGTCGATGATGGTCAGCGGATATTCGGCGCTGACAAGTTTGAGTACCGATGAATCAATCATCTGCGAGCTGGATGGCAGCAGGATCAGGCCACGGGCTCCTGTGCCCAGCGCGCGTTTAATCGCCTCGCGCTCTTTCTTGGTGTCGCCTCCGGTCCGCATCAACATGATGTGCGCACGGTCCTGAGCGCGGTCGAGGACACCCTCGACAATGCGGGTGCCGAACGCATCGTTGAAGCTGGTCATAATGAGAGCCACGACGGGATCTTTGGAGGCGGGTGAGACCTGCTGGGGTGACTGTGCGATGACCGTCGTGCCGACGCGTGGGCGCCGACGAACAAAGCCATCATCTCGAAGCATGCTCAGAGCGCGCCGAATCGTAATGGAGGAAACTTCGTACTTGTCGCGCAGCACCGATTCCCGTGGAAGCGTGGAACCTATGGGAATCTCTCCGCTCTCAATTGCGGCCCGTAGATCGTCATAGACGCGTTGATACAGCACTGCTGCGCGCTCCCTTCACGAAAGGTGACAGGCCAGTGACGTGCGAAGAACGCCGTCACCAGCCTGCCGTAATTTTGCGTTGACTAGCTCTTCTCGATCGTGATCGAGTCGATGTTGGCATAGTTCGTTGCAACGAGCCGATCAAACTTCAGCTCGACAGTATTTGTCCCGGGTACCAGCAGTACGGGGATCGAGACGGTCTGCCAGTCCTGCCATCCGTCGGTGGCAGGCATGTGTGCACTGACCGCGGGGAAACCGTTGACCAGAACAGCTCGTGCAGCATCGCCATTTCCTGCTGCATAGCGAATATTCAGGCGGTGCAGTCCGCCCCACTTCGACTGGAAGGCAACTGTGGCTGATGTGTCGACCGAGTTCCATCCGGCCAGGTAGGCGCGGCCTGTGTATTCACCATTGGCCTCAGTGTCGATGCCATCGTGGGCGCCGTTTTCAATTTCAACTGTGCCGACTTCAGGAAACGGAACGTGAGTGAAACCAGGTTGCGCTTGATGGACGATGGACACTGCAGATGCGGCGCTCACTGACGCGCGTGCTTCCGTGGTAAGCAGGGGAGCCTTGAAGGCCCAGTCTGTCCATCCGATCGAGTTCAGGCCAGTGTTTTGAGCCGCGGCCCTGGCGTTGACACTGAGGAAGTCCTCATAGGAGTCATCGCCGGTGACGTTGATGTAGTCCCGCAGGTGGCGGGTGAAAATCGCCTTGAACGCCTGGCCGTCGCCGCCCCGCTCGCCGGTGAAGATGCCGCCAATGGTCAGATTCTCGATTGCCCAGTCAAATGCTGCGCGAGCCTCGTTGAGGTATTTTTCATCATTGGTGATCTGGTACAGGCGGGTAGCCGCTCCAGCAAAAGCGCCGTTGTTGTAGGTGAAGTCCCAGGAGTTGACGACGCCGTCCTCTTTGATGTTGTCTTTCAGGTGTCCGCCGTTAAAGAAGATTTCTTCAAGGAAAGCGATCAGACGCTGTGCAGTGTCCTTGTACGCGCTGTCACCAGTGGCCATGTACAGTTCAGCTGCAATCCAGGCAGCAGTTCCATTGGTTGCAACGTTCTTCTCATTGCGGTAGGGGTTGCCGACATTGGTGTTCTTCCACCAGATGCCGCCTCCGAAATGGTCATCTTCGAACTGCGAGATGAAGTCGAAGATCGATACGGCTTCTGTCAGATATTTGTCATCACCGGTGAGTTTCCATGCGCGGAGGGCACCCTGTGCCCACCAGCCCATGTCGTCGTTGTAATCGTTGCGTGAAAAGTCAGGGTAGAAGGCTCGCCAGCCGTCAAAGACCTGATCAATCATCTGTCGCGACTGGTCATCGCCCACCCGCTCGTAACGATCCATCACGGTGTTCCACAGCTGAGCTTCCCACCAGTAATCGGTGTACAGACCGTTCCTGGGGCCGGCATGGTGTCCGGCGTGAACGTGGCGGTCTGAATAGGTATAGAAGTATTGGGCTTCTGGATCCCAGTATTTGTCGACAAAGGCGTTCCACATTTTCGTGGCCTTGTCGGGGATTGACGGCGCAGCCTGCGTAGGCGCACTCACGCAGAAAACGGCGAGAAGCGCTGCGATAATCGGTGCGGTCAGGAAGCGGGCGATCTTGCGTATTCTCATTGTTCATCCTCGAATCAATGCGTATTTGGAGATCATGATGATTGATCGAAATATGTACAATATACAGTGACACTGATCCTGCGGCATGTCAAGGGCGTCGGCAAAATTGCCGCGTTGAGAATTAGTCGTTCAAGTGAGCGACTGTCTCGCCTTCCACCAGCGTCAACGGTAAAGATATCTTCTCTGTGGATGCACCTTCGCGAATCTGCTGGATCGTCGTTTCAACAGCCAGTCGGCCCAGTTCCTCCTGCTCCTGCTTCATATGCGTGAAGTGTGACAGCGTGTGGTCGAAACCCGCTGGACGGTGATCAAAGCAGATAATGGACTTATCCTCGGGAATACGCAGACCCATGTCGTCGAGGGTGTCACGCAGGATAAGCGCAATATTGTATTCGCACGCGACGAACGCAGTGACTTCCGGGTGCTGCTCAATAAAGGCGCGCAGCTGGACCTGATCGTCTTCCACCGACACGTTCGTGCCCGGTGTGGTCGAACGAATCTCGTGATAGGACAGTGACTGATCCAAGCTGATATGGCGCAGTGCGTGTGCCTTAACCCAGCCGGAGTGGCGATCGGCATTGGATGTAACTGTTCGCGGCGCACCGATAATGGCAACATGGCGGTGACCTGCATCAAAGAGATACTCCGTTGCAGTAATAGCGCCTGCCTCGTGGTCCGAACTCACCGCAGCTACCGGAATCGTCTGGTAATGGCGGTCAAGGATCGTTAACGGGAAATGCTCTCCGATAAGCTTGAGGACAACCGGATTGATCATCTCGGAAATGAGCGGCATCAGGATAATGCCCTGCACGCCGGCCCGGATCACTGATTGAATCGCTTCGGTTTCGCGGCCAGCTTCGCCTCGCGTCAATTTGACGATCAGATTCGCGGTCCCAAAAGACGCCTCAAATGCTCCGGTCAGAATATGCGCACCGAACGCTTCGTCGAAATTCGTGACAATCAGGCCGATCAGCGGTTCTTTCTGCCCTTCGCGAGGACGGGTTGGAGTATTCGACACGACCGTGGTCCCGATGCGAGGCTGACGCGTGATGAAGCCGTCCTCGCGCAGCATGTCCAGTGCGCGGCGAATGGTGATGGAACTGACGGAATAGTGTTCGCGCAGCTGAGCCTCGCGGGGAAGGCGTGAGCCGATCTTCAGATCACCACGGACGATGCGGTTCCGAATGTCATCGTAGACCCGTTGATATAAAGCACTCACGGAGCGTCCTATCCCGTTGATTCTAAAAAGTATTCTTATTCAGTATAGCGAGCTACAGGAAGACCCTTTGAAGGTTGGCTCTATTCTAGCTCACTGCCGCTATGAACAGGCCAACTACGAGGCGCAACCAGCGGGACGCACAGGGCAAAGACCAGTGGCACGACCGCGCTGATCAATAGGGCAGCACGCAGTCCTGACCCGCCATCGTCAGGTAAAATCC
The DNA here is from genome assembly GCF_001814535.1 of Actinomyces sp. HMSC065F12. Lineage (NCBI taxonomy): Bacteria > Bacillati > Actinomycetota > Actinomycetes > Actinomycetales > Actinomycetaceae > Actinomyces > Actinomyces sp. HMSC065F12. Next base: position 106,511 of record NZ_KV817030.1, read on the forward strand.
GCGCGACCGGCTCGAAGAAACCGGACGAGGCTAATGTCCCTTTGGGCACACCGACACCTTGCTCGGCAAAGAAAGAAGACCACTGCACCATCGTCAGCTCAGCAGGTCCGCCTATCATCATCAACACCAATGCAATGAGGAAAACGGGCATCCCGAGTAGTGATTTCACGGGTGTGCGATCGTCGTCGGCCACAGTGGGCGGCAAGGGGACACGCAGAAAGAGCAGAAGATTCACGGCAGGAATGACCGCCCACAGCAGTGGCAGCAGTGACTACTACTGCGTGCCGATAAGCGAGATGAGAGCTGTCGTACGGATCGGACGCAACCTGGGGGAGTACCGCCAGTAGCACAAGGCCGACCGTAGCTGCCGCGTGGGCGCATACCTTAGGCGGCCTGTAGCCGACCTTGTCCACGATGAACATCGCGATGAAATCAATGAGCAATTGGATGCAGAAGTTAAACGATGACAGGATTCCCAGTTGTGCGACGGAAATATCGGGCTGCTCGTTGAAGATGACAAAGAGCAGGGGAGCCAGGTTGTTGATGACCTCCTAAACAACGTACCCCGTGTAACAGGCGCGCACAGTGGTCCGCTCACTGAATTGACGCGATGCCATCGGACCTCCTTCCGTGTCCGAAGAGACCATAATGGAGTTATGACAACTTCACCATCTGCAGGCCAGCCCACGCGACGCGCGATCGTGACGGGCGCATCCAGTGGCATCGGACAGGAAACAGTTCGCCAGCTTCGTGACCGTAACTGGGAGATCATTGCTGTTGCCAGACGCGGTGATCGTCTGAAAGATCTTGCACACGAATGCGGATGTATTCCCTTCGCTGCAGACCTGGTGGATGAAGGCCAGGTTGACGCTCTGGCCAGGTTCGCTGACGAGAAAGGTGCGGTGGATGCCCTCGTCAACTGTGCTGGAGGGGCCAGAGGGATTGAAACGATCGCTGACGCCGTTGTGGACAAGTGGCAGCACATGTTCGACATCAATGTGAAGACCACGCTGCAACTGACCCGGGCACTGCTGCCACAGATGCGTGAGCGCGGCGGTGACATCGTCTTCCTGACATCGACAGCCGCCCATGACACCTATCCCGGCGGGGGAGGATATGTGGCCGCCAAACACGCCGAACGTATCATTGCCAATACTCTGCGCATTGAATTAGTAGGCGAGCCGGTACGGATCATTGAGATCGCACCTGGCATGGTCAAAACGGAGGAATTCTCCCTGCGTCGCCTGGAGTCACAGGAAGCCGCCGATTCGGTGTACGAGGGGGTTGCGGAGCCACTGACAGCTGCTGACATTGCAGATGCGATTGTATGGACCCTGACCAGGCCCTCCCATGTCAACATCGATTCGATGATTATTCGTCCGCGCGCCCAAGCCAGCAACACGCTTGTCGCCCGTGAAACAGATGAGTCGAACTAGGGCAAACGCCACATGGACGCGCATGAGCCGTGGGTCTCAAGTCGGCTACTATTGACAGTGACGATGATCCGACCCGGAAGTTCCGGGATATCAGCGGGGAGTCTTCTGGAAGAACGAGGCTTCGGCCTTCAGTAGAACCGGACGGGTGGGCCCGACACAGCCCCAAACGAGTGGTCGCTCGGGGATCCTGATAACGGAGCGCGAGCGTCAAACGGGGTGGTACCGCGGAAGCTGGCGACGCCAGGATCCGTCCCTGTATTGCTACGCAGGAGACGAAACGAGGACCATCATGGCGCAGGGACATTACCCTCTGAACGGGAACACCCATCCAACCGGTAACCCCTCTTTCCCAGATATGGAAGAGGCGACTCTCAAGTACTGGGATGAGCACGATATTTTCGCCAAGTCCGTCAATGAGCGTGCTGCGGGCAATCGCGGCGACAATGAATTCGTCTTCTATGATGGTCCGCCCTTTGCCAACGGCCTGCCACACTACGGCCACCTGTTGACCGGCTACATCAAGGACATCGTCGGCCGCTACCAGACGATGCTGGGGCATCGAGTGGAGCGACGCTTCGGATGGGATACACACGGCCTGCCCGCCGAACTGGAAGCACAGCGCCTGCTCGGTATCGACGACGTCTCCGAAATCACCAAACCAGGCGGACTGGGCATCGAAAAGTTCAACGCTGAATGCCGATCCTCCGTCCTGCGCTACACGGATGAATGGCAGGACTACGTGACGCGCCAGGCACGCTGGGTCGACTTCGACGACGACTACAAGACTCTTGACATCACCTACATGGAATCGGTGCTGTGGGCGTTCAAGACGCTGTATGACAAGGGTCTGGCATATGAGGGATACCGCGTGCTGCCGTACTGCTGGCACGATCGCACCCCGCTGTCGAACCACGAACTGAAGATGGATGACGACGTCTATCAGGACCGCACCGACCAGTCAGTCACCGTCGGCTTACGCATGGAAAGCGGCGAGCTGGCCCTGATCTGGACAACAACCCCGTGGACACTGCCTTCCAATCTCGCCATCACTGTTGGGCCGGACATCGAATACGTTACGGTCGTTCCTCAGGAAGGCGAACTGGCGGGTGAACGCGTCATCATCGCGCATGACTTGCTGGCGTCCTACAGCAAGGAACTGGGCGAAGGTCCGACGATCGAAGCCACCTATCCTGGCTCTGAGCTGGTCGGACGGCGCTATGCACCGATTTTTGACTACTTCGATACCGATGAACGCCGCGCTGAAGGCCAGACGCCCGGACCGAACGCATGGACCATCATCGCTGGCGACTTCGTCACCACTGAGGACGGCACTGGCCTGGTGCACACAGCACCGGCATTTGGTGAAGACGACATGATCGCCTGTCAGGAAGTCGGCATCAGGCCTGTCGTCCCTGTCGATGAGGCAGGATGCTTCACCTCCGAGGTGCCCGACTACGAAGGCGTGCAGGTGTTCGACGCGAACAAACTCGTGCTGGCTCACCTGCGCGAACAATCAGGGCCCATCGCACGTCGCCCTGAAGAGGTGCGTGCGAAGATGGTGCGTCAATCCTCATTCACCCATTCCTACCCACACTGCTGGCGCTGCCGTAAACCGTTGATCTACAAGGCGGTCAGTTCATGGTTCGTCAAGGTCAGTGCTTTCCGTGACCGAATGGAGGAGCTCAACCAGCAGATCACATGGGTACCTGAGCACACCAAGGACGGGATCTTCGGAAACTGGCTGGCCGGCGCCCGCGACTGGTCCATTTCGCGTAACCGCTTCTGGGGTGCGCCGATCCCCGTGTGGGTCTCAGATAATCCGGAATACCCCCGCGTTGACGTCTACGGCTCGATTGCGGACCTCGAAGCTGATTTTGGGGTCGAGGTCACCGATCTGCACCGCCCATTCATCGACACGCTGACGCGACCAAACCCCGACGACCCGACCGGCACATCCACAATGCACCGCATCAGCGATGTGTTCGACTGCTGGTTCGAGTCGGGCTCCATGCCGTACGCCCAGGTGCACTACCCGTTTGAAAACCGCGACTGGTTCGAAAGCCACTACCCGGGCGACTTTATTGTCGAGTACATCGGGCAGACCCGCGGCTGGTTCTACACACTTCATGTTCTTGCCACCGCACTGTTTGACCGGCCCGCATTCACGCACTGCGTCTCCCACGGAATCGTGCTGGGCGACGATGGCCGTAAGATGAGCAAGTCCTTGCGCAACTTCCCAGACGTCAACCGCGTCTTCGATGAGTACGGGTCCGACGCGATGCGGTGGTTCCTCATGAGCTCACCGGTTGTGCGCGGCGGTAACCTCATTGTTCACGAGGGTGGCATCCGCGACACGGTGCGCCAGATCCTGCTTCCCCTGTGGAATGCCTACCACTTCCTCGCCCTGTACGCAGGTGCGTCCGATCATGGCAATGGATATGTGGCTGAGCCGCTGGCCTTGGACGATCCGAAAGTGCTTGACGGCCTCGACGTCATGGATCGCTACCTGCTTGCACGCACCCAGTCACTGGCTGACGCTGTTCGCACCGCTTTGGATTCGTACGATATCGGCACGGCGTGTTCACTGGTTCAGGATCATATGGATGTTCTGACGAACTGGTATGTGCGCACTCAGCGTCAGCGCTTCTGGGATGAAGATGCGCGCGCATGTGACACATTGTCATCAGCCCTGGTAACCCTGTGCGAGGTTACCGCCCCGTTGTTGCCCCTGCTGACCGAGGAAATCTGGCGGGCACTCACAGGTGGAGAATCGGTCCACTTGCAGGACTGGCCGACAATGCCCGAGGCAGTGCGCAACGACGAACTGGTCGCCGTGATGGATGCAGTGCGTCAGGCCGTATCAGGTGCTCACGCATTGCGCAAGACGCATAATCTGCGCGTGCGCCAGCCTCTGCGTCAGCTTTCCGTCGTCTCGGAGGCGGCGCCCTCCCTTGAACCCTTCGCTTCCCTCATCGCCAGTGAAGTGAACGTCAAGAACGTCACTTTAGTGGATCCGGATCACTCCGGTCTGAAAGTGACGACGCAACTGGCATTGAATCCTCGCGAATTCGCCCCCGAGGTCCGTAAGGTCACCTCCCAGCTTTTCGCAGCCCACAAGCAGGGGCAGTGGGAGCTGGACGAATCAGGTCAGACTGTGACGTTCCCCAACGTCGAGGTGGGCGGGCAGCCCGTTCAACTGGGCGAGGGACAGTTCTCTGTGTCGACTACCGTCGAAGCATCAGAAGGTGAGGTTGCATCCGTTCTGGCTGACGGCACAGTGGTCGTCCTCGACACGGACATCACCGCCGAACTTGCTGCCGAGGGATACGCGCGCGACGTCATCCGCATCGTACAGGACGAGCGCAAGCGAGAGGATCTGAATATTTCAGACCGCATCGACCTGGAGCTGACCGTGCCAGAGGAACACGTGGCGGATGCGGAAACGCATCGAGACATGATCGCGCACGAAACACTGTCGCTGTCCGTTTCCATCGTTCCAGGCGATACGCTGGCAGCGCACGTCAGCGTGCACGCAGATAACTGAAGGAGAACCCTGTTCCATGAGTGACCATCCCGCCTTCTTTAGCTCCGACGAGGAACCCAGCGGCATTCCTGCGGATTTGCTGCCCTACCTTGAGGCTGCAGATGAGCCATCTGAGGCAGACCGTCAGGCCGAACAGGCTCGTCAGGAAGCCGAAGAAGCGGCGGATCGGGCAGACCGGGAGCGAGCCGAGGCATTGCGTGCACTGGTAGAGAATTCGCTCCTGCTCGGACCCGATCCGTCGATCCTGGCTGAAATCGAATCAGATGAGGACGAGGACGGGACACCCTCGGACGAAGAAGATCACGAACGCATGCTCGACGACGCGCAGCAGGCTGCCCAGGAACGCGCGGAAGTGGCACGCATCTACGAATCAATTGTGGCGCGCGCCCCGGAACACAAAGTCCAACCCAGCCTGGAGCGCGTGCGGAGCGTGATGGATATTCTGGGCGATCCCCACACGTCTTACCCGAGCGTGCATATCACGGGCACGAACGGCAAAACGACAACTGCACGCATGATGGATGCCCTGCTGGGAGCGCTGGGCCTGCGCACGGGCCGTTTCACGTCGCCGCACCTGCTGGACGTTCGCGAACGCATCTGCCTGGACGGTGAGCCCATCTCGCACCGGGCCTTCATTGATGCCTACCACGATGTGCAGCCCTATATCGACATGGTTGACCACAGCTCGATCGAGCAGGGTGGCCCGACACTGTCGTTCTTCGAAGTTTTCACTGTCATGGCGTTGGCTGCATTCGCAGACTATCCGGTCGACGCGGCTGTGGTGGAAGTCGGTATGGGAGGCACGTGGGATTCCACCAACGTGGTGGACGGTCAGGTCGGTGTCATTATGCCGATCGACGTTGATCACCAAAAGTGGCTGGGCAACACGGTCACGGACATTGCCCATGAAAAGGCCGGCATCATCAAACCCGGCCAGATCACTGTTGTTGCCCACCAGCGTGACGAGGTGCTCGAGATTCTGCGCGAGCGCGCCGACCAGGTGGGTGCGCGCCTCCTGGCGGAGGGCACAGACTTTGAGGTCGTGGCCCGTGAAAGGGCAGTAGGCGGGCAGCTCATGTCACTGCGCACTCCGCATGCGATGTACACCGATATATTCCTTCCCCTTCATGGCGAACACCAGGCCCACAATGCTGCGGCCGCTTTGACAGGTGTGGAAGCGTTCATCGGTGAGCGCGCATTGGACGCGCAGGTGGTCGAGCAGGCATTCGGTGCAGTGACATCACCGGGCAGGCTGCAGGTCGTGCGACGCTCACCCATGATCATCGTGGATGGAGCCCACAACCCGGCAGGTGCGCGTACCGTTCGCGCCGCCATCGAGGATCTTGGTCTGGCTCACGTGGTTGGTGTCTTCGCCGCGATGTCGGATAAGGACGTGGACACAATGCTGGGCGAAGTTGAACCCGTGATGGACGAACTGATCGTCACTCAGATGGATTCTGTGCGGGCAATGGAACTGGACGACGTGCAGGCCATTGCTGAGGATGTCTTTGATGACACGAGGGTGAGCCGGATCCCTGACATCGCCGAAGCAGTAGCGGAAGCTGCCACCCGTGTGGAAACACGCGCCGAGCCGGGTGAAAATGTGGCCGTCATCGTGTTCGGTTCGATTGTACTGGCAGGGCAGGCCACACAGATCATCTCCCAGGCTAACGGCCGCTGACTTCCACGAATGTCGCCATTTCCGTGGTCAGAATCCTTGAAGGATGGCACCATGGATGTGAGACCGATTGGTTCAAGGAGGCACTGGTGAAAAAACTGGTCAACGACGTTCATCAAGTAGTTGAGCAGGCTCTGCAAGGCTTCGGTGGCGTGTACTCCGACCTTGTCACCGTCCATACGAATCCAGCCTATATCATTCGCGCACACGCAAAAGATCAGGGGAAGGTTGCCATCGTCTCCGGTGGTGGGTCGGGCCACGAACCATTGCATGCGGGATACGTTGGGAAAGGCATGCTGGATGCCGCTGTGCCCGGTGCCGTGTTCACGTCACCGACACCTGACCCGATCGCGCAGGCAGCACTGGCTGTCGAACGCGGGGCGGGCGTGCTGTTCATCGTCAAGAACTACACGGGCGATGTGCTCAACTTTGAAACCGCTGCCGAACTGGTGCAGATGGACGACATCGACGTTGCCACTGTTACCGTCAATGATGATGTCGCAGTGGAGGACTCGCTCTATACAGCCGGACGACGGGGCGTGGCAGGCACGGTTTTAGTGGAGAAAATCGCTGGCGCAGCAGCCGAACGCGGAGACGATCTGCATACTGTCACCCGCATCGCTCAGCACGTGATCGACAACGTCCGATCGATGGGATTGGCACTGGGGCCCTGCACCGTGCCACATGCAGGACGCCCGTCCTTTGAACTGGGTGACAACGAGATTGAACTGGGGATCGGAATCCACGGCGAACCCGGATATCGGCGCGGCCAGATGGAAACTGCGGACACGCTGACTGAAGAGCTCTACGAAAAGGTTCGCTTTGAATTGGCCCTCGAAGCAGACGAATCCGTGATCGCGCTGGTCAACGGCATGGGTGGAACCCCACTCAGTGAGCTGTACATTGTGTACCGTCACGTGGCCGAATTGCTGCAGCGTGACGGAATCAAGCTGGCACGCAGCCTGGTGGGTGACTACGTGACGTCACTGGAAATGCCGGGTGTTTCAGTTACCCTATTACGGGCGGACAACGACATCGTGGAGCTTTTCGATGCTCCCGTATGCACGCCGGCCTGGAAATGACATCAGGAGCATAGATGAGTGAGACGCTAAACGAGCAGTGGATCCGCGAATGGATGATGACTGCTGTGCACACGATCGCAGACAACAGAGAATATCTGATTGACCTGGATCGACACATCGGGGATGGCGACCACGGTGAGAATATGGATCGCGGTTTCAGTGCCGTTCGCGACGCGATGGAGTCCGATGACCATGCGCACGAAGCTGCAGCGGCCCTGCTCAAAACAGTTGCGAAGACCCTGATGTCCACGGTTGGCGGAGCTGCCGGCCCACTGTACGGCACAGCGTTCCTGCGCGCATCACAGGCACTGACAGGACAGGAAATCTCCACCCGGGACGTGGTGGCCATGTTCGACGCAGCATTGGAAGGCATCCAGGCCCGAGGCAAGGCAGAAGAAGGCGAAAAGACGATGGTCGATGCGTGGGCACCGGCCGCTCGCGCCGCTCATGAAGCTGCCAAAGCGGAGCGCCCGATCTGCGAGATTCTCGAGGCCGCCGCGCGCGCTGCCGAAGAAGGCGTTGAAGCCACGATCGACATGCAGGCCACGAAGGGGCGCGCATCATATCTGGGGCCGCGCTCAGCAGGCCACCGCGATCCTGGAGCCGCCTCCTCAGCGATGATTATCCGAGCTGCGGCTAAGGGCGCAAAGTCGGTGGATAACCGATGAGCTCAAAAGTCGCCCTCGTAATCGTGTCCCACAGTGACCTCCTGGCGAGGGGCGTGCGGGAAGTAGCAGAGCAGATGGCACCCGACGTGCACATCGAATGCGCGGGGGGAATGCAGGACGGCTCGCTGGGCACCTCCTACGACAAGGTTGCCTCTGCGATTACCCGCGCACTCGGAGCAATCGAGACCGGCCATGACGGTGCAGGCGTCGTGTGTCTGACCGACATGGGCTCAGCAGATCTGACCGTGGAATCCGTCCAGGAAATGGAAGACTTCGAGGCGTTGGAACACGCGCATGCTCCACTCGTTGAAGGCACCATTGCTGCTGCGATCAGTGCGCAATCAGGCAGTAGTCGCAGTGAGGTGCGCGCCGCAGCTGAACGGGCTGGCGCTCCTGACACGCCGCGTTCTGCCGCCTCCCCGGTGGGACGCGTCGTGATTCACGAAAACGAAGACACCGCTGACCACGTTGTGACGGCAACTGCGCGAGTGGCCGACCCGGTAGGGCTCCATGCGCGTCCGGCTGCATTGTTGGCTCGCTTAGCTGGCTCATTCGATGCAGAAGTATTCGTGAACGGAGCCGATGCAGGGTCAGCGTTGGAAGTGATGGCGCTGGGAGTGCGTCAGGGTGACATTGTGCAGCTGCGTGCCACAGGACCGCAGGCACAGGAAGCAATAGATGCACTGGTCGACAAGCTCGAAGAGTGACTGCATAATAATGTAGGTCTTTTGACCTAGTGGCCGAAAGGCTGCATGAAGTGCACGATCATCTACGAGGGGGAATGCTATGTCGGCACACGAACGTACAGACGGCTCCCATGAACGCACACTGGTGCTGGTCAAGCCTGATGGATACAGGCGAGGGTTGACAGGCGAAGTGCTGCGACGGATTGAATCAAAGGGATACAAGCTGGTTGGTCTGAAAGTTCAGCAAGCCTCTGAAGAATTGCTTCAGGAACATTACCATGAACACCGCCATCGCCATTTCTACCCTGCATTGATCGAATTCATGTCGTCTGGACCGCTCGTGGCTGCCGTTGTCGAAGGGACACGCGTTGTCGACGGAGTGCGCCGACTAATCGGCTCAACCGACCCGACTGACGCCGAGCCAGGAACAATTCGTGGCGACTTGGGCCGCGCGTGGGGACGCGCAACCGCGGAAAATATCGTGCACGGATCAGATTCGCCGCACTCTGCCCAACGCGAGATTGCCCTGTGGTTCCCGGAGCTTGCCGAAGATGCAATGCACGCTTAACTGCCTTTTTACGTATTCTTAAAGACGTGCACCTGAAAAATTTAACGTTACGAGGCTTTAAATCCTTTGCTTCGGCGACAACGCTGCGTCTAGAACCCGGCATCACGTGTGTAGTCGGCCCGAACGGGTCGGGCAAATCGAACGTCGTCGATGCTCTTGCCTGGGTCATGGGCGAACAAGGTGCCAAAACGTTGCGCGGTGGACAGATGGCGGACATCATCTTCGCCGGAACATCCTCGCGAGCACCGTTGGGGCGTGCTCAAGTTGATCTGACCATCGACAACACCGATCGGGCTCTGCCCATCGACTACTCAGAAGTGACGATCTCGCGCACATTGTTCCGCGGTGGGGGATCAGAATATGCCATCAACGGCACCCCAGCGCGCCTGCTCGATGTTCAGGAACTCCTGTCCGACACGGGTATGGGCAGACAGATGCATGTCATCGTGGGTCAGGGACAACTCGATCAGATCCTCTCGTCAACACCTGAGGAGCGTCGAGGTTTCATCGAAGAGGCCGCCGGTGTTCTCAAGCATCGCCGACGTAAGGAACGCGCCCTGCGCAAGCTTGAGCAAATGGATCAGAATCTGGTGAGGGTCCTCGACCTCACGCAGGAAATCCACCGCCAGCTTGGCCCACTGGCACGCCAGGCTGCAACGGCCCGCCGTGCACAATCGATACAGGCTCGTGTTCGTGACGCAAAGGCACGCCTGATTGCAGATGAGATCGTTGACCTGCGCGACCGCCTGAATGCGCACGACGAATCCGACCAGATGCGTACCCAGAAAACTCAGGAATTGCGTGTTCAAGCGCGCGAGCTGACAGAAAGTATTCAACTTTGTGAACAGCGCGAACGCGAAGCCGATCCGCGTTTGACTGAGGCGAATACCGGTTGGCGTGACCTTACTGCGATCGGGGAGTCCTTGCGCGCAACAGTTCTGATGACCCGCGACAAGATTGCCTCCCTCGAACGTCCACTTGATGCGCCCTCCGGTGACGATCCTGACGAACTGGACAGGCGTGCCGATGAGGCCAGTGCCGAGGACGCTGAGCTTCTGCGCACAGTAGAAGAGTGCCGACGGCGCCTGCAGGAGGCTATCAGTGCTCGTGAGGAGGCGGAGCAGCGTGATGAAGAAGCCCACGGGAGGCTGTCCGGCATCACGCGCCAGATAGCGGATCGACGTGAGAAGATCGCACGTCTGACAGGCGACGTCGAATCTGCGCGCTCACGCCTCGTAGCTGCCGAAGCTGAGGAAAATCGAGCAGAAGAACTGGTGCGCGCCGCGCGCAAACGTCAGGAGGAAGCCGAGAAAGCCCTCCAAAAGACGCCTGCTCCCGATGGCGAGGGTAGCGAAGACACTGCTGCGCGCAACCACTCGCAGGCTTCCGTCAAACGCGATGAAGCCCGAAGTCAGGTTGACGCTTTGGTGGCGCGTGAGCGGGAAGCACGCGCCGAGCGAGCCAGGTGGGAGTCGCGCCGTGACACGTTGGCTGAGCAGCTCGCACCCGACGACGCAACTTCGACATTGGCAGGCCGCTCCGGTGTCCTCGGAACGGTCCCTGAAGCCTTGACCATTGAGCCGGGCTGGGAAGATGCCATTGCCGCAGCACTGTTCCCGCTGGCTGATGCCGCGATCGTCGACGGAACGGCGAACGGAATAGATTGCCTGCGTCACGCCCGCGAACACCAACAAGGACAGATGCGCATGATGCGCGCCGGTGACGGCGACGGCAATAACGAGGTGGAACAGCAGCCACGTGGCCCCCTTCCGTCTGGAGCGCGCTGGGCGCTGGACGTCATCACCCACGCGCACTCGGTTTCGCGCAGCGTCACGAAGCTGCTCGAAAGCGTCGTCGTGTGCCGGGATCTCGACGAAGTGCAGGACCTGCTGGAGCATCCCGGCGTTCGAACAGTGGTTACGTCCAACGGTGATGTTGTCACGGGGGAGTCACTGATCGGATCTGGCCACTCCACTTCCTCGGTGTTGAGTGTGCGCGCTCAGTACGAACAGGCCGTTGAGGGAGCGCGCCACGCCCTCGATGACGAACAGAAGGCCTCTGAACAGCTGGTTCACGCAAATGAGGTACTCGATCAGGCGATCCGCGCTGCCAACGACGCGCTCAAAGCCTTGCGTGCCCAGGACTCGCAGCGCGCAAAGCTCGCTGAAGCATACGCGCGCGCCCAGTCGGCAGCCAAGGCTGCTCAGGCAGAGACACAAAGGTGCGAGGCGACCGCACGTAAAGTCGCCGAGCATGTTCAATGGGCACGCAGCCAGGTGGATACCGCCGACGAGCGGCTGAGCACCTCCAAAGACATGGAACCGGCTCCCGACGCTGAGCCAGCTCAACAGAGAGCAGGCGAAGCCGCGCGCATAGCCCGCGAAGCTCGCGAACATGAGACGGCCACGCGTCTGGAACTTCGCACCAATGAAGAACGGTCGAGACAAAGCGGAGGAAGGGCTCGAGCTCTCAGGCAGGCAGCAGCGCGCAGCCGTGAGGAGCGCAGCCGATACGCCCAACGTGAGGACCAGCGCCGGCGCAAGCTGCTCATTGCCCAACGCGTTGCCGAACAGGCTCAGTACGGCGTGGACGTTGCCGCTCGAATCGTTGAGCACTGGGAACACCTGCGCGCCGAAGCTGAATCACTGCGTCAGCAGTCAAGCCATGAGCGCATCGAATTGCGCGCCGCGCTCGATGCCGTCAATGCTGAAATTGCCGAGATCACCGGCCTGGCGCACCAGGACGAAATCGCACGTGCACAGACCATGATGCGCTTGGAACAGGCGACCGCCCGGTCGATGGAGGAACTCAGCCTGGAAGCTGACCAGCTCATCGAAGAATTCGGCCCCCATAACCTCGTGCCGGATTTTTCAGGCGAGGGCGACCCGACTGCCTTTTCGCGCCCCGAACAGGAAAAGGCACTGGCGGCTGCTGAACGTGACCTGGCAAAACTTGGCCGCGTGAACCCACTGGCACTGGAGGAACACGAAGCACTGTCCAAGCGCCACGAATTCCTGGTTTCCCAGGTCAATGATCTGAAATCGTCGAAAACCGATTTGCTGCATATCATTGACGACGTCGATCGCCTGGTCGAAGAAGCATTCACCACCGCGTTTAACGACACGCGCGAACAGTTTGCCCACACCTTCGAGGTCCTTTTCCCCAACGGCGAGGGCAACCTGACGCTGACGGATCCAGATTCGATGCTGACAACGGGCATCGAGATCGAAGCCAGGCCGGCGGGCAAGAAGGTCAAGCGCCTGTCACTGCTGTCCGGCGGAGAACGCTCCCTGGCAGCTCTGGCATTCCTCATCGCCATCTTCAAGGCGCGTCCCTCACCGTTCTATGTCATGGACGAGGTTGAGGCCGCCCTCGACGATGTGAACCTGACGCGATTGCTCGAAATCTTCCGGGAGCTGCAGGAAGAAAGCCAGCTGATTGTTATCACCCACCAGAAACGCACGATGGAAATCGCTGATGCGCTCTACGGCGTGACGATGCGTGACGGGGTCACAACCGTCGTCTCGCAGCGCCTGGCAGATGCTTAGGAGATCACAGATAACAAATTGAGCATGTGCGGCGTTTACTGTGGCTCTCGCTGGCGTTACACATGACAATGAAGACATGTTTGGTTCTCTTGTGGTCATCGTGCTGACAACGTTGGTTGTTGTGGCTCTGGCAGGAGGCGTCCTGGCAAGCCTGGCCTTGTCACGCCGAGGCGCCCAATCATGGCAGTCTCTTTGGAAAGACCAGTCGAAACGCTGGGCTGACCCGGCGCGAACAGATGAGGACGCGGATATCGATCCTCAGCTTGTCAGCCTGGACACGATGCTCCGGAGCAATGGGCGAGACGGCTCGGCGTATGTCGATGCGACCGACCTGCCTGGATATGAACGCCTCGAGGATGCAGCAGTACGTGTCGAAGAGGCGGCCACACGCATGGAGGCTGCATCGCGGCGCGGACGCGTGCGTAAAATGCAACTCACGCATTAAATAGGCCATGATAGGACTATGAACACTTTCACCGATTTTGTGACAAGTCCGATCGGTCTGGTATGCCTGTTGGTTCTCGTTGCCCTTGTGGGCGTGGGAATCTGGTGGGGCGTACGAGGACGACAGTCCAGCCCCGAACTTGAAGAACGCCGCACACCCACTATTGAGAGCGGTCAGACCACTGCGGCTCCTGACGTTGAGACGCAACCGCGTACCGAAACCCCTGAATCCGTTCCCTCCCGCATGCAGCGTCTGCGCGGACGCCTCGCGCAGTCTGGCACTATCGGACATGCGCTCCTTTCAGTTCTCTCGCGCGCGCAGCTCAACGCGGCAGACTGGGAAGAGATCGAAGATTCACTTCTGATGGCCGACCTGGGATTGCCGGCCACCGAAGAACTCATGGAGCGGCTGCGCACCCGCGTCAAGGTTGAGGGACATTCAGATGCCGAGTCAGCCCGCACGATTGTACGTGAAGAGCTTCTGGCACTGGTCGACCCGACTATGGATCGTTCCCTGCATTGCGAGCCGCACATTGATGAAAACGGCACCAAGGTCAGTGCGTCTGTGCTGGTGATCGGCGTCAATGGAACAGGTAAGACGACGACGATTGGCAAACTGGCCCGGTTGCTTGTCGCACAGGACAAGACAGTCCTGCTCGGTGCTGCTGATACATTCCGCGCCGCAGCGGCTGACCAGCTGGAGACGTGGGGCAACCGCGTGGGGGTTGACGTGGTCCGATCCGACCGTGAAGGCGCCGATCCCGCATCCGTCGCTTTTGATGCCGTACACCGCGGTGTCGACGACGGCGTTGACGTCGTGATTGTGGACACGGCGGGCCGACTGCAGAACAAGTCAGGTCTGATGGATGAGCTCGGGAAAGTCAAGCGCGTCATGGAACGTGTCAGTCCCGTTGACGAGGTCCTCCTGGTCCTCGATGCGACGACCGGCCAAAACGGTATGCGCCAGGCGGAAATTTTCGCAGAAGTGGCTGGAGTGACAGGAATCGTCCTGACGAAGCTGGATGGCACCGCAAAGGGCGGAATCGTGGTGTCGGTCCAAAGGGAACTCGGAGTTCCTGTCAAGCTGGTGGGGCTGGGAGAGGGCGTCGACGATCTGGCGCCCTTCGATGCCGAGTCATTCATTCAGGCAATTGTGGGACAGCCTGCCACGTAAGCACACGGCGCCGTGGGTGCGCTAGTGTAAGACCATTGCGTCCACATCGGAGAAGGAAGGGATCCAGTGTTCTCCAACCTGTCAGATCGTCTCACTGAGTCGTTCAAACAACTTCGCGGGCACGGTATTCTCAGCGAATCTGACGTTGATGAAACAGTCAGTCAGATCCGACGCGCCCTGATTGACGCTGACGTTGCCCTTCCTGTCGTCCGCGAATTTACCGCCGCGGTGCGTGAACGCGCTTACGGAGCGACCCGCTCACAGGGTCTGAACCCCAGTCAGCAGGTTGTGCGTATCGTGCGCGACCAGCTGGTCGAAACCCTCGGCGGCGAAACGCGTGAACTCCACTTCGCTGACCGGGGGCCGACCGTGTTCATGCTGGCCGGCCTTCAGGGTGCCGGTAAGACAACCCTTGCCGGCAAGCTCGGCAAGTGGCTGACGGAAGAAGGCAAGAAGGTCATGCTGATTGCATCGGACCTTCAGCGCCCAAATGCCGTCCAGCAGCTGCAAGTTCTGGGCGAGCGTGCCGGAGTCAAGGTGTGGGCACCGGAGCCGGGGAACGGAGTCGGTGATCCTGTCTACGTGGCGCGAACCGGCGTCAACTACGCCATCAACAATGGTTTCGACGTGGCAATCGTCGATACCGCTGGGCGCCTCGGTGTTGACCGGGAAATGATGGATCAGGCAATCGCGATTCGTGACGCCGTCAATCCGCACGAAATCATGTTCGTCCTGGACGCAATGGTTGGCCAGGATGCCGTGCAGACATCGACCGCGTTCAGGGATGGCGTCGGCTTTACCGGTGTCGTCTTGTCGAAACTTGACGGCGATGCCCGAGGCGGCGCTGCGCTGTCCGTACGCGGCGTGACCGGTGCGCCGATCCTCTTTGCCTCAACGGGCGAAGGTCTTGACGATTTTGAACGATTCCACGCAGACCGCATGGCCGGCCGAATTCTTGATATGGGTGACGTTCTGACCCTGATCGAGCAGGCCGAAAAGAAGATGGATCAGGAGGAAGCCGAGAAGGTCGCTGAGAAGGCCATGAGTGGCCAGCTCACCCTCGAAGACTTCCTCAACCAGCTCCAGCAGGTCCGCAAACTCGGATCCATGCGCAAGGTTCTGGGAATGATTCCGGGAATGGCGCAGATGAAGGACCAGCTCGCCAACTTCGATGAGTCAGAAGTCAACCGTGTCGAAGCAATCGTCCGTTCCATGACGCCCGCCGAACGCAACGACGTCAAGATTCTCAACGGATCGCGCCGTGCCCGTATTGCCCGCGGTTCAGGTACCACGGTGACGGAAGTCAACGCACTGGTCAAGCGCTTCGAAGCAGCCCGCGAGATGATGGGTCAAATGGGCGCTGCCGGCGGCTTCCCCGGAATGGGGAATATGCCGGGACATGGTGGCCGCGCCAAACAGCGTGAAGATGCACGCCGTGCCAAGGCTCAGCGTGCGCGCGTGAAGAAGAAGGCGCGTTCAGGAAACCCAGCCAAGCGTCGCCAGCAGGAACTCGAAGCAATGCTTCCAGCCAGTGAACGCAGGAACAATGCGTCCTCGTCGGGTAGCGCATTCGGCATTGGTCAGGGCCAGGGCGCTGCCCAACGCCCCTCTATGGACCAACTGCCCGAGGATATTCAGCGCATGCTGAACGGATTCTGACGGATATCATGCGCCTGACAGGAACAGCTCTGTGGCGTCCCTCCTCAGACGGGTCGCAGCCCGCCGCATGGACGCAAGGCTCCTGGTCGATTTGTGACGGCAGAATCTCCACGGCCGCACAGCCTCGGGCCGCGGATGAAGAGGAACTGACCGGGTGGATCATTCCCGGCCTCGTTGACGTGCATTGTCACATTGGCCTGGGTCCTCACGGTCCTGTCGATCAGGAAACACAGATTCGGCAGGCTCAAGCGGACCGCGACAGCGGAGTTCTGCTCATGCGTGACTGCGGCAGTCCTGTCGATACGTCGCATATTCAACACGATCCCACATTGCCGCACTTGATCCGCTGCGGCACACACCTGTCACGCCCTAAACGCTACATTCGTGGCATTTCGCGCGAACTGGCCACGCCCTCGCAACTGCCTGAAGCGGTCGCACAGGAAGCGGCCCGCTCGGATGGATGGGTCAAAATCGTGGGGGACTGGATCGACCGCAGTGAAGGATCAGAATCGGATCTGCGCCCCCTGTGGCCAGGTGAGGTCCTGCGTGACGCAGTTGCCGCCGCGCACGAATCTGGCGCGCGCCTGACCGTTCACACGTTTTCTCACGGAGCAATCGACGATCTGCTGGCAGCCGGCGTCGACGGAATCGAACACGGTTCCGGTATGGACGATGATCAGCTCAGTGAGGCCAGACGGCAAGGTGTTGTCATCACACCCACGCTCTGCCAAATCGAACTCTTCGAATCCTTCGCGCAGGCTGCCGACGGCAAGTTCGCGCGCTACGCGCAGACCATGCGCACGCTTTACGAGGGACGACACGACCATTATGAGCGCCTCTTCGATTCAGGAGTCCACCTGCTTCCCGGAACAGATGCCGGCGGCTACCAGGATCACGGATCCCTTCCAGCAGAACTTGCCCGATGGCACGCGGCAGGCTTGCCGCCAGCCAAGATTCTCGACATCGCGACCTGGCAGGCTCGCGACGCCCTCGGCTATCCCAGTCTGTATGATGGCGCGCCAGCTGACTGCGTGGTCTACGAGGCCGATCCTCGTGCAGACATTACCGAACTGTCACGACCGGTCGCCGTCATCTTGGGCGGGACGCGCGTCGCCTGAGCGCCGGCTGTCAGCCTGGTGAAGAAGCTCCTGGAGGACGGGGGCCTCCATCGAGCCGACCCACGCTGCCACGCCTGGACGCACTCCGTCGGGAAGATCAGTGCCCATCGGGGCATTCACGACGTTCCCGCCTGCCACTTTGACCATGTGGATACCGGCTGCCACATCCCACGGCTTCATCGTCCCGGCCAGCATTGCACCAGCCCTTCCAGACGCGACCATCGCCAGGTCGAGGGCTGCGGCACCTGGCCGACGAACAGCCTGATACGTTGACGCCAGGCGAGCGTATTCTTCAGCTGAACCGGCAGGATCGTCAATGAATGAATGCAGTGACGGGTGATATGACAGCACGACCGCGTCTCGCTCGCTCGTGGGACCCTGGGCGTGAATGTCGATGTCTTCCTCGTCAGTGCGCAGCCACGCATGAGTGAGATCAGCGAGGAACAGGTGATCCATGATCGGAGCATTGATTGCGCCAGCAACGACTGCGCCGTCCAGCTCAGCAGCGATTGACGTGTTGAAATAAGGCATTCCGGCTGCGAAATTCGCCGTCCCGTCGATGGGGTCGACGATCCACCTGACGCGCTCAGCCAGCGACGTACAGCGGCGCCTGGCACCCTGAACTAGGGGGGATGTGGGAAATTCGAAGTGCTCGGTGAACTCCTCGGTCGGCCCGTCGAATTTTCGGGGCAGGGTGCGTTCACCAGTTTCCTCACCCAGTACGCGTGAGCCCGGAACAAAATAGCCCAGGAGAACATGCAGCGCAGATTCCACGCGCTTGTCATGTACAGTGACCGGATCGTGGTGGTCAGCTTTGAAGTCAACGGATTCAACGTGGCTGACAGCGCGCCGCAGATAGCTGGCCACGGCGCGCGCTGCAGCCCCCGCCAGGATCGCCAGGTCGTGAGCAATGCGCTCATCATCATTCGTGACGTCACCATGTGTGCTCATAAGGCTATTGTGGTGTTTCGCCCACTGAATTTCCACTTCTCGTGAGCCCTCGTCGTGATCGATCACACGCCAGGAAACAGAGGATGAGAGGAACAAGATCTGGGAATTGAGACCGATGCGTGGCACAATGGAGTGCTGTACCCGGTCGAGGGTTGGTCCCTCTCACCACTCGAGACTGTGTCCAGGATCTATCGTGACATCGTGTTTCCCACCGATACCATGTGCGATCCAACCCGAGTTAGAAACAGGAGTGACCACACAAGTGGCAGTTCGTATTCGTTTGAAGCGCATTGGTAGGATCCATGCGCCCTTCTACCGCGTCGTTGTCGTTGACCAGCGTAAGAAGCGCGATGGTCAGGTCATTGAAGAGGTCGGCATCTATGATCCGACCCGCGACCCCTCCATCATTAAGATCGACTCCGAGCGCGCGCAGTACTGGCTTTCAGTGGGTGCGCAGCCCTCGAACACGGTGCGTAACCTGCTCGTGCTGACCGGTGACATTGCCAAGTTCAACGGCAAGAAGGACGCCGTCTCGCGCGTCAAGGTCGCTGAGACCGATCAGTCAGCAGAAGCCGAAAAGGCCATTAAGGCCGCTGAGGAAGATGCTGAAAAGCGTAAGGCCAAGGTTGCAGCTGAAAAGGAAAAGGCCGAGGCTGAAGCCAAGGCTCAGGCTGAGGCTGAAGCAGCCGAGGCAGCCGAAGCTGAAACCGACGCCCCAGCCGAAGAATCCGCAGAAGAACCGGCTGCCGAGGCAGCCGAGGCTCCAGCTGAGGAAAAGGACGCTGAGTAATGCTGGCCGATGCCTTGGAACACCTTGTCAGCGGAATTGTTGACAATCCTGACGATGTGCGTGTCACGCGGCGGTCGATCCGGCGCGGGCAGCTGCTGGAAGTTCGGGTTAACCCGGATGATCTGGGTCGCGTGATCGGCCGGTCGGGTCGCACCGCACGCGCACTGCGCGCCGTGATGAACGGCCTGTCGACTCGCGGCTCCGTCAGGGTTGACGTGATTGATACTGACCAGGAGTAACAGCGCCAAGGCTGTATATGGCATAGGTGTGGGGTCCGCTCATCATGAGCCGGACCCCACAACACCGTGAGGAGCAAAGATGCAGCTCAGAGCGGCAGTGGTGGGGACGGCCCACGGCCTGAAGGGCGAAGTGTACGTGACAGTCACGACGGACCGGCCCCAGGCGCTGGCTCCCGGCACCACTGTGCACACCTCTCACAGCGAATACAGCACTTTGACGATGCGATCTTTGCGTGCACACAAAGACCGCGTCCTGGCGGGCTTCGAAGAAATTTCCACCCGCGAACAGGCTGAGGACCTGCGCGGCACGGAATTAATGGTGGATGCCCTCGATGAGGATGACGCGTGGTATCCCCACCAGCTCACCGGACTGGAAGCCGTCACTTTGCTGGGCGAACACCTGGGAACAGTCACCGGTATGCAGCCCGGAGCTGCGCAGGATCTTATCATTGTCGATGCCGATGGCCGGGAAGTACTGGTGCCATTTGTCAGCGCCCTGGTACCGGAAGTCAACGTGGACGAGGGAACCATGACGATTGATCCGATTCCGGGTCTGTTCGACGATAACTACGACTTGGACGGAGAATAGCGGCGTGCGAATTGATCTGCTCACCATCTTCCCGCACTACTTTGACGTCCTGGACCTGTCCCTTCTGGGCAAGGCCCAGGACGCGGGTCTACTCGACATTCACACCCATGATCTGCGTCAATGGACAACGGATCGTCATCGCACTGTCGATGACGCGCCGTACGGCGGGGGAGCAGGAATGGTGATGCGGCCCGACGTGTGGGGCCGCGGCATCGACCAGGTTCTGAGTGTCGACCTGGCTGATTTCCACTCTGACTCCGCCCGAAGAGTCCTCGCGATTCCGACCCCGTCCGGCACGCCGCTGGATCAGCGCCGTGTGGAAAAACTAGCCGAAGTCGACCAGATCATCCTTGCCTGCGGACGATATGAAGGTATCGATCAACGCGTTGCCGACTTCTACCGCGAGCAGGAAGTGGAAGTCCTCGAATACTCCATCGGCGACTACATCCTCAATGGCGGCGAGGCCGCAGCACTCGTCCTGATCGAATCCGTGTCACGACTGCTCGAGGGTGTCCTCGGCAATCCTGAATCTCTTGACGAAGAATCCTATGGGCCCGATGGCCTGATCGAATATCCCGTGTATACCAGGCCCAGATCGTGGCGCGGCATTGACGTGCCCGACGTGCTCACCAGCGGCAACCACGCCGACATTGACCGGTGGCGCCGTGATCGATCACTGGTCAGAACTGCTCACCGTCGGCCCGACCTCATTGATCGGCTCGATGCACAATGCCTGTCAACCCGCGACAAGGAAGTGCTGGCCGGTGCCGGCACGATCATCACCCCCAGGCGACGCGATGTCATGATACGGCTGGCGCGTGAAGGGGAAGCAGAGGCTCTTTCTGAGCTTGCAGCCAACACGTTCCCACTGGCATGTCCGGACTACGTCAGTCAGGACGATATTGCAGCCTTCATTGAGGAAAGCCTGTCTCCCAGCGAATTTGAACGCATGCTCGCGTCCCCGTCCGTCTACCGGATCCTGGTCGCGCAGTTGCGCGGTGCTTCATCGGAGCTGATCGGCTACACCCTGACTATTCTGTCCGGGCCCGACGGAATGCCTACCCAGATGGTGCGGCCTGGGAAGCTTGAGCTAGGGGCGGCATATCTGTCCAAATGCTACGTGAGAGAATTCTGGCAGGGGTCAGGTGTGGCCGGAGCGATGATCGAGCGTGCGGTCGCAGATGTGGAAGCTCAGGGGCGCAACTCACAGATTGCCCTGGGAACCTCGATCGCCAATAAACGCGCTCAGACGTTCTACAAGCGTCATGGTTTCTCAGTGGCCGGCAGGCGCACGTTCATGGTGGGGGAGAAAGCCAATATCGATGACGTATTCGTGCGTAACATCACGCCGCGATCACGCCACGAATAGCTCACAGGACTTGGGAAGCACCCGATTCTTGTGGCACACTAGAACGTCAGATCAGCTGGGCGTAGCCTGCCGCGGGGGGAGCGCCAGAAAGCACGATCTGCTCAAGAATTGCGGACCAAGATCCGCCGTATAAACGGGACTGACCTGCGGCAGAAACGTTGAGGAGTAAAAATGCAGAAACTGGATGCTGTTGATGCACCGTCATTGCGCGATAACATTCCGGTTTTCCGTGCTGGAGACTCGGTGAAGGTTCACGTACGAGTCGTTGAAGGTAACCGTAGCCGTATTCAGGTCTTCCAGGGGATCGTTATTGCACGCCGTGGTCACGGCGTGTCCGAGACGTTCACCGTCCGAAAGATCTCATTCGGTGTCGGCGTTGAGCGTACCTTCCCGATCCACACGCCTACCATTGACCACATTGAGGTCACTTCCCGCGGTAATGTGCGCCGCGCGAAGCTGTACTACCTGCGTGATCGTCATGGCAAGGCGGCGCGTGTGCGCGAGCACCGCGAGTTCACTGAGTGAACGAGACTCACGAGCGCCCGGTACCTCCACGGTACCGGGCCTCAGTTTCAGAGGAAGTCGACGCGTGAACTACCAACCGATCCAGCACAGGAAGCGCTACCACGACTCCGACCAGGATGACTCTTTGCAGAAGAAGCCAAGCGGTTTCTCATGGTTGAAAGAGTGCGCCATCATCGTGGTGGGCGCACTCGTCCTGTCCACCGTCATTCGCGCTTTTATTTTCCAGATGTTCTGGATTCCCTCGCCCTCGATGCGTTCCACGCTCGTCGAAAATGACCGCATCGTCGTCTCACGAATTTCGACCTTCCGAGGCGATATCGAGCGCGGTGACGTGATCGTGTTCAACGATGCAAAGGGATGGCTTCCTCGCGCAGAATCAGAAGGTGCAGGGAGAATCCTGCGTTCGGTGGGAGAATTTATCGGCATCCTCCCAGCCAACGGCGAACAGACGCTGGTCAAGCGCGTCATCGGAGTAGGCGGAGACCGTGTCCAATGCTGCACCGCGAACGGCGCACTCACCGTCAATGGCCAGGAGATCACCGAACCGTACATTCCTGCAGGCGAACCAGCATCGCGTATGGAATTCGACGTCACCGTCCCCGAAGGATCAGTGTGGGTGATGGGGGACAATCGCCCGAATTCCGCTGACTCACGTTTCCATATGGACCCGCTCGAGAATGCATTCATTGACACTGACGAGATCGTCGGCCGCGCAACGATGGTGCTGTGGCCCCTCGGTCACTGGAGCTGGCTAGGCGATCGTGATGTTTTCTCAGCCGTGAAAGATTCGTGATGCGTCAGCTTCGCCGCTTTGCCACACGTGACGTCGAGTGCGAATTGCTGCAGTCATATCCCACCGTTTTAGGTGTGGACGAAGTGGGACGCGGCGCAATTGCTGGTCCCGTTGCCGTGGGAGTCGCCCTCGTGACTGAAAAATCGGGACCTGCTCCTGTTGGACTTGCAGACTCAAAGATGCTCTCTGCACGCGCTCGAGAAGAGCTCGTTGACCCTATTCACCAGTGGGTCGCCGCCTCGGCAGTCGGCATGGCCAGCCCCGCAGAAATTGACGAGGGTGGCATCATCGGCGCTCTAAGATTGGCAGCATCGCGGGCGATTGAAGCGGTGAGAGGGGATGGTGCCACTATCGGGGTGACTTTACTTGATGGTGTTCATAACTGGCTCGCTGCAGATCTTCTGGGTGTTTCTCCCGTCGGCACTGACGTTTCCATCATGACGCGCGTGCATGGAGATGCAGAATGTGCAGTCATTGCCGCTGCGTCCGTTCTGGCGAAGGTGGAGCGAGACAGATTGATGTGCTCGCTGGAGGATCCAGGATACGACTGGATTCACAATAAAGGGTACGCGTCGCGCACCCATATTGACGCCCTGAGCCGCATGGGTGCGTGTGACCAGCATCGGCGTTCGTGGAAACTTCCCGGCGTGGAGCCCAGCACGAATTTGACGAACAGGGCATGATGATACCGTGAGCGCAGATGATCTGGAAGGCTACGAGAATAGCCTCGAACTTGACCTGTTTCGTGAATACCGCGACGTGATCGGTCTGTTTTCGTACGTGGTGGAAACCGAGCGACGCTTCTATCTGTGCAACAAGGTTGATGTGCAGGCCCGACCGATGGGCGGCGACGTTTTCTTCGAGCTGACGTTGACTGATGCATGGGTGTGGGACATTTACCGCTCTTCTCGCTTCGTGAAGTCAGTGCGGGTCATTACGTATAAGGATGTCAACGTCGAAGAGCTGTCGAAGCCTGAGCTTGACATCCCATAGGCCCTGTAACCTGTTCAAATAGCTCTATCCACAGGATACTTCCCGGAAGAGATCCTTCCACAGATGCCGTGTGTACAGGCATCGCATCCACAGATACTGAAGCCGCGATAGCCACTGACTCGACCTCGTTGGCACGGTTGCACTATGACAGCAACCGACGAACGCATCGACTGGCGAGGCACACTGGGCCGCGCCGGAGAAGACTGCGCTTCCCGCGTCGTACAGGAGTGTGGATACGAGGTCCTCGCACGTAACTGGAGAAACGGGACTCGCGGCGAGATTGACCTCATTGCGCGTAGCAGCACAAGGATGACCACCTTTATTGAGGTGAAAACGCGTATTGGTGACAGGTTCGGCAGTGGCCTCGAAGCCGTGACACACGTTAAGTTCACGCGCATCGCGCAGGCAGCGGCCGCATGGTGCGCGGCCAACCGGCCGGAAGCGCCGATCAGATTTGATGTGGTCTCAATCGAGGTCAGCCCCAGCCAGGCAGCATGCTTGAGTCGCGCACTTGAGAGCGGCCACGGCGCTCAATGGCTGCGTCGCAATGCGGATATCACCTGGTGTCAGGGCATTCAGCTATGAGCGGGCAGACGGCCTCGATCCGCACGATTGCGTTGATCGGCATGGATGGTCACATAGTCAATGTGGAGACATCTGTCGCGAACGGTGTGGTCTCATTTACTCTGGTCGGTTTACCGGACGCGTCTTTGCGTGAATCCAAGGACCGTGTGCGCTCCGCACTCAGTGCCTGCGGGCTGGGCCTTCCCAACCAGCGCGTCACCGTCAACCTGTCACCGGCCGGCCTACCCAAGTCAGGATCAGGGTTTGATTTGGCGATCGCACTGTCTGTTCTGCTGGCCAGTGGACAGATCCCGCCCGACGCTGTGGTGGACACGCTTTTCTTGGGCGAACTGGGGCTGGATGGGTCGCTGCGGCCTCCGCCTGGCCTTCTCGCAGCTGTCATAGGTGCTGCACGAGGCGGTACCACGGATATCGTGGTCCCAGCAGCAAGTGTCGCTCAGGCGGCGCTGGTGCCGGGTGTATCCGTCCACGGCTACGAGCATCTGGCGGATTTAGTCGAATCTGTTGGCGGCATTGCCCAGCGCAGCGGAAGCGTAGGCTTCTCCCATCCTTCCGAGGGCGAGTGCGATCACTACAGTTCCAGCGCGCAGTGTCCGTCCTTACTTGATTTGAGCGATGTACGAGGCCAGTCTTATGCCCGGACAGGCCTTGAGATCGCCGCAGCAGGGGGACACCACATCATGCTGATAGGGGAGCCAGGAGCCGGAAAGACCATGCTTGCGCGCGCGTTGCCGACCATCCTGCCACCTTTGGATACTGACACATCACTCACGACGACCGCGCTGCATTGTCTGGCGCAGGCGTGGAGCGCAGAGCACGGACTGATCACTCAGCCTCCGATCGAAGCTCCACACCACTCGGCATCGATGCCGGCCCTCGTGGGTGGGGGACAATCAGTGGGGCGACCAGGCGCCATCTCCCTTGCACATGGGGGAGTGCTGTTTCTTGATGAAGCTGCTGAGTTTGCCCCCTCAGTGATGGATGCCTTACGTGAACCGTTGGAAAACGGTGTGATGACGATTCACCGCTCGCGCGCCACCGTCACGTTCCCGGCATCTTTTCAGCTCGTCTTGGCGACCAACCCGTGCCCCTGTGGTAACCGGAACTCCAAGCATGCTCGATGCACATGTACCTCCATGCAGCAGCGCCGCTACTTGTCGCGCCTGTCTGGACCGCTTCTTGATCGTGTCGACATTCAATTGAATGTGTCCAGACCTACCGCGGGAGACTTCGCGATGGATACGGGGGAGACTTCGGCATGCGTTCGCGAGCGTGTGGAGGAGGCCCGCCAGCGACAACGCCGCCGCTTCGAGGGGACACCCTGGAGACTCAACCGAGAAGTTCCTGGCTCCGTCCTGCGGCGGGATTTCATGCCCGACGAGGCAATCGCATGCGCAATGTCGCGCGCAGTGGATTGCGGCTCACTGTCAATGCGCGGCGCGGACAAAGTCCTGCGAGTGGCATGGACGATCGCTGATCTGGCAGGTCACAACCATCCCACCATGAATGACTTCACGATGGCGTATTCACTTCGAACAGGAGAAGATTATGACGATCCCCCTACTGCCCGATGAGCATCATATTGCTGCCTGGTGGTCCAGTGTGATCGAACCGGGTGACGTGTACGCCCATGCGTTTCGCCTCGCTCTGGACGATGATGAGGCGATCGCCTGGGTGTGTGCAGACACGCCGGGCAGCTTGCCACTTGCACTTGAGCGAACTGCGCAGGGAATTCCTCGGGATTGGGAGACTGTCTGGAAGCGTTGGCATCCACGAGCCGTGGTCGCCAACCCGGCCGGGGACCTTGAATGGATTGAACGCGTCGGTGGTCAGCTGCTGATTCCGAGCGATAGCAAATGGCCTGAGGCTTTGAACGACTTGGAACACGAGCGGCCGGTGTGCCTATGGGTGCGAGGCCACCTGCTCGATCGCCCTACCGTCGCCATTGTCGGATCACGAGCCTGCACCCGGGTTGGTGAGAAGATTGCTGCCGACATGGGATACGAGCTGGCGTCCAAAGGTATGTGCGTGGTGTCCGGAGGCGCGTTCGGCATTGACATCGCAGCACATAGGGGAGCACTCGCCTCGCCTCCGGGCCCCACTATTGCCGTGATGGCTGGCGGACTCGAACGACCGTATCCCGTAGCACACCGTCAACTTTTTGACGAGATAGTCAGCCATGAGGCGGGGGCGCTGATGAGTGAGGTACCGCCACGGTGGCGCCCTGCACGCTGGCGTTTTCTCACGCGTAACCGCGTTATCGCGGCGTTGGCACAAGCGACCATCGTCGTTGAAGCCGATCAGCGATCCGGGGCGCTGGCAACAGCGCGGCGCGCCATGGAGCTGGGACGGCACGTCGGAGCTGTTCCAGGCCCTGTTACATCAGCAATGTCACGAGGCTGCCATCGGTTGATTCGTGAGGGCGGCACGCTGATCCGCGACAGCGCAGATGTTATTGAGATGGTCAGCACCCTTGACCTGAACATCGGAAACACAGAACCGCTCTTCGACCAGCCTCAATCACCCGACCACGGCATCGACGCCCTGCCTTGCCACCAGCGCAGAGTGTGGGAAGCGCTGCCCAGGCGCGCCGCTTCCAGCGTGGATGCCATAACCGTCACGGCAGGGATGAGCATAGAGGATGTGATGAGCGCATTGGGCGCTCTCGAGCTTGCAGGGCTCGCAGCGCACACACACGGTCGGTGGAAGCGCACCGCGTAAAATAGGCGCGTGAGTGATGCTAGGACACAACCGGTACGGGAGCTCATCGACGTGTGGATTGATGAGCTCGCGCACTCGCGTGGCCTGTCAGCCAACACTGCGCGCGCCTATCGAACTGACCTGAATGAGTTTGCAGATTTTCTGGACCAGCGCATCGCAAACGGCACCACACTGGATCACGCAGTGACCACCAGCTCGATTCGTCAGTGGCTCGCCCACATGGCCAATGATGGGATGAGTCGGGCGACCCTGGCTCGGCGCATCGCCTCCATCCGCGGATTCACCAGCTGGGCGCACCATCACGGGCATCTGAGCGCAGACCCCGCCCTCCTCGTCACCGCACCTTCGCGTGACCAGCGCCTACCACATGTCCTCGACATTCAGGCGGCGCGCGCACTCATGGACTATGCACGTCAGGAAGCGCGCGACGGCGATCCGGTCCATATCCGTGACTGGGCAATGGTGGAAACGCTCTATTCAACCGGCATACGCGTCTCCGAGCTATGCGGTTTGGATCTGGGGTCCTTCGCATTCGACCGGCAATGCCTGAGAGTGCTCGGCAAGGGCGACAAGGAACGCGTTGTTCCCCTGGGCGATCCGGCAGCTCAGGCACTGCATATGTGGTTGGATCGTGGTCGCGTCGCCCTCGTCGATGCGCGCGTGACAACGAACGCCGCATTTTTGGGTGAGCACGGCAAACGTATCGACCCGCGTGTTGTTCGAGCTCGCCTGCATCGACTGGCAGCCAGGGCAGGTGTGCGGGACGTTGCGCCGCACGCGTTGCGCCACAGCGCCGCCACGCATCTTCTTGAAGGCGGCGCCGACCTGCGCGTTGTTCAGGAGATCCTGGGGCACTCATCATTGCAGACCACGCAGCGCTACACGCATGTCGATGCTGCGCGTCTGTCGGCGATCTACCGTCAGGCACATCCGCGTGCGTGACCCCTAGCGTCACTCCCACGGCTTCAAGACAATCGGTCCAACGAGGAATCTGAGCGGGTCATGGTAGGTCCGGGGGCCAGACTTCACGCCCCAATGCAAAGCGCCGGGGGAGTGGCCACTGGCAACATGGCCGATCACATCACCCTTGCGAACCTCATCGCCGGGCGTGACCGTGGCTTCAACCGGCTCGAACGTTGAACGCACCGATCCGTGCGACACAGAGACCACCGGCCGATCGACAATGACGCCTGCCACCACAACTGTGCCGTCCGCTGGCGCGTAAACCGGTGAGCCGACCAGCACATCCAGATCGACCCCTCGATGCCCCGGCAGCCAATTGTGCTCAAGGTCGTCGAAAGCGCGTGCGACCGGCACAGGATCTCCACTGGGCCATAACCACGGCTCGCGCGCATCGCGCAGTGGCTGCGCTGCACCCGCCCACGCGGCGACCGATACGGATAGCGCCCCTGCGAGCATGCATAGCACCCGACCCGCGCTTTGACCTCTTACTCTCATGCCGACACTGTCACCTACCTGTGCTTTGTACGCAATCGCTTGCCGCGCTCCTGTGGACACGTCGACGCGACGCATCTACCTGTGGACACGTTCTGAAACGGACGTTTAGGGACGGGCTTCACAGTTCCGGAAGGCGGAGATGCCCACCACGTGGACTACAATGTGGGGAGCGTCCGCATCAGCGGGCGACTTCGCGTGTCATTTCCGCACTCGAGTTTTCACACGAAAATTGACGAGGGCGGGGCACGGATGCCACGGTCCCTACGGGGCGGCATCCGGTCATGGCACCAGGATCGGCATAATGCCGATAACAACCGAGAACCGGTACGCATCTGCGTGCCCCGACCTGCGCATTGCGCAGAAAGGACGATCATGGCAGTCGTCACCATGCGCCAGCTGTTGGAATCTGGCGTTCACTTTGGCCATCAGACCCGTCGCTGGAACCCGAAGATGAAGCGCTTCATCCTCACGGAACGCAACGGCATCTACATCATTGACCTTCAGCAGACAATCGCTGACATCGACATTGCATACGACTTCGTGAAGGAAACCGTTGCTCATGGAGGCAACATTTTGTTCGTCGGCACGAAGAAGCAGGGCCAGGAAGCCATTGCAGAGCAGGCCTCACGTGTTGGCATGCCGTATGTCAACCACCGTTGGCTCGGCGGTATGCTGACCAACTTCTCCACCGTTTCCAAGCGACTGCAGCGTCTGAAGGAACTCGAGCAAATCGATTTCGAAGATGTCGCATCCTCCGGACACACCAAGCGCGAGCTGCTCATGATGAGCCGCGAAAAGGACAAGCTTGCCCGTACCCTTGGTGGTATCCGCGACATGTCCTCCCTGCCGTCAGCGCTGTGGATCGTTGATCCCACGAAGGAGCACCTAGCGGTGGCAGAGGCTCAGAAGCTCAACATCCCGATCGTTGCCATCCTCGACACCAACGCTGATCCTGACGAGGTCGACTACCGCATCCCCGGTAACGATGATGCGATCCGCGCCGTGTCCCTGCTGACCCGCGTAATTGCTGATGCAGCAGCCGAAGGCCTCCTCGCACGCAACTCGCGCCGCCAGAAGGATGCTGAAGCTGACGACAGCACCGAGGGCGAACAGTCCGAACCGCTGGCAGAATGGGAACGCGAGCTGCTTGAGGGCAACAAGCCTGCTGAAGAAGCAACCAAGGACAAGGCTGAAGAAAAGGCCGAAGAAAAGGCTGAAAAAGCCGCACCCGCGTCAGAAGAAGCATCCGAGAAAGAAACCTCAGCTGACGCTCAGTGAGAGCTTCAGCAAACCACTACACTTTTTGCGAAAGGACTGACAGCAATGGCGAATTTCACCGCTGCTGACGTCAAGGCTCTGCGTGAACAGACCGGCGCAGGCATGATGGACGTCAAGAAGGCACTGACCGAAGCTGACGGCGACCAGGCCAAAGCTCTTGAAATCATCCGACTCAAGGGCCTCAAGTCCCTGTCCAAGCGCGAAGACCGTGTTGCCTCGGCTGGACTGCTTGTCGGCACCGTTGTCGATGACAAGGCCGGCATCCTGGTTGAAGTCAACTCTGAGACCGACTTCGTTGCCAAGAACCAGAAGTTCATTGACTTCGCCCATTCGGTTCTCGAATCGGCAGTCAACTCCGGCGCAGCCACCCTCGAGGATCTTTTGGCAGCTTCCCATGAGGAAGGAACCGTGCAGGATGCGCTCAACACGATGGGCGCCGTGATCGGCGAAAAGCTTGAGATTCGCCGTATCGTCCGTCTCGAAGGCGAACTGGTCACCCTGTACCTGCACCAGACCAGCCCTGACCTACCTGCGCAGGTCGGCGTTCTCGTCTCCACTGACGAAGCTGGCCGCGAGATTGCACACGACGTTGCTATGCACATCGCTGCCTACCAGCCGATGTACCTTGACCGCGACCACGTTCCGGCCGATGTACTGGCACAGGAGCGCTCGACTCTCGAGAAGATCACGCTGCAGGAAGGCAAGCCTGAGAACATCGTTCCCAAGATCGTTGAAGGCCGCCTGAACGCATACTTCAAGGACAACTGCCTGGTCGACCAGGAGTACGCTCGTGACCCCTCCAAGACCGTTGGACAGGTTCTCAAGGAAGCCGGCGCAACTCTGACCGACTTCGTTCGTCTCCACGTCGGAGCCTAAACAGTAGCCATGATGGCCCCGCCCACACGGACGGGGCCATCATCACAATAAGGAGAGTGCATGGCGATGTCTCAGCGCCGAGTATTACTGAAACTGTCAGGAGAAGCATTCGGCGGTGGCAAAGTAGGTCTCGATCCTACCGTCGTCAGACAGATTGCCGAACAGGTCGCGCAGGCAGTTCACCAGGGCATCCAGGTCGCCATTGTGGTGGGCGGGGGCAACTTCTTCCGAGGTGCCGAATTGTCACGCTCTGGACTGGACCGTGCACGCGCCGACTATATGGGGATGCTCGGTACTGTCATGAATGCCCTGGCATTGCAGGACTTCATCGAACAGGCTGGCGTCCCCAGTCGTGTGCAGACCGCCATCTCCATGCAACAGGTCGCTGAGCCCTATATTCCGCTGCGCGCCATTCGTCACATGGAAAAGGGCCGCGTGGTCGTCTTCGGTGCTGGTGCCGGAATGCCGTACTTTTCGACCGACACTGTCTCCGCTCAGCGCGCACTGGAAACCCACTGCGACGAACTACTCGTCGCGAAGAATGGGGTCGACGGTGTTTACGATGACGACCCGCGTTCCAATCCGAATGCCCGTCGCTTCGATTTTCTGACATACTCGGATGCATTGGCTCGCGGCTTGAAAGTTGTAGATGCTGCCGCATTTGCTCTGAGTCGTGACAACGGACTGACCATGCGCGTGTTTGGAATGTCCGAACCAGGAAACATCACTAAGGCACTGATGGGCGAATCAATCGGTACGCTAGTGACTGCAACACCTTCAGATGACGAGGAGTAAACGTGATTGATGATGTTCTGCTCGAAGCAGAAGACAAAATGGACAGCGCCATCGAAGTGGCGAAGGAAGACTTCGGCAATATTCGCACTGGACGCGCCAACGTCGGCATGTTCCAGCAGATCATGGTGGACTATTACGGCGCACCCACACCGATGCAACAGCTGGCCTCGTTCCAGATTCCCGAGGCGCGCACCGTCCTGATCTCTCCTTACGATCGCAATTCGACCGCAGAGATCATGCGCGCTATCCGCGAATCTGACCTGGGTGTCAACCCCTCGGACGACGGCAACGTCATCCGTGTGGTGCTGCCATCGCTCACCGAGGAGCGTCGCCGCGACTATGTCAAGCAGGCCAAGACCAAGGCTGAAGAAGCTCGCGTGTCCGTGCGCGCCGTGCGACGCAAAGCCATGGATCAGCTCAACAAGATGAAGAAAGACGGAGACGCTGGGGAAGACGAGATCGAACGCGCGGAAAAGTCTTTGGAAAACACGACCCGCGAACACGTCAGCCAGATCGACGAGCTTCTCGAATCGAAGGAAAGCGAACTGCTGACGATCTGATGGCACACGCCTCGACACGCACCATCATCACACAGGTTTTTCGTCCAGGGCCCACCCAGGATCACAAACCTCTGTCAGTGTCCGGACGCGCCGGACGTAACCTTCCAGCTGCGATCGCGACGGCAATCGTCCTCATCACGATTGTCGGCGTAGCTGTCGCTATTGGCCGGTGGGCCGTCGCCGCAGTCGTATGCGTGATGTCCTTGGTCGCCATCTGGGAACTGGCCGCTGCTGTGCGCCGTGACGGCATTATCGTCCCGACTGCACCCCTTTATGTCGGTGCCGTTGCGATGATCGTCTGCGCCCGCCAGGGCGGGATTGGAGTAAGCGCCGGAATTCTGGCTCTCACTGTTGCCATCGCCAGCGCATGGCGTCTGCTCGACCCCGACGGTGACCGCCCGCACGGACGAGACCTCGTTTACACGGCTTTTATCGCCGTATACGTACCGTTCTTTGCCTCATTCGTTGCCACAATGATCTCGGGTCAGTCGTGGCGCTGGGTTCTGGTGATGTATCTGGCGGTGACCTGCTCAAACGATCTGGGCGGCTGGGCCTGCGGTGTTCTCGTCGGCCGTCACCCGATGGCTCCGCGCATCTCTCCGAAGAAGTCGTGGGAAGGTTTTATTGGTTCGGTGGCCATGTGTATGGCTGTGGCAGCGTGTTTCATTGTGCCTCTCGGCGGACGCTGGTGGTGGGGTCTGGTTGTGGGTCCGCTCATTGCCGTGGCTGCCACCGTGGGTGATCTGACCGAATCCATGCTCAAACGCGACGTGGGACTGAAGGATATGTCGGGTATCCTGCCAGGCCACGGCGGAATGATGGATCGCCTCGATTCAGTGCTGATGTGCGCCCCGGTCTTCACGTTCATTGTCAGCTATGCATTGCCGGGGACACTGCTATGAGCACCCGAGAAGTACGCCCCACCGATCAGGCACCGGAAGGCGCGACGCATCCTGATGCCAAGCCGGTCCTGTCTTTCACCGCGCGCCGTCGCGGCAAGGCGCCGCGTCACCTCGTTGACCTGGACCTTGCTGAACGTAAGGAAGCTGTGGCAGCGGTTGGTATTCCTGCGTTCAGAGCCGATCAGCTGTCGCGCCACTATTTTGAGCACATGCTCGGTGACACTGCGCAGATGACGGATCTTCCTGCATCACTGCGCCCGAAGCTGGGGGAGGAACTCTTCCCGAAGCTCCTGACGGAAGTCACCGCGCAGCACGCTGACAAGGGCCAGACGATTAAGACCCTGTGGGAGCTTTTCGACGGCGCCCGCGTCGAATCGGTTCTCATGCGCTACCCTCACCGCACGACGCTGTGCCTGTCTTCTCAGGCCGGCTGCGGGATGGCGTGCCCGTTCTGCGCGACCGGGCAGATGGGGCTGACACGCAACCTATCCACCGGTGAGATGGTCGAACAGGTGCGCGTCGCCCGCTTGGCATGTGCCCGAGGCGACATTGGTGATGGGCCGACACACCTGACTAACGTCGTTTTCATGGGGATGGGGGAGCCGCTTGCCAACTGGCGTCACCTGGTGGGCACGCTGCACCGACTCGTGCGCGATGTGCCTGAGGGATTCGGCATGTCCGCCCGTAACATCACCGTCTCAACTGTCGGCCTGGTTCCTGCGATCGACAAGCTGTCAGGCTTGGGAATCCCGGTGACACTGGCAGTGTCCCTGCATGCACCCGACGATGACCTGCGCGATGACCTCATTCCGATTAATTCACGCTGGAAGGTCGGTGAACTCCTGGATGCTGCGAGGCGGTATTTCATGGCGACCGGCAGGCGCGTGTCAATCGAATACGCGTTGATTCGCGATATGAACGATCAGCCGTGGCGCGCGCAGCTCCTCGCTGATGAGCTCAATAAACGAGGGCGCACGTGGGCCCATGTCAATCCCATTCCGCTTAACCCCACGCCAGGGTCCATCTGGACGGCATCGACACAATCCGCCCAAGATGAATTTGTTGACACGTTACGTCGTGCAGGGATTTCGACCACGATACGTGATACACGTGGATCCGACATTGATGGGGCGTGTGGTCAACTCGCAACCGCCGTTGAGAAGGTAAGCTCATCTCGTAAGAAGCGGCCCGTCCCGGTTCACATCGAACGCAGGAGTGAGAATGAGTGACTCTTTTCCGAAAGTGAGTGTCTTCAAGCGCGGCTACGACCCGAAGCTCGTTGACGAATTCTTCACCGAAGCGCGCAGTGCTTACGAGGGCGGTGTTCCTGCAGAACAATTCAGCGCCGAGCAAGTCCGCCAGGCGACCTTCCTGCTCAAACGCGGCGGATACGCGTGTGAAGCAGTGGATGCTGCGATGAGCCGTCTGGAAGATGCGTTCATTCAGCGTGACCGTGCCGACCATATTGCCGTCAACGGCGAATCCGCTTGGTATGAACGCGTGGCAGACCGTGCAACGACTCTGTACCCCCGCATGCTTCGCCCACGAGGGGAACGCTTCTCCCATCCTGCATCCGGCCGAGGCTACAACGCACAGGAAGTGGATGATCTTCTGGACCGCTTGGCTGACTACTTCGATGACCGCGGTGAAGTCACTGTCGAGGACGTACGCCTGGCAACGTTCCGTGATGCAAAAGGCACGAAGGCCTATTCTGAAGGGCCTGTGGATGCCTACCTGGGGCGCGCCGTTGAGATCCTCCTCGCTGTCAACTGATGCACACCGATCCTTTTGTGCGCGATGTCGTAATCCTCGGGTCCACCGGGTCGATCGGCACGCAGGCCCTTGATGTCATCGAACGCCACGAAGAGGCGTTCCGGGTGCGCGCGCTGGCAGCAGGTGGCAGCAACATTGACCTGTTCGCCCGTCAAATCAGGTATTTTCGCCCCGAACGCGTCGCCCTCGCCCAGCCCGTAGCACACCAGCTTGCCGCTGCCTTGGACGAGATGGGTACTGCGCGTCCAGACATTGCCGAGGGCGCCGACGCCGTCGCACAGCTTGCCGGAGCTTACCCGAAGGCCACAGTCCTCAACGGGATCACAGGCCAAGCCGGCCTGGAATCCACACTGGCCGCGCTGACCGCCGGATCCACGTTGGCACTGGCTAACAAAGAGTCCCTCGTTGTCGGTGGCTCCCTCGTCCGGAAAGCAATGCAGCGCCCCGGGCAGATCATTCCCGTCGACTCGGAGCATTGCGCGATCGCACAGGCCCTCAGCTCGGGGATCCATGAGAAGGGTCTGACGGCGCCGCGAGTGACCGGCCGAAGCGAAGTTGCCGAACTGGTGCTCACCGCCTCAGGAGGCCCATTCCGCGGGCGCACCCGCGGTGAACTGGCACACGTCACCGCGCAGCAGGCTCTGGCTCACCCGACGTGGGCAATGGGGCCGGTGGTAACGATTAACTCATCAACCTTGATGAACAAGGGGCTGGAGCTGATTGAGGCGCATCTGCTCTTCGATATAGCGCCTGAAAGCATTATTCCCGTCGTTCACCCACAGTCGATCGTGCACTCGATGGTGACGTGGCGTGATGGCGCCACCATTGCTCAGGCCAGTCCGCCTGATATGCGCCTGCCGATCGGCTGGGCACTGTCGTACCCGGAAAGGCTAGGCGACATCGCCCAGCCGCTGACGTGGTCAGCATCGCAGTCGTGGACCTTTGAACCCGTTGATTCTGATACGTTCCCCGCTCTTGACCTGGCTCGCCAGGCCGTGGCCGCTTCACCGACGCACCCGGCCGTATTAAACGCCGCCAATGAAGTCATGGTCGATGCATTCTTGCGCGGCCAGGTGCGGTGGCTCGACATTGTGAACACTGTTGGGGCTGTCCTTGACGCGCACGAGGGCGTCAGCGATCCAACACTGGATGATATCCATGAGGCCGAACGGTGGGCTGCTGACCGTGCCCGTGCCGTAGCGGGTCTGGGATCTGAACGAGGGGACCACTAGTGGCGGGAGCCGTTGGCATTATCGTCGTCATCATTGGGCTTCTGCTCTCGGTTGCCTTGCACGAGATCGGTCACATGGTGCCAGCCAGACGCTTTGGAGCTGCCGTCAGTGAGTATTCCGTTGGTTTCGGACCGGTAATCGCTCAACGCACCTGGCACGGTACGCGCTACGTGATTCGGTGGATTCTGCTGGGAGGCTACGTGCGCATCCTGGGCATGCTGCCTCCCGCGCGGCCTGGCACACGCACGCACCGCGGCTCGAAGCTTACTTTGGCCGAACAGGCACGTCGCCAGTCCGCCGAGGAAATGATTGACGAGGATGCAACCGGCATTCCGTTCTATCAGCTGTCTGTGCAGCAGAAGATCACTGTCATGATGGGCGGACCGGTTATGAACCTGCTGATCAGTGCTGTTCTGACGGCAGTGGCACTGATGGGAATTGGCATTCCGACCGCATCCCTGACACTGGCGGACGCGCCACAGACCATCACGATGCGCGACGGGGAAGAATTCCCCGGCCCTGCCTATCAGGCCGGCATCCGCGCAGGCGACACGGTGCGTTCCTGGGGTGACACGTCGGTTCACCAGTGGGATGATCTGGTCGGCGCGATCACGCACACAGGATCTGAACCCACCGCCGTGACAATTGAACGCGACGGCGTGGAGCAGACGATGACCGTGACGGCCCACCAGGTGTCTGATGGCTCGTATATCACCGGAATTGTTGCCGGGGTGGAGCGACGCTCAGCTCAGGTTTCAACCGTGGGCAGTGTGTGGGCACAGATGGGTATCGGCACAGCGGCAATTGTGGTCAAGCTCCCTGTGGCAGTGTGGAATGTCGTGGAGTCGCTTTTCACGGGCAAGGACCGTGGCGAGGACTCTGTCATGTCTGTTGTGGGGGTGGGTCGCGTCGCGGCTGAAGTCTCCTCCAGCGCAGCGCACGACGCACAATCAGGTGGAACGGATTTTGCCGGTGCTGCCGGAACGCTGCTGATGCTGCTTGCTTCACTGAATATGGCGTTGTTCGTGTTCAATCTGATTCCGCTGCTACCGCTGGACGGCGGCCACATCGCAGGCGCCCTGTTCGAGGGGACCCGTCGCATGTGGGCGCGCCTTCGCAATCGTCCAGATCCCGGACCGGTTGATACGGCGCGTATGTTGCCGGTGACCTACGCTGTGATGCTGATTCTGGTGGTTATGACGATTGTGCTGGTGATTGCCGACATTGTTGTCCCTGTCACGTTGCCCCTGTGAGATCGTCGTTAATCGCTGCCAACTGCCATGCTTCGGGAGATAATGAGCCCATGAGCCAGCCAATTGCATTGGGAATGCCCTCCACTGCGGATGTGGGATTTCCTCGGAAGAAGACTCGTCGCATCCACGTAGGGTCAGTCCCTGTGGGGGGCGGCGCGCCGATTTCTGTTCAGTCCATGACCACCACGAAGACGCATGACATCGGGGCGACACTTCAGCAGATCGCGGAGCTGACTGCAGCTGGGTGCGACATTGTGCGTGTGGCATGTCCGACTGATAAGGACGCTGCTGCACTCAAAGTAATCGCGCAGCAATCCACCATCCCTGTTATTGCGGACATCCATTTCCAGCCCAAGTACGTGTTCGCGGCGATCGAGGCGGGATGTGGGGCAGTACGTGTCAATCCAGGCAATATTCGTCGGTTCGACGATCAGATCGAGGCCATCACTCAGGCTGCTACAGAACACGGGACCTCGATCCGCATCGGTGTCAACGCCGGCTCGCTGGACAAACGTATGTATGAAAAGTTCGGCGGCCCAACCGCTGAAGCTTTGGCTGAATCAGCTGTCTGGGAAGCCTCGCTGTTTGAACAATACGACTTCCACGACTTCAAGATTTCTGTCAAGCACCACGATCCTGTCACGATGATCCGTGCCTATGAGCTCTTGTCCGAACGAGGGGACTGGCCGCTCCACTTGGGTGTCACGGAAGCTGGACCGGCCTTCCAGGGCACCATCAAGTCGGCTACCGCCTTTGGCGCCCTGTTGCGTGAGGGCATCGGTGACACGATCCGCGTGTCCTTGTCGGCACCGCCCGTCGAGGAAGTCAAGGTTGGCATTCAAATTCTGCAGTCAATGGGGCTGCGCGAGCGCACACTGGAAATCGTGTCATGCCCGTCATGCGGCCGCGCGCAGGTCGATGTGTATTCCCTGGCCAACAGTGTGACTGAGGGGCTGAAGGATTTGACGGTTCCCCTGCGCGTCGCCGTCATGGGATGCGTCGTGAACGGACCAGGTGAAGCACGCGAAGCCGACTTGGGTGTGGCATCCGGCAACGGGAAAGGCAAGATCTTCATCAAGGGTGAAGTGGTCGAAACAGTGCCGGAAGATCAGATTGTTGAAACACTGATTCGCCGCGCAAACCTGCTCGCCGAAGAAATGGGCCTTGAAGAAGGCGACGGTCACGTCGAGGTCATCCCTGCCGGAGCACGGTGATCACCGTGAGGTGCGCGTCGAGCGGGGATATTGTGTACCGTTGAAAGATAGCCTGAAAGTGCGGAAGGGAGCGGCTCGTGGGTAGTAATCGCCTGGGTCGAACCGTGACAGGTTATGCGCTCTTGGTGCCCAGTTTGATCGGTGTGCTCGTTTTCCTTCTGGCACCCATCGGCATTGTGATCTGGCTGAGCTTTCAGCGCTGGGATTTGATTGCACCGCGCCAATTCGTCGGATTCGACAACTGGGTATCTGTCCTTACCGGACCTGACCTGGTGAACTCCCTGATCGTCACTGCACTCCTGGTGCTGTTGGTAATTCCCATTCAGACACTCCTCGGCCTGCTGATGGCTGCTCTCATGGTGAAAGGACTACCAGGCTCGGGAGTGTTCCGCGTTATCTACGTCATCCCGTGGGTGTGTGCGCCACTGGCTCTGGGCATCGTGTGGAAGTGGATTTTTGCCCCCACCGGCGGTGCCCTGAACGCACTGATCGGCACCCGGGTCGAATGGCTGACCGATCCGACGTTAGCCCTGCCAGCAGTCGCATTCGTATCCATCTGGTCCCAGGTCGGCTACGTCGCCCTGTTTTTTATGGCCGGTCTGGCAGCGATACCAGAAGACTTCATTGAGGCAGCGCGCGTCGATGGAGCATCCGACACGCGCATCTTCTGGTCAATCAAGGTGCCCCTCATCCGCCCGACGATGTTCTTCGTACTGGTTACGTCCACCATTTCCGTCTTCCAAATGTTCGACCAGATTTTCGCGCTGACCGAGGGCGGCCCGGCCAAGCGGACAGAGGTACTGTCCTACCGGATCTACAACCTGGCGTTCACGAACTTTGATCTGGGCAGAGCGTCGGTGACGGCGTTGGTTCTCTTCGTCATCCTGGTGGCAATCACGCTGATTCAGAATCGCTACTTTTCCCGGAGGATGACCTATGAGTACTCCTAGGAAGCGTGGCGTTGCCGCGGTGTGGACGAACACCCTTGTCTACGCAATCTTGGTCATCGGTGCGCTTCTGGTTCTGGCACCGTTCGCGTTGTCTGTCATGACGTCGTTGAAGACACCAAGGCAGTTCGCTACCTCGTCGCCTCTTGAACCTCCCGCACCGCCGACTCTGGACAACTTCACGAACCTGTTTGCAGGTGGAACGAAGGTCGACTTCAGCCGCGCCTTCGGCGTGACGTTCGCCGTCGTGATAGTCGTCCTTGTGGGCCAACTTCTTTTTTCCATCATGGCCGCCTATGCTTTCGCGCGTATCAGTTTTCCTGGTCGTGACGCCGTCTTCTGGGTGTATCTGGCTACGCTCATGGTGCCGCAGGTCGTCACGATCGTTCCGCTGTATCTGATGATGGCGCAAAGCGGGCTGCGCAATACGTTCTGGGCATTGGTGCTGCCGTATGTCTTCGGCTCCCCGTATGCGATCTTTCTGCTTCGTGAGTATTTCCGCTCCATTCCTCAGGACCTGATCGACGCAGCGCGCCTCGATGGTGCTGGAACTATCCGAGTATTGACTCGGATTGTCGTGCCTATGTCCCGCCCGATTATCGCAACTCTTGCGTTGATCACGGTAGTGACGCACTGGAACAACTTCATGTGGCCGTTGATTGTGACAACCGGCCAGGACTGGGCAGTGATCACCGTGGCGACCTCGAGCCTGCAGTCCCAATACACCAATAACTGGACGCTGGTCATGGCTGCCACCACGATTGCAATGGCACCGTTGATCCTCATATTTGCGCTCTTCAATCGTCGTATTGTCGATTCCATTGCGATCACGAGCTTTAAGTAGACCCCACCACAACACGAAAGGATGAAGCGATGACACATCTGCGAAAGCCGCTTCTTGCAGGAATTCTGGGCATGGCATTGGCTCTGGCTGCCTGCAGCTCAGGAGGATCCGGTCAAAGCGGCGAAAGCGGGGGGACCGCTTCGAATTCAGGAGCTGCCACCACTGTGACCTTGAGGCTGTGGGACGAGGGGGCCGCCGGCGCCTACGAAGAATCACTCGCTGCATTTCACGAACAGAATCCTGACATAGCTGTGGAGATTTCCGTCGTCCCGTGGAGCGACTACTTCACCAAGTTGCGCACGGATATCGCTGCCGGCTCGATGGATGACCTGTTCTGGATTAACAACTCGTCCTACACGTCCTACGCCAAGAGCGGCAACATGGTCAATATCGACGAGGCATTGGGCGCCGAAGCGCGCGACCAGTGGGATGCCAATGTTGTCAAGGCCTTCACCCTCGATGACACATTGTGGGGCGTGCCGCAGCTGTCGGACGCTGGAATTGCGCTGTACTACAACAAGACTCTCCTCGATGAAGCTGGCGTGACACCGGACGACCTCGCCAATGCGAAATGGTCACCGCAGGGCGGCGACGACACGCTGATCAACCTGCTCAAGAAGCTCACGAAGGATGACAGCGGCAATACTGCTGATTCAACCGACTTCAACGCAGATTCGATCAGCCAGTACGGCTACAACGCGGCTCAGGATCTCCAGGCAATCATGCTGCCCTTTATTGGCTCCAACGGCGGCACGTTCCAGAACGGTGACCAATTCACCTTCTCTGACGCCAGGACCACACAGGCCATGCAGTACGTTGTCGACCTGATTACCAAGGAACACGTGGCTCCCTCGGCAGCCGATACGAACATGGACGGAGAATTCACTCGTAACCAATTCCTCCAGGGCAACATGGCGATCTTCCAGTCCGGCCTGTACAACTTGGCCACCATTGCGGAAAGTGCCGATTTTGAGTGGGGGACAGCGCTTCTGCCGGAGGGTCCCGCAGGCCGTGTCTCTGTCACCAACGGCATCGTCGTTGCGGGCAATGCGAAGAGTGAGAACCCCGAGGCTGTTGCCGAGGTTCTGGAGTGGCTCGGTTCCCAGGAAGGCAACGAATATATCGGAAAGAACGGCACGAATCTGCCTGCGGTCACAGCGGCGCAGCAGGTCTACTTCGATTTTTGGAAGGACAAGGGGATCGACATTCAACCGTTCTTCGACGTTGTCGCCGATGGTGCGCCCACCATTGATCCGCCTGTAGGCGACAACTTCACGGCCGCGTCAGCCGCGTACACCGAAGTCCTTAACGAGGTCTTTCAGGGACGCGTTCCCGTCGCTGAGGGTATGAAGACAGCGGACGAGAAGGCGAACGCCGCCATGAACGGCGAATAAGACGTCTACCGCTTGCGCGGCCGTGAGGCAGTCGGTGCCTCACGGCCGCGTTTCAGTTGCGCCCCACCATTGGTTGATGCCTGAATCCACCGCATGCACGTCGATGGCCTGCAGTTCCTCGTCGCTGAAGTCAGTGGCATCGAGTGCTCCGAGAGAATTCGACAATTGCTCCACGCTGGAAGCTCCGACCAATGCGGTGGTCACGGTGCGCGCTCCCTGATCTCGCAGCACCCACGCGATAGCCATTTGAGCCAGATCCTGTCCACGCTCATGAGCTATATCGTTGAGGGCGCGAATGTGATCGAGCGTCTCATCGGTGAAGAATTCGCGCGTAACTTTACCCACGCCGAGCCGTGAATTCTCAGGAATGCCGTCCAGGTACTTGTCGGTGAGCATTCCCTGCGCCAGAGGAGAAAACGCGATGACGCCCATCTTCTGTTCAGCGGCAGTATCCAGCAGCGAGGGCTCGCCTTCTTCAACCCATCTGTTCAGCATCGAATACGACGGCTGATGAATCACGAGGGGAACGCCGAGTTCACGCATGATCGACTGCGCCTGAATGGTTGCGTGCGCGCTGTAGGACGAAATCCCGACGTAGCGTGCTTTGCCCGATGCCACAGCATCACGCAGCGCCATCATCGATTCTTCCAAGCGCGTTTCGCCTTCAGGACGATGGTGGTAGAAGATGTCCACGTAATCGAGCCCCATACGGGTCAATGACTCATCCAGAGATGACAACAAGTAGTTGCGGGAGCCGCCCTGGCCATAGGGACCTTCCCACATCTCCCATCCCGCTTTCGTTGAAATGACGAGCTCGTGGCGATGTGCCCGCAAATCCTTCGCGAAGATCCTCCCGAAGTTCTCTTCCGTGCTCCCCGCTGGCGGACCGTAGTTATTGGCTATGTCGAAGTGGTAAATACCGTGATCGAATGCGAAGCGAATAATGTCACGCTGTGTCTGGAACGGGCGGTCATCACCGAAGTTGTGCCACAGTCCCAGTGCAATGCGAGGGAGCTGCAAACCTGAGTCCGCGCAACGCGCGGTCGGCATGGTCGAATAACGGTCCGTCGAAGGCAGCCAGGGAGTACCGGTTGGAAGAAAATTCATCATGGTTCTATTGTCTCGTGCTGCTGGTCGCCTCGCTTGGATTCCGACATCTCAGGGACAGGATCTGACAGGAAGCGCAGTGGTGAACTAATCTGGAAGACGTGCTGAAAACTATGTCATCTTTCTTTGTCCGCACGTTGCGTGAAGATCCCGCCGACGCGGAAGTCACCTCTCATAAGCTCCTGGTGCGCGCTGGTTACATTCGTCGTGCCGCACCCGGTATCTACACGTGGCTCCCGTTGGGCCTGCGAGTGGTGCGCAAGGTGGAGCAGGTTGTGCGTGAGGAAATGGA
This sequence comes from Actinomyces sp. HMSC065F12, assembly GCF_001814535.1. Classification (NCBI taxonomy): domain Bacteria; kingdom Bacillati; phylum Actinomycetota; class Actinomycetes; order Actinomycetales; family Actinomycetaceae; genus Actinomyces; species Actinomyces sp. HMSC065F12. The sequence continues at coordinate 149,596 of NZ_KV817030.1, forward strand.
CAGGATCGGTGCGCAGGAAGTGCTGTTCCCAGCTCTGCTTCCAGCCGACCCGTACAAGCAGTCCCACCGCTGGGAGGAATACGGCCCTACGCTCTTCAAGCTGCGTGACCGCAAAGAGGGGGACTATCTGCTTGCCCCCACTCATGAAGAGATGTTTACCCTGCTGGTCAAGGATATGTACTCCTCGTACAAAGATCTTCCCGTCACGCTGTACCAGATTCAGACCAAGTACCGTGACGAGGCTCGTCCTCGCGCCGGTCTGATCCGCGGACGCGAATTTATCATGAAAGATGCCTACTCTTTCGACCTTGACGATGACGGGCTGGATGCCTCCTACGACCTGGAACGTTCGGCATACGAAGCGATCTTCAAACGTCTGGACCTTGAATACGTCATCTGTTCGGCAATGTCCGGCGCAATGGGCGGATCACGCTCTGAAGAGTTCCTGCATCCGTGCACGATTGGCGAAGATACATTTGTTCGCTCTGCAGGTGGGTATGCGGCCAACGCGGAAGCTGTCAAGACACCGGCACCGGACCCGCTGCCAATCGAAGGTCAGCGCCAGGCAGTTGTCTATCCGACGCCGGATTCCACGACGATCGACGCACTCGTGACGTTCGCGAACGACGAGCATCCGCGTGAGGATCGCCCGTGGGAAGCATCCGACACATTGAAGAACGTGGTAGTGGCGTTGACGCATCCTGACGACACGCGTGAAGTCGTGGTGATTGGTGTGCCAGGTGACCGAGAAGTCGATATGAAGCGCCTAGAGGCCGCTGTTTCACCAGCGCGTGTTGAGATCGCGACCGGCGAGGATCTGGCGCAGCATCCGGAGCTGGTCGCCGGTTACATCGGCCCTGACGTCCTGGGCCCCAATGCGCGGGGCATTGAACACCCTGTGCGCTACCTGCTCGATCCGCGCATCGTGGATGGCACGTCGTGGATCACAGGCGCCAATGAGGTCGAACGGCACGTCTTTGGCCTTGTCAAGGGGCGTGACTTTACTGCAGATGGCTGGATCGAAGCGGCCGAGGTACGCGAGGGCGACCCCGCACCTGACGGCTCCGGTCCGTTGCACCTGGAACGCGGCATCGAAATCGGCCATATTTTCCAGTTGGGACGCAAGTACGCCGAGGCGTTGGGCCTGACCGTTCTGGATGAGAACGGCAAATCCCGCATCGTCACGATGGGCTCCTACGGTATCGGCGTGTCTCGCGTGATGGCGGCCTTGGCTGAATCGACCAGCGATGAGAAGGGCTTGTCATGGCCCGCACACATCGCACCCTTCGATGTTCATGTCCTCGCTACGGGTAAGGGCGAGGAGATCTTCACGACGGCGCGCGATTTGGCCACTCAGTTGGATGCTGCAGGTCTCGATGTGCTCTACGATGACCGTCCGAAGATGTCGGCAGGTGTCAAGTTTGCTGACAGTGAGTTGATCGGCATTCCGATCACCCTCGTCGTTGGGCGTGGCCTGACTGACGGTGTCGTGGAAATCCGTACGAGAGCGACAGGTGAGCGCCATGAAGTTCCCGTGGACGAAGCGCTCATGCGTGTCAGTGAACTTCATCAAGACCTAATGAATCAGGGGCAATAATGGCAATTCGTGACATTCGCATAATCGGAGATCCCATCCTGCGTACGCCGTGCGAGGAGATCACGACGATTGATGACCACGTGAAGATGCTGGTCGAAGATTTGCTTGAGGGCGTTGATATGGAGGGGCGTGCGGGTCTCGCGGCCAACCAGATCGGCGTTGGTCTGCGTGCGTTCTCGTGGAACATCGATGGGGAAGTGGGCTACATCCTGAACCCCCGGATCGTCGAGTTGTCCAAAGACGAATATCAGGATGGCGATGAGGGTTGTCTGTCAGTTCCTGACTTGTTCTTCCCAACTGAGCGTGCCTGGTATGCCCGTGCCGAGGGGATTGACCTGGATGGCAAGCCGGTTGTCGTCGAAGGCGAGGAGCTGATGGGTCGGTGTATTCAACACGAATGCGACCACCTGGACGGCAAGATTTACATTGATCGCCTTGACCGCAAGAACCGTAAGGAAGCGATGCGCGCGATCCGCAAGATGGGTCTGTAGCTGATGCGTGAGCACGGTGACGCACTCTGCCTCAATCACGCCTTCTGGCAGGAGCAGGCATCACGTCACGCTCAGTCACCGTTTTACGACGTAGACGCTCTGGTGAACGATCGCGCGAAGATTCCTGAGGCCATACGCTTGGATCGACCGTACCTGGAGGGCGCTGACATCGAGGGCGGCGACGTCATCCATCTTCAATGCCATATCGGCACCGACACTGTGGGACTGGCACGCTTGGGGGCGCACCGTCTGGTTGGCCTTGATTTTTCCGAAGAATCCCTGGAGATTGCACGCGGCATTGCCGACCGAGCAGGCCTCCACATCGACTACGTGTGCTCGGATGTTTTGTCTGCCTATGAGGCGGTAGAGGGACGCTTCGACATTGTGTACACCTCGGAGGGTGCCCTTGCGTGGGTGCCTGACATACGCCGGTGGGCTCATGTCGTCGCTTCCTTGCTGAAACCAGGCGGCACGCTGGTTGTACGTGACGTGCATCCTCTTGTGGGAACGTTGAAGGACCCGGTGCAATGTGACGCCCTCGAACTTCATTTCCCGTACTTTGAAACCCGTGAGGGAATCACATGGGACGACGACTCAAGCGAATCCGACTACGCAGGCTCTTCTGTGACCCCAGGCAAGAACGCGACGGTGGAGTGGAACCACTCACTTGGGCAGATTGTCAATGCGCTCAGTGACGAGGGCGTCTTTGTTAAACGCCTTGACGAGATTGATGAGTTATTCTTCCCGATGTCGCCCGATATGAAACGGTGCGGACCCAGCAGCTGGAAGCTACCGGAATCCGCACCGACATGTGCCCTTCCTCTGTCATTCAGAATCGTGGCAACTGCAGATCTCACATCGTGTTGACGATCAGACCGATGTGCGTGTAGAAGTTCAGGCATCCGAATAGGCCGATTGCAACGCCGCATGCCAGCCACAGCCACATGACAGCGTTGAGAATGCCGCCTCCACGCGATTCAGATGTGCCTTCTTTATCAGCGCGGAACACGCCGATTGGGAACAGGACGCAGCCCAAACCGATGACAAAGAAGAACAGTGACATGAAGATCGCTTCGAACCACGGCCACTGTGCAAACCAACCGGAAATGGGCTCCTGCGGGGGAGCGGTGAAGAGTCGGTACATCACGCCGGCGAAGGCGATGCCCCACAGTCCCAATCCCAGTCCGCCGGCGAAAATCGACAGCGGCTTTGCGGCGTGGAGCAGTTCGCTCAGAGCCTTCTGTGAACGGGCAATGTGGTCACGCTGCTTCCAGAGATAGAAGCACGCGAACAGCAAGAGTGATCCAAAGCCCAGGCAGGTTTCACCGAAGATCACATTGTCGTAGGCGAAACCGCCAGCGGCCAGCGGCCACGTCGTCGTCATGTGCAAGCCGGTGGTTGTCAAGATCAAGCCAAGAGCACCGAACGCCATGGCGTATCCGTCGACCCGCACGGCAGTCTTGCCGGAGTTCGAGCGAACTTCCCTGAAGAACATCGCAAGCCCGATGAGCGCTGCACCGGCTGCGACTGCCATTAACGTGTTGTAGGTCGGCATGCTCGGCCAATCGATCATGCCGGGGCTTTCAACACCTCTGAAAAAGTCGTCCATCTATTCTTTTCTTTCCTCGACCCATGTCTCCACACAAAATGGAGCCGCGCCGTCTGCGCAGTGGGGACACTACGATGCTAACAGGCTTTCACGGCGTGGCACTGGAATAGTCGGCGTAGACGCGTCATAATGGGTGTAACGCCACGAATCAGCGTGTCTGTTTCCGGTTGAGAACGTAGGGGAAGACGATTCTCACGCGAAATGGAGGTCACGATGAGTAGGTCTTACACCCGTGGTGTACTTTTCGTGCACTCAACTCCGCCAGCGCTGTGTCCACACATCGAGTGGGCCGTTGGAACAGCGCTCGGACAGGAAGTGCACCTGCAGTGGACTGATCAGGATGCTGCACCCGGGATGGTACGCTCCGAATTCTCATGGGTAGGCCAGACCGGGTCTGGCGCCCGACTCGCGTCGGCACTTCGCGGCTGGGAACACCTGCGTTACGAAGTCACCGAGGAAGCCACCGCGATCACTGACGGTGGCCGCTGGTCTCACACGCCGTCACTGGGCATCTTCCACGCCCAAATGGACACGGCAGGCAACGTTGTCGTGCCGGAAGGAAGGATTCGCGCAGCCCTCGACGAATCACATTCCCCGACAGAGATGATCGACAAACTCAATCTTGCGCTCGGACAGGCGTGGGATGATGAGCTCGAACCATTCCGCTATGCCGGTGCCGGAGCTCCGGTGCGCTGGCTCAACCGCGTGGGGTAAGACATGGGATCGATCGGCGACCAGCTTGGCATCGACTTGACCGAACTCCTCGACATGGACGAACCGCCTCAGAGCGATCAGGAGGACAACGATACGGTCGGTGAAGCCGTCATGAACGCACTGCTGGAAGAAACCTCCATCGAACCAGACCGGATGCGCGCAGACCTGACACTCGAAGGTGACCTCGACCTGGACACCCTCGGACGCTACTCTGTGATCAGCCAAATCGAGCACGAACTCGGCATCACCTTGATCGACCGGGACGTGGATGCACTCACAACGGTCGAGGACCTGCTCAACCTAGCTCGCTCGACGTCCTGAACCGCACACGAGCCCTCCCGAACCCGATAGGCTGGATATGAGGAGGATCGGACATGACGATCAACGGCACGTTGACGCCCACCGCGCGGCGCGTCACGATTCCAACATGGGTGTGCAAAGTCGTCATGGCAATCACAGGCCTGATCATGGCGGCGTTCGTCTTCATCCACATGGTCGGCAACGTCAAGATCCTGACCGATCCTGCTCAGATGGATCACTATGCGCAGTGGCTGCGCACGATCGGTGAACCGGCTCTTCCGTATGGGTCCGTTTTGTGGATCCTGCGCGTGATCTTACTGTCGTGTGTTCTGCTGCATATCTGTGGCGCACTCATCTTGTGGCGCCGCGGCGCGTTGACCCACACGCCCGGTGTGCGCAGGCTGAAGCATCGCGGCTGGGCTGCAAAGCTCATGCTTCCGACCGGACTTGTCCTCATTGCCTTTATCGTGATCCATATCCTTGACCTCACCATTGGCACAGTGGTCGAATCGGCCGCTTTCCGCCATCCCGACTCTCGTTTCTACGCCGCTGCCAATGTGGTGGCATCGATGAGCAGGCCTGTCATGTTCGCGGCATATGTCATCGCCCTTATTGCGATAGGCCTTCACCTCAGCCACGGCATTGAGCGAGCCTGGCAGGATCTCGGTGGGCGCTCATCACATATCGGCACCGTTGTGCGCATCGCTGGCTATGCGATCGCTTTGGCAGTTGTGATCGGAGACCTCACCGTCATCGCCGCTTCGCACATGGGAGCGATCAGCGCCGCCCTCGCACTTCCGCTCGCTGCCGGACGCACGCATCTGCGCATTGACGAGGGCGCCCCTGTTGACGCCCATGAACCTGAAGTCGAACCCGAACGCATGTGGGACGAATTTGTCTCCCACGCGCGCCTCGTCTCACCCGGGAACAGGCGTACATTCAGGGTGGTTGTTGTGGGGACCGGTCTGGCGGGCGCCAGTGCCGCAGCGGCTCTGGCTGAACTGGGCTTTGGGGTAGATGCGATCACAACTCTGGATACGCCGCGACGCTCCCATTCAGTGGCAGCTCAAGGCGGTATCAATGCGGCGCGGGCACGACGAGTCGACTCGGACAGCGTGCAGCGGTTCGTCACCGACACGATTAAGGGCGGTGATTTCCGCGCCAGAGAGTCTGAAGTATGGAGACTGGGTATTGAATCGGCGCGCGTCATCGACCACATGAACGCGCTGGGTGTGCCGTTCGCCCGAGAATATGGCGGATCGTTATCCACACGATCATTTGGCGGCGTGCAGGTTTCGCGAACGTACTACTCGCGAGGGCAGACGGGCCAGCAACTTCAGGTGGCAGCGTCCTCGTCCCTCATGCGTCAGGTGGCTGCAGGCCGCGTGACGTTATGGGTGCGCCACGAAATGCTCGACGTCGTCGTTGCTGACGGCCGGGCCGCCGGTGTGATTACGCGTGACATGATCACCGGACGCACCCGCTTCCATCCCGCACACGCAGTTGTGATTGCCACAGGCGGATACGGCAACGTCTACTACTATTCGACGCTGGCAAAGAACTGCTCGACAACAGGCATATGGCGAGCTCACCGTGCCGGCGCCGCTCTCGCTTCACCGAGCATGATCCAATTCCACCCCACCGCATTACCTGTCTCATTTCCGTGGCAATCCAAGACCACGCTCATGAGCGAATCTCTGCGTAACGACGGACGCATCTGGGTGCCACGGAGCCCTGGCGATGACCGAGACCCGAACACCATTCCCGAAGAGGAACGCGACTACTACCTGGAGCGCAAGTACCCCGCGTTTGGAAACCTCACGCCTCGCGACATTGCCTCTCGTGCTGCGCGCGAGCAGATCGAATCGGGGCATGGGGTCGGTCCCGAACGAAACAGCGTGTACCTGGATTTTAGGGACGCACTGGAGCGGGTGGGCCGACGCGTCATCGCTGAGCGCTACGGCAACCTCCTTGACATGTACCTCGATGCAACAGGGGAGGACCCCTACACTCGCCCCATGCGCATCGCTCCCGGCGCGCATTTCACAATGGGTGGCTTGTGGGTCGACTTCCGCCTCATGACCACCATCCCGGGACTGTTTGCAGCCGGCGAGGCGAACGCGGCCTACCACGGGGCCAACCGTCTGGGAGCCAATTCCTTGCTTGCCGCCTGCGTCGATGGTGCTTTCACAATCCCGCGCACAGTACCCGACTATTTGGCAGGCATTTTAGGCCAGGAGTTGCTCTCCGTCGATGATTTCCGCGTGATCGCTGCCCGTGAGAGGGTCGAATCGCGACTGCAGGGCCTGCTCGACATCGATGGAGCTACTCCGACGGACACTTTTGCCCGCAAGTTGGGCGATATCATGTACCAGGGGTGCGGCGTTGTGCGCAGTAAGGAGAGCCTGGAGGCTGCGCTCAGCGACATCGACGCACTCCAACAGCACATGGGTGCCGACCTGCGTGTCAGTGGCGAGACAGGACACTTCAACACCGACTTGGTTGCAGCTGCCAGGCTTCAGGACAGCATTCAGATGGCCACACTCATGTGTGTGGACGCGTGGCATCGCGAGGAATCCTGCGGCGCGCACTTCAGAAGTGAATACCAGACGGAGCAGGGGGAGGCGCAGCGCCGCGACGACCAGTGGATGAACGTATCCGCCTGGACCACTGACGGGTGGCATGACCTGGGGACAGATGGCGCAGCTCCCTTGGCAATTACCTGCACTCACCACGCCGAAGAGCTGACGTTTACTACCGTCCCCCTGGCAACGAGGAACTACCAATGAAACTGATCGTCGACGTGTGGCGGCAGAAAGCCCCGGAAGCTGTCGGAACATTCCACTCCTACGAACTGGACGGGTGCGATGAACGCATGTCGATTCTGGAGCTCCTCGATTACCTCAACCGCAACCTGAGTTCCCGCGGCGTCGAGCCGGTTGCGTTTGATTCGGATTGCCGCGAAGGAATCTGCGGTGCATGCGGCATTCAAGTTGATGGAAGGCCCCACGGATTCAGTGAGAATCTGCCGGCTTGCATGCAGAGGGTCGGCGCTCATGCCGATGGCACGCATGTGTGCCTGGAACCGTTGCGATCGGGCGCCTTTCCAGTGATCCGTGACCTTGTGGTAGATCGCAGTGTCCTCGACCGGATCACGATGGCGGGAGGATTTGCTTCCGTTGATACCGGTCTGGCTCCTGATGCGGACGCGATTCCGATTCGTCATCAAGATGCCGAAGGTGCACTTGACCTGGCCGCGTGTATCGGCTGCGGCGCGTGTGTTGCGGCGTGTCCGAACGGCTCAGCCGCGTTGTATGCGGGTGCACGGATGGGTCACCTGGCAGCGTTGAACATTCCGGGGTTGGAGCGGGCAGAGCGTGCCCGGCGCATGAATGAGGCGATGGATCAGTACTTTGGCTCGTGTTCTGGCTACGGCGAATGCATCAGAGTGTGTCCTGCGAATATTCCTTTCGACGTTGTTGCCGTTGCCTCACATGAACGTCTCAGGGCATTATGGTCGAGGTGGCCTCAGCCTCGCTAAAGCACCACTACTATAGACATTGAGATGAGATGCCCGACGATGGGCTGACATGAACGGAGGATATTGTGGGAAATCGGTCCGAAGAAGATCTTTTGGGAAGTCGCGACGTTCCGCAGGAAGCCTACTGGGGTATCCACTCCTTGCGCGCGCAGGAAAACTACCAGATTTCCGGTAGGACGATCAATGAAGTGCCTGAGCTGATTCGGGCATTCGCTCAGGTCAAGAAAGCTGCCGCGCTGGCGAATAAGGATTTGCGAGTGCTCAAGCCCGCCACGGCAGATGCAATTGTGCAGGCCTGCGATGCCATCATCGACGAGGGCGCGTGCCTCGACCAGTTCCCGATTGACCAGTTCCAGGGTGGTGCGGGCACATCGGTGAATATGAACGCCAACGAGGTGATCGCCAATCTCGCTCTCGAGATGACCGGTCAGGAGCGAGGGCGCTATGATCTGATTAATCCCAACGACGATGTCAACCACTCCCAGTCCACCAACGACACGTATCCCACAGCTTTTCGACTGGCCGCCTACGAGAAGGTCGACCAGCTGCGGCACGCCGTGAATGATCTGGCCGACGCGTTTGAGCGCCTCGGTGCCCGCTATCAGCATGTCCTCACTATGGGGCGCACACAGTTGCAGGATGCCGTCCCCATGACGATTGGTCAGGAAATGACCGCGTTCGGCGTGACTTTGCGTGAAGAGGACCCACGTCTGGTCAACGTAGCCAACCTGCTTCTGGAAACAAACCTGGGCGCCACTGCGATTGGCACTGGGCTCAATACGCCTCCGGGCTACCAGAAGGCAGTGGTCGCTCATCTGCGTGAGATCACGGGCCTGGACGTGACAGCCTCCGAAGACTTGATCGAAGCGACATCGGATGCCGGGGCGTATATCTCCATGCATGCCACGATGAAGCGCACCGCTGGCAAGCTGTCCAAGATCTGCAACGACCTGCGTCTGCTCTCATCGGGTCCGCGAGCCGGCTTGAACGAGATCAACCTTCCGCAAAGGGCTGCCGGATCCTCAATCATGCCCGCGAAGGTCAACCCGGTGATACCCGAGGTGGTCAACCAAGTCTGCTTCAAAGTCATCGGCAACGATGTGACGGTCACGATGGCAGCCGAGGCCGGCCAGCTTCAGCTCAACGTCATGGAACCGGTGATCGCCCAGTGCATGTTTGAATCGGCCACGTTGCTCACCCACGCATGTGACACGCTGCGTGAAAAGTGTGTGGACGGTATCACCGTCAACGAAGAAAACTGCCGAAACATGGTGATGAATTCGATCGGTATCGTCACCTATTTCAACGATGTCATCGGGCATCATGCCGGTGACGTGGTGGGTAAACGAGCTGCGGCAGAAAACAAGAACGTCGGTGATCTGATCGTTGAGATGGGCTTCCTGTCTCAGGAACAGGTCGATGAGATCCTGTCTCCGGAGAACCTGGCGAACCCGCAGTATCGTGGCGCCAAGATCAGCGATGATCCTGAAACCCCCAAGCAGGCGTCAAGTAAGCACTAGCGCGTAATTCTGCCAATTGCAGACACACGAAGACGCCCTCGTCACTCTCACTGAGTAGCGATGAGGGCGTCTCCACGTCTGCGTTCACATCTTATTCGTCTGAAGCTGCAGCCTCATCGGCACCGATGCGCACATTGTGCAGCTGGTACTTCTCGATGGCCTGTTCGACGACTGCGCGGTCAACCTGGTTTTGATCGGCCAGTGCCTGCAGCGTGCGCACCACCATTGATTCTGCATCGATGTGGAAGTAGCGTCGTGCTGCGCGGCGCGTGTCGGAGATGCCGAAGCCGTCTGCGCCCAACGTGTACAGGTAGCCGGGAACCCACGGACGGATCTGATCAATGATCAGGGCATCGTAATCGGACGTGCCAATGAAGGGGCCTTCAGAGCCCGACAACTTGGTTGTCAGGTAGGCGTAGCGCGGATCCTCATTCGGATGCAGGAAGTTGTGCTCGTCAGCTTCCACGCCATCGCGACGCAGTTCGTTCCATGACGTCACCGACCACACGGCGGCGTCCACGCCCCAGTCCTCGGCCAGGAGCTTGCGGGCCTCACGTGCCCACGGCACCGCCACACCTGATGCCAAAAGCTGAGCCTTCGGGCCCTGCCCTGTATGGTCATCAACCTTGTAGATGCCCTTGATAATGCCGTCCACGTCCACATTTTCAGGTTCTGCGGGCTGATGAATCGGCTCGTTGTACACCGTCAGGTAATACATGACATTCGGGTCACGCGTATCCGAGGGATCGTGCTCGCAGAACATGCGCTTAATGCCATCCCACATGATGTAACGGATTTCGTAGGCGTAGGCGGGGTCGTACAGCACGAAACCGTGGTTGGCTGCACCCAGGATCGGGGAATGGCCGTCCAAATGCTGAAGACCCTCGCCGGTCAGGGTGGTACGTCCAGCTGTCGCGCCCACGACGAAGCCACGAGTCAGCTGGTCGGCAGCAGCCCAGAACTGGTCGCCGGTGCGCTGGAAACCGAACATCGAGTAGAAGATGTAGAACGGAATCATCGGCAGGTTGTGCGTCGCATACGAGGTGCCCACGACCTGCAAGGCAGCCGCAGATCCAGCCTCGGTAATACCGGTGTGCATCACCTGCCCCTGTTCGGATTCCTTGTAGGACAGCATCATGTCCGCGTCCACGGCAGTGTAATTCTGACCGTGCGTGTTGAAGATCCTGGCTGACGGGAAGATAGCGTCCAGACCGAACGTGCGTGCCTCATCGGGAATGATCGGCACGATGTGCCGACCAATATTCTTATCACGAAGCAGGTCTTTGAGCAGTCGGACCAGTGCCATTGTCGTGGCCACTTCGAGTTTTCCTGAGCCCTTCGACAAAGCCTCGAACGGCTTCATCGCAGGTTCAGGCAGGTGTGCATCGTCATGGGCACGACGCTCAGGCAGGTATCCGCCCAGCTTCTCCCGACGCTCCTTCATGTACAGCAACGCAGGATCGTCTGCCGGTGGCATGTAATACGGCGGCTTGTACGGATCTTTCTCGAGCTCCTCGTCGCTGATCGGGATCTGCAGACGGTCACGCAGCGCCTTCGCATCCTCCAGAGTCAGCTTCTTCATCTGGTGCGTCGAGTTGCGTCCTGCAAAATGCGTGCCGAGCGCGTATCCCTTAATGGTGTGCGCCAGGATGACGGTAGGCTGTCCGGTGTGCTCCATCGCAGCCTTGTAGGCGGCGTACACCTTGCGGTAGTCATGGCCACCTCGGCCCAGAGCCCAGATCTGCTCATCGGTCCAGTCCTTCACGAGCGCCTTGGTTCGCGGATCACGTCCGAAGAAGTGTTCACGAACGTATGCACCATCTTTGGCCTTGAACGTCTGGTAGTCACCGTCGAGGGTCTCATCCATCAGGTGAACGAGGGCATTGTCCTTATCTGCTGCCAGCAACTGATCCCAGCCGCGTCCCCAGATCACCTTGATGACGTTCCAGCCGGCGCCCTTGAAGAAGGCTTCGAGTTCCTGAATGATCTTGCCATTGCCACGTACAGGCCCGTCGAGGCGCTGCAAGTTGGCGTTGACGACGAAGGTGAGGTTATCCAGGCCCTGCTGTGCGGCGAGCTGCAGCATGCCGCGCGCTTCCGGCTCGTCCATTTCGCCGTCACCCAGGAATGCCCAGGTGTGCTGCTGAGAAGTGTCCTTAATGCCGCGCAACTGCAGGTAGCGGTCAAACCACGCCTGGTAGATTGCCTCGGCCGGTCCAAGTCCCAGTGACACGGTGGGGTATTCCCAAAAGTTGGGCATTTGGCGTGGGTGGGGGTAGGAAGGTAGTCCGCCGTCCACACTGACCTGCTGACGGAATCCGTCCATCTCTTCTTCGGTCAGGCGGCCTTCGAGGAATGCGCGTGCGTAAGGGCCGGGGGAGGCGTGTCCCTGGAAGAAGATGTGGTCGCCGCCGCCCGGGTGGTCTTTGCCGCGGAAAAAGTGGTTGAGACCCACTTCGTACAGGGTAGCGACTGATGCGTAAGAGGAAATGTGGCCGCCTACTCCGACACCGGGGCGCTGAGCGCGCGTGACCTGAACGGCGGCATTCCACCTGATCCAGCGGCGGTACTGACGCTCCATCGCTTCATCGCCGGGGAAGTAGGGTTCCTGGTCAACGGGGATCGTGTTGACGTAGGGCGTGGTGTATTCCTGAGGCAGCTGCACATCGCGTTTGCGAGCCTCGTCCATCATGTGCAGCAGGATGTAGCGTGCGCGAGGTCCGCCTTTTTCATCGATCAGGCTGGTGAGCGAGTCGATCCATTCCTGGGTTTCGTCAGGATCGTTGTCCGGAATTTGACTGAGCAATCCGTTGATGACGGGATGCTTTTGGTTTGTGCTCACAGATACCCCTTTTTATCTCGTGCTGACAGACCTGTAGGTCGCCAATGTCCTGGTGGTTCTATTCTCACCCGAAAGTCCCAGATTTGCGACTTCTTTAGGGCTTAAGACCCATGAGAATCGCCTCAATTTTGATTCATTGACGAGGGTGACGCCTTCCGCCCGTACTCGCAGGTCCCGTCAAGCCACATCGGCGGCGACTTTCGGCGCAAATATTCTTCCCAGGTGCAGATCTGCTCTACTATAGTGCCGTTAGATAGTTCACGAGCCCAGCGGGTTCGCGTGTGGAAGGTGGTTACACAACGTGGCGATCAGCCTCGGATTCACCCAAAATCAGGTTGTCCAGGAATTCTACGTAGACGATGACAGCGATGAAGCTGTTCGCGATGCGGTTGCACGCGAGACTGGTCACGAACTGGTCGATGTCGATTATGGCGACGTTGTCGACGGCGCACTGGTATGGTGGCGCGCTGACGACGCTGAAGAGGAAGACCTCGGTGACGTTCTGGTCGATGTTGCGTCAAACCTTGACGACGGCGGCATGATCTGGGTTCTTTTCCCCAAGCCTTCTGATCCGAACACTGTGCCCGTGGCGGACATTGCCGAAGCAGCCAGTGTGGCAGGTCTGCATTCTACGTCCGCGTTCTCAATGGGGGACACGTGGACCGGAATCTGCGTCACGGCTCGTCCGCGCGCACACCGGTAAGACATCTCACGCACGTCTCAAGTGCGTCTGCGTACCTGTGTGCGTTAAAGTATGCCTCGTGCCACGTCAGTGGCACGTGTCGGGCCTGTAGCTCAGTTGGCCAGAGCGCTGCGTTTACACCGCAGAGGTCGTCGGTTCGAGACCGGCCGGGCCCACCGTTAAAGCGCCAGTAGCGCGCGTACCACAGTCATGACACCGTGATCAATATTTGACGGCGCGCGGTATCGGGCTCGTGCTGTCACATCCGGATGAGCGTTAGCCATCGCGTACGAATAGTCGGCATGGTCGAAGAGCTCCAGGTCGTTCAGGAAGTCGCCAAACACAACCGTGTGCTCCGGACCGATCCCCAGCGATTCCTGCAGGGCAGTCAACCCTCGTCCTTTATTCGCCACAGGATTCATCATATCGACCCAGTGGCGCGAAGATTCTGCCACCTGATGCGATTGACGCAAGTGGGGAACCTGATCATCAACGAAGGCAGAAATATCCGTGAAGTCATACGTTGCGAGTTTCAGGACGTTATCGTGCGCCGCGGCCTGCTTCAAGTCGTCGACGACTTCCAGTTGTGCATAGTATTTGTGGGCTTCAGCGTAAAACTCGGCATCTGTGCGTTCAACGTACGCGCTGTTCTGCCCGCACACGACCAGACCGAGGTTGTAGCTTCCGTCAGAGCTCACACGCCGCGTCACATCGATCATTTCATTGACTGTCGGCATGTCGATGCAAGTGGTCGACACAACCTGCCCGTGGAACGTGACGATGGAGCCATTTTCAGCAATGTAGGAGTGACCGGCGTCTGTGCCGGAAAACATGGTGTCGAGGGTGGCGAGCTGACGGCCTGACGCGGGCACGAACGCAATGTCACGTACAGCCAGTTCATGCATGAGCGGCCAGAACTCGTCCGGTAGATTCGAGTTGCCATCCAGCAGCGTCCCGTCCATGTCGCTGGCGATCAGTCGAATGTCAATTGGCCCATCGGGCAGTGTCATCATGGGCGTATCGTTCACGTCGGCTCTCCGTTCTTGTCCGGTCATGACTGTATCATCGACCGGCCTCCCGCACGGGTCACCCTCGTCAATTCACTCCTTCATGCGCGTTGCGTGACGACGCTGCACATAGCAGATCGACAGATAGATGCCATACATGCCGAAAACAACAGTCAGGACTATTTCCTGCGCCGCTCCCGCACGCGCACAGATATCTGAACGGGGGAGCCGGCGAAACCGAAGTCCTCACGCAGACGCCTCTCAATGAAACGTCGATATCCGGGGTCGAGGAAACCGGTCGTGAAGAGCACGAAGCGTGGGGGAGCGGATGACACCTGCGTTCCGAACAGGATCCTGGGCTGTTTGCCACCGCGCAGCGGATGCGGGTGTGCGGCCACAAGCTGCCCCAGAAAAGCGTTCAGCTTACCTGTCGAAATTCGTGTTTCCCACCCGGCCAGGGCCGTATCCAACGCCTGCACGATTCTGTTCGTATGCCACGTCGTTGCCGCCGAAATATTGATGCGCGGCGCCCACGCGACCTGCACGAGTTCGCGTTCGAGTTCAGATTTGAGTTCCTTTTGGCGTTCCTCGTCCACCAGGTCCCACTTGTTGTTGACGATCACGAGTGCCCGCCCGGCATCAACAACCTGCTGCACGACGCGCACGTCCTGCTCGGTCAATACTTCCGAGGCATCAAAAAGGACGAGGGCGACCTCGGCTTTTTCAATCGCAGCCTGTGTTCTGATCGACGCGTAGAAATCAGCTCCCGTTGTTCGGTGCATTTTGCGGCGCACACCGGCCGTATCCACAAATTGCCACTGGCGGTCGCCCAAAGTGACGATCTCATCGACCGGGTCACGCGTAGTGCCAGCTGTTGAGTCTACGACGACGCGCTCATGTCCAACGAGCGCATTGAGCAGTGAGGACTTGCCGACGTTCGGTCGTCCCACCAGAGCCACGCGGCGAATGTTGGGATCGCGTGGTTGACCGGCTCGTGCCGAGCGCTCAGGGAGAACTGCCAGCACTCGATCCAGCAGGTCACCCGTGCCTCGACCGTGCAAAGCGGAGATGGCGTATGGTTCGCCCATACCCAAACCCCACAGGTAGGCAGCGTCTGCTTCCTGCATGGCGGAATCCACCTTGTTAGCCGCCAGAATGACCGGCTTGCCGCTGCGGCGCAGCAACTCCACGATACGTTCATCAGTGGTGGTAATTCCCACCGTCGCGTCGACCACCAGCAGCACTGCATCTGACAGGTCGATCGCCACCTCGGCCTGGTCGGCCACATTGCGATCCAGTCCGCGCACGTCGACTTCCCAGCCGCCCGTGTCAACGACGAGGAATTCGCGACCAGCCCATTCTGCCTGGTAGGTGACACGGTCACGCGTGACACCCGGCGTATCCTGCACAACCGCTTCGCGGCGCCCCAGGATGCGGTTCACCAGCGTGGACTTGCCGACGTTGGGTCGCCCGATCACAGCAAGGACCGGTAAGCCGTCCATTTCAGTAACGGAGGGCAGGTCGCCCTCGTGATCGTCAAGGATCTGCAAGTCGGATTCACTGAGCTCATAGTTGTCCAGTGACGACCGCATCGAGCGTGCGCGGGCTTCACCTGTGTCAATATCCTGCTCTTCGCTCACGTTTGTCATCCTCGCTTGCGGGGTTCACTGTATTCCAGCACTTCGCGTGCAACCGGCACGTCATTGTATCGGTGATAGACATGATCTATCTCCTGATACCACTCGGCACCCTTCCCGGTGATCAGGACGATGTCATTCGCACTGGCGTCCTGAATCGCGCACCGTACCGCATCCCGGCGGCACGTTGTAACCTCCGTGACGTTGGTCAGGTCGGGACGCACGTTGCGGATTCCCTCCATCAGCTCGGCGCGAATTGCCGCCGCGTCCTCGGTTCGGGGGTTCTCATCTGTCACCCACAACACGTCCGCGTGTCTCGCCGCAACTTCAGCCAGCGGTATGCGTTTGGAGGCATCCCGGTCACCGTCCGTGCCAAAGACCAGGACGACGCGGCCGCCAGCCAGTTCGCGCGCATCCTTGAGAATCCATTCCAGAGCTTCGGGGGTGTGCGCGTAATCAACGATCACGAGCGGCTGATCGTCACAGTCCGGATTGATTTTCTCCATACGCCCAGGAACCTGCGGTGCCCGCTCGAGGGCAGTGACCGCCTGATCTGGATCCGCACCCACTGCCGTCGCCGCTGCGATTGCCACAGCGCAGTTTTGCACGTTCACTTCTCCGAGTACCGGGCTGTGAACCTGGTGGGTGTGCCCCGCCGGATCGGTCAGGGAGAAAACGGTTTGTGCGGTCTGCGGATCCGGATGAATATCACTGACGTGCCAGTCTGCCTGTTGCGAGCTCAAGGCCGCAACAGTCGTGATCGGGATCGTGGCCTCACGTGCCAGTCGCTGGCCCCATTCATCGTCCACGCACACGATTCCACGCAGGGCATGCTCGGGCGTGAACAGGGATGCTTTGGCCTGGAAGTAGTGCTCCATGTCGTGATAGAAGTCCAGGTGATCGTGCTGCAGATTCGTAAAAATGGCGACGTCAAAGACAATGCCGTCAACACGATTCAAGCTCAATGCATGAGAGGACACTTCGATGACCGCATTGTCAGCGCCTTGTTGCTGTGCGCAGGCAAGAAAGCGATGCAGGACCGGTGCCTCGTTCGTGGTGCGCGTCGCCAAGATCGTCATGTCACCGATGCGGGTTTCCACGGTGCCGCACAGCGCAGGAACATCGTGTATGGCGCCCAACGCGGCGCTGACCAGATAGGTTGTGGTGGTCTTTCCGTTTGTGCCGGTCACTGCTGCGGTCGTCAGTGACTGATCGGGGTTTCCGACCACTCGTGCAGATACGAACGCTGCCGCCTGGCGAGGGTCGTCGACAACTGCAATAGGGACGCTCGCGCCACTGTCACGCAGGATCCGCGCACCTTTCTCATCCGTGATGACGCCGGCCGCGCCAGCCTCAAGCGCACCTGCGGCAAATTCGGCGCCGTGGTGGGAGTATCCGGGGATTGCCACGAACACCCATCCGGCATCAATGTCACTGGAAGAGACCGTCACGCCAGTGACGGGACAGTTGGCCTTGTCTTCATTCACCCATTGATGAACATCGAGGTCGCGGACCAGTTCACGAAAAGTAATCGCTGATGTGCGAGGACGCAGTTCATTAATGGTAGTCATGGCGCACACTTTACTACTCGGGCGCGCCCCAATGCCTCAACTCGCGCGCGCTCTTACAATCGAGACATGTTTAACCTCACGCGATCCCAGGCACGTCAGCGTGCTCAGACAGTCTCAGTGTCCCACATTGACGTGACGGTGGATCTGACGCGTGCAGGTGATCTTGACGAGACACATTATCCTGTCACCTCTGTGTTCACAATGACGCTCAACCGTCCCTCAACATTTGTTGACGTGGTGGGAACGGTGGACGAGGTTCTGGTCGATGACGCTCCGCATGCGTTCCACCATGACGGATCTCGCCTTGACCTTGATGACCTTCCAATATCACGTCCGATCACGCTCACCGTGCGCGCCCACTGCAGCTTTTCACGCACAGGGGAGGGGCTCCACCGCTATCTCGATCCTGAAGATCACCGCATCTACCTGTACACACAGTTTGAGCCCACCGATGCGCGCAGGGCCTGGCCGTGTATGGATCAGCCCGATATCAAGCCGCGCTGGACCTTCCACGTCCTCGCGCCGAAAGAATGGACTGTCACGTCCAACGGCATCGACACACCGACGGATGCCGGCACCTTCATTCGGCACGACTTTTCCACCACACCACCTCTGTCCTCCTACATCACCGCAGTTGTTGCAGGCCAGTGGGCCGTAGTTGACGGCGGTACCTGGGAAGGTGGAGCCGGCGACGGCACACATGTCGCGATCCCGCTGCGTCTGATGTGTCGCGCCGCCCTCGCGCCTTTCATGGACGACGACGATATTCTGACTGTCACCCGACAGGGCCTCAACTTTTATCATCAGCACTACGGTGTGACATTTCCGTGGGGATCCTACGATCAGGTGTTCGTGCCTGAATACAACCTTGGCGCAATGGAGAATCCCGGGTGCGTCACGTTCAACGAACATCTCCTGTCGCGCGACACCCCCACATTCGCGCAGCGTCAGCACCGTGCCAACACGATCCTTCACGAAATGTGCCACATGTGGTTCGGTGATCTCGTCACGCCCGCATGGTGGGATGACCTGTGGCTCAAAGAATCCTTTGCTGACCACCAGGGCACCAACACGGCTGCTCACGCCACCGCCTACACAGGGGAGTGGACGTCATTCGCCATTGGCCGCAAAGCCTGGGCCTACGAGCAGGACCAGTATCCAACCACCCACCCCATCGCTGCAGATATCCCGGACGTGGAGGCAGCCAAGAACAATTTCGACGGGATCACCTACGCCAAGGGTGCAGCCGTTCTCAGACAACTGTTCGCCGCCCTTGGTGAGGACGCGTTTTTTGCCGGTGCACGACTCTACTTCACCCGCCACGCCAACGGTGCGACGAAGCTGACCGACCTTCTGGAAGCCCTGGAAGAAACGTCCGGGCAGGATCTGACTGAGTGGAGCAGGCTATGGCTGGAAACCAGCGGCCCATCCAGGCTCTCCGTCGACGTGCAATTCGACCATTCGGGCCGTCTTTCCCGCTTCGACTTGGTCCAGGACCGCCTCGTTCGTCCCCACACACTTGAGGTATCCACGTGGGCGATTGACGAGGGAGCCCTGAGGCGCACCCACACCTATAGCCTGCATACTGAGGCCGCCCGTATCCGCATCACAGACGACACACTTTCACGCGGGGAATGCGATTTGATCGTGTTGAACGACCACGATCTAACGTATGCGATCTGCAGGTTTGATGCGCACAGCGCGGACACGGCATTGGCTTACATCGGAACCTGCCCTGATCCGCTCACGCGCGCCGTTGTGTGGGCGAACCTATGGAATATGGTGCGCGATGGGCTCATGCGCGCAGACCGCTATGTTCGCGCAGTACTCACGCAGGCACTCACCGAAGATCACGACGCGGTTGTGGACAGACTGCTGTCCAGTGTTCAGTACGCCATCGCGCATTACTGCCCGCGCTCACAACGAGCAGCATTGCACGAACAGGTCGTCGCCACTGCACTCGACATCCTCTCACACACCACTACCGTGGACCACCAGCGTCTGTGGCTCGGAGCGTTGCTCAGCTCAGCACCCTGGTGCCCCTTGTCACCTGCAGCGACCAGCACGATCACAGCCGTGGCGGGCCGGCACAGTATTCATGGACTGGAAATCGGTCCCGAACTTGCCTGGCGTGCACGCCGCGCGCTTGCTGCGCGCGGCGATGTCGACCGCGCTCGCCTCGACCAGTGGCTGGACGACGAACGCACAGGGGAGACTACCATTTTCCACGCTCGCGCTGTGGCTGCTCTGCCCACAGCCACTATCCGTGAACAGTCATGGAAACGAGTTCTCACCGGGGACATTTCCAACGAGGAAACCTCAGCGATCCTCTTCGGCCTGGCGGAGTCCACGTGGGAGGGCGATGAGCTCGACCGTGAGTTCTTCGCGCACCTCGCTGATTTTTGGGCCACCCACTCCATCGGCATGGGTATTCGCTTCGTGCGTGCTGGCGCTCCACATCACGTCGACTGCGATGATCCGGATGCGGTAGCCACCCTCGTCAATGAATATGAACAATGGCTGGAGGGCAATACGGATGCACCTGCTGCCCTGCGACGGCTCGTAATCGAGAACTTTGACGACGTTCAGCGTGCTCAACGCGTCCAGGAACTTTGGGAGGAGACGCTATGAGCACTGCCTCGCCCCGAAAGGACCCTGCCGCATCGATGTCGCAGCTCAACCAGCTTCTTCGAAATCCGCTCGATGCTGCCTACCACGCATACGCAGCCGATCCGAATGCCCGCCGATCCGGCCCGGCAATGCGCGTCCTCGTCATCATCATGGCGATCGCGCTGGGGATCGCCTCCGGAATCGCAGTGCGATACTTACGCGCCCCCGCTGATACGACAGTGCGAAACTCATTGACCTCGCGCATCGAAACCGTCCAGACGCAGGTTGACTTGCTCAGCCAGGAAGTGTCCGACCTGTCCTCCACGATGCGCTCAGCTGCCGATATCGCCCCGACATCTGCACCGCAACTGGAGGCAAGCGTGGCGATGGCCAGCGCGGCTCACTCCGTGCACGGACCGGGTCTGACTGTTGCCCTCAGCGACGCCACAGATTCCAAAACTGAACGACCCCAGGCGGTTGTGCGCGATCAGGACTTGCGAATGGTGGTCAATGCCATGTGGGCGGGCGGAGCTGAAGCCATTGACGTCAACGGCATTCGCATCGGGTCGGGCACCTTCATCCGCACCGCAGGTTCAACGATCCTGGTCAACACCACGGCCATCCAGTCTCCCTACGTCATCAATGCCATCGGAGACGGGTCGGATCTGTCGGTGGCACTGGTGCGTGGCGGCACCGGTGATTATCTGTCTACCGCCCAGTCAGCTCGAGGTATACAGATCACGACACGGGCCGCAAACTCCATTGAGATGCAGGGCGTTGATCAGCGCTCGACGCGCTACGCTGAAACTCGAGATGGTGCTGGAGGCTAAACATGATTGCTGTCCTTGGACTGATTGCAGGAATCGTCATCGGATTCATGGTCGATCCCACGATCCCGGTGTGGATTCAGCCATTCCTTCCCGTTGCCGTTGTCGCTGGGCTTGACGCTCTTTTCGGCGCCGGGCGCGCGTGGCTCGAAGGTGTCTTCTCCGACCGTGTCTTCATCATGTCGTTCTTCTGGAATGTCCTCGTAGCCTGTCTGTTGGTATTCCTAGGACAGCAGCTCGGCGTCGGATCCGCCATGACGACCGCTGTCGTCGTCGTTCTCGGTATCCGTATCTTCTCCAACGCCGCGTCCATCCGTCGTCTTATTTTCAAGGCGTAGGTGCACGACAATGGCACGTAATTCTACGAACAAACCCCAGATATCGCGCGGTTCACGGCTGCGAGAGGCTCTTTTGGCCAGTCCGAGGCCGATCCATATTCTTCTTGTCGTCATCTGCATGATGCTCGGTATCGCATTGGTAACTCAGGTGCGCGCCCAGCGTGCCGACCCGCTCGACCAGATGACCGAGCAAGACCTGGTGGTGCTGCTCGATGAGCTGTCTGGACGCGAGGAAACACTGCGCGGCGAGAAGGCTGAGCTCGAGTCTGAGCTGGCTGACCTGGAGAATGCTGTCTCCCAGCAGCAGGCTGCCGACGAAGCGGCCCGCAAGAGTGTCGAGCAGGCACGTATCAATGCCGGAACGGTCCCTGTTGAAGGCGAAGGCCTCACCATGATCGTTACCGATCCGCAGGGAGGTGTCAATGCAGTCCAGTTCGTCATGACCCTTGGGGAACTGCGCAACGCCGGAGCTGAAGCTGTGAGCATCAACGGTATCCGTGCCAACGCGCAGACCTGGTTTTCCATGTCGGATGTGGGCATCATCATGAACGGTCAGGTGATCCACTCGCCCTACCAGTGGAAAGTGATTGGAGATTCGGACACGATTGCCACTGCACTGGAGATTTCTGCAGGTGCGGCTTGGCAGATGCGTTCCAAGAATGCGGACGTGGAGATCATCAAATCCCAGCAAGTCGTGATCGATGAAGTTGCTCCTACTCCGATCCCTCAATATGCGACAGAAAAATAGAGGCGTGACATAATTGTTATCAATGAAACAGCAATGCGCCGGCGTACCTTTTTTGCGTACACTGGGGTGCATCTGAATTCCGGTGTACTCGCGGAAGAGGGAAATGATGGAAGATCACAGTGACTTTGACCCGACGGCAACCTCGGTCTTCGGCCTGCCAGGCTCGGAGGAAGAAGAGGAAACTGCTCAACCGCTGCCGTTGTCTGCTCGCGACCGCGAGGCAGTCGAGGCCCTTCCTGCCGGTTCCGCACTGCTCATCGTTCAGCGTGGCCCGAACTCCGGTGCGCGCTTCCTGCTCGATCCAGGCACAACTAACGCCGGACGCTCACCCAAGTCGGACATTTTTCTTGACGACGTGACTGTGTCCCGCAAACATTGCCAGTTCATCGCACAGGACGGTGGCTACATTGTCCGCGATTCAGGCTCCCTGAACGGCACTTATGTCAATCGTGAACGTGTCGATGAGGCACATCTGCAAGAAGGCGATGAAGTCCAGATCGGCAAGTACCGCATGACCTACCAGCCGTCCCCGCAGCAGGCATGAACACTGCCCACGCATACGCACTCGAGGAGAATCCACAACAGGGACAGTGGCCACGTGGCTTGAGTGCAGAGCCGACAATGGCCATCGGCCAGGTCACAGAAGCTCTGCAAAAAGAGTTCCCCACCGTCTCAGTGTCAAAGATTCGTTTTCTGGAGGATCAGGGACTCATCTGTCCGAGCCGTACGAGTGCGGGTTACCGAAAGTTTTCCGAGTCCGACCGTGAGCGACTGCGCTATATCCTGCGGCGCCAGCGCGATTCCTATTCGCCCCTCAATGCCATTCGCGATGAGCTGCGGGCATTGGACGCCGGCCATGACGTGGATCCTGCTCCGAGCGCACGCATTGTTGCTTCCGATGGGGAAGTAGTTGTCCCTGCGAACCAGTCAACCATTTCCACGCGTGACTTGGCTGATCTGACAGGCGCCACTGTCGAGACTCTTGAACGCTACACTGCACTCGGATTGATCGCTCCAGACATTGCTGGCTATTTTCCATCTCGCACGGTTCACGTCGTGCACCTGCTGGTGGCCCTTGAAGCTGAGGGCATGAATGCGAGGATCTTGCGTTCTGTGCGCACAGGTGCCGAGCGCAGTGCGGATGTGATTGATCAAGTCGTGTCCTCACAGCTGTCACGCCAACGCGCCACCGATCGTGAGCGTGCACACGCACGCTCAATGGAATTTGGTGAAAAGCTCGCTGACCTGCACCGGGAACTATTGCGCATTTCATTGTCGAGGCTCAACGGCGACTCACCTTCAAGTTGAACTTGAGGCTCGCCGTTTGAATTGTTGACCGACGACCGTTCGGGAATTAGCGTTAGAGAGTACACACAGTGAGCCCATCCAGTGGCTAAGAGTCCGAGGAGCATACGTGAGCGCGAATCCGGCTGATTCAGTAGCCCCACAACCACGACAGGCCATGCTCTTCGGCGACCCTCTTGAAGGCCTCAACGAAGACGAAACCGGCTATCGCGGCCCGGTTGCGTGCTCCGCGGCCGGCATCACCTACCGTCAGCTCGACTACTGGGCTCGCACAGGGTTACTGCAGCCTTCGGTGCGCGCTGCGCGTGGATCCGGTTCACAGCGCTTGTACTCATTTCGCGACATCCTCGTCCTGAAAGTCGTCAAGAAGCTCCTTGACGCCGGCGTGTCACTCCAGCAAGTCCGCCAGGCAGTCACGCAGCTCGGTAACCGTGGAATCGATGACCTCGCGTCGATCACGCTGATGAGTGACGGCGCATCCGTGTATGAATGCACGTCATCCGATGAGGTGATTGACTTGCTCCAAGGCGGACAGGGCGTGTTCGGTATCGCAGTGGGGCGCGTGTGGCGCGAAGTTGAAGGCTCCCTGGCTGAACTGCCAGTCGAGCGGCGCGACGAAGATGACACGGTTATTGACGATCTAGCTGAACGCCGTCGCCGCAGGCACCGTTCCGTTTCCTAAGTTCACATCGGAACAACGTTCAACGCTTCGCGAACCTTCTCGGGCGAGAGCGTTCGGCGCTGCGTAACCGCCGCCGCCGAACCAATGAAGCTCACCAGGCCCCATCCGATCAGCGACAGGAGCGGGGGCACCCACGAGGATCCCACACCCAGAACGCTGGTCTGCAGGCCTCCGGCAAGTTCTCCCAACGGCAGCAGCGCGTTCATTGTAGATAAGGCGTCAGGTGAATCCTGGTAGGGCATCAGCCCGATGAGGGCAACGACCTGCAACGTGAAGAACAGGAGCGAGACGACACGCCCGATCCGGGCACCGCACACTGCCAATAGCATCTGGTGGACCAGGACTGCCACAATTGCGCCGACTACGATCAGTGCACCTGTACCAGCGAGACTGACAGGGGAGACCTTGAACAGCAGCGCTACACAGATCACGCCCAGCACGGAGATTGCCACTACGCCGGACGGGGCGCGCAGCGAATCAATGACCGCCCGAACTGCACCGACTGGACGAGCCAAGACGCGACCGCGAAGGCCCGGCATCATCAAGAATGCACCAAACGCACTGATCCAGATCAGGACTGCAGCGGTAAACGGGAAAGCTGTTCCGATGGTGCTCTGCGTCGTGGCATCCTGCTCTGTTTGCACCGGACGCATCGCCATGGACACAATCCGAGTGCGTTCCGCATCTGAATAGACGGGGATTTGCGAGACGCCCTCGTCCAGGCCATCCGCGAGCTGGGACGATCCGTCGCGTAGCTGGTCGATGCCTGTGGAAAGCTGATCGGCTCCGTTTCCGAGCTGTCCGAGTCCGTCTGCCAGTTGGCTGGAGCCGTCAGCCGCTCCCTGGGCTCCCTCGTTGAGCTGGCTAATGCCACCCGAGAAGCGGCCCACTCCAGCCGACAATTGTGCCAAGCCGTCGGCTAGGCGATCGGCTCCCGTGACGAGTCCAGGCTGGCCTTCTGTGCCGTCAAATCCGTCCTGGAGCTGATGCACCCCGTTCTGTAGCTGTGTGACGCCCTGAACGAGGCCTATCGTCGAGTCTGTTCCATTGATGCCATCCGCCATTTGACGCGCTGCACTGGCAAGCTGTTGGGATCCTGTGGCCAGTTGGCTCACCCCTGCGAGTAAACCATCCGGACCGACAATCTGGGCGATGTACTCGTTGTAGTGGTCAACGAAATGTTGCGCGTCGGCAAGGCCGTCCGCGAATTCGTCACTGGAAATCTTCGCCAGGAAATCGTCGAGGGCAGCGAGGGAATCGGTTGCAACCGTGGGCAGGCCATCAATGAAAGGCACAATCAACTGCCCAAACTCCTTCATATCGGCACAGTATTGTGGGAACGTTTCAGCGGGGCATCGATCGATAAGGCCGAGCAGCGAGCTACGTAGCTCGTTAATGACATCCTGATCGGTCATGATTGGTTCAAGCCTGCTGAGCACATCGCGCGCATCCCGAGCCACCTGTTTCATCACATCGACAATTTGCTGAAGATCGATGGTGATCGTTGGCAGGTCAGCAGGATCGAAATCCTCGGGAATGAGGGCACGGATCGTGTCCAACCCGTTGTCAAGTCGCGCGATACCGTCGGCCAGCTGTTCGGTTCCTTCTGCCAGCTGGAGTGAGCCACTGGCCAGCCCCGGCGTCGTACCGTTTCCCAGGATGCCGTCCGCCAGCTGGTCGACGCCGCCGGTCAGACCGGGGGAGGAGGCTGATCCGGCGATTCCGTCGCGCATCTGGTGGATGCCGCCTGACAGTTGTTCCGCACCGGCATGGAGCTGTCCGATACCGCCCGAAAATCCTGCCACACCGCTCTCCAGTGCTGCCGTGCCGTCGGCAAGTTGGGCAAGTCCTCCGGCAAGTTCATAGGTGCCATCCGTGCTCTGGTGGACGCCGTCGGCCAGCTGATGGGCACCCTGTCCCAAGGACCCGATACCGGAATCGAGTTGCCTGGCTCCGTCTGCAGCTGCTCCCAGCTGGTCTTTCAGCTGGTCGAATCCCAGATAGACACCGTTGAGAACCTGCGTGCCCAGCGTCTGGCCCAAGGATCGCGCGGCGGCTTCCGTCACCGCATGGGCCAGTTCGTTCATCATAGGTGCAGTCGCATCAGAGCTGGTCAGTGCGACAATGCCGGGATTTGCGTCAGTTTGCCCGATCGTTGCCACCGCTGTCGAGAAGTTTTCCGGAATGGTCACGATTGCAGCAACGTCACCGTTCTTAATTGCGTCGTGCGCACTGTTGACCTGCATCAGCTCCCATTGGAACGTTGCGGTTCCATCGTGCGGTTTGAGCAGTTCGGCGGACAGTTGGCGTCCGAAAGGGACAAATTGGGTTGAGCCGTCGGGCAGCGTCATTTCCGCGCCCTTGTCCAAGTTTACGATAGCCGCTTTCAGGCGTGTAATGTCCGAGCCTGTACTGTTCCCACCGATTGACCACATGGACAACGCGGCGAGCAAGATCGGTACGATGACGGCGACCAGCAATAGGCGTGCATCTCGTAATCGCATTTATGCGTCGCCTCCAATCTTGACGGTCCGTGTGATCACAAAGCCACTGTTGCCGGCCTGAGGTCCCACAATCAGTGCACCTTCTTGTTCCACTGTCGCACTGATGAGCTGGTCTCGCACCTGTTCGGTTACCGGGCAGTCCACGAGTACCAGGTTCTTGTCCGACTCTTTAGCATCCGACGCAATCATGTGGGCCCATGAGGCTCGCAACATGATCGGAATGTTAGCGCGCATCCAGCTGGATCGATCGCGCGCGTCGTTATCGCGCACCACGATAATTCCCTGGTCAGCGCGGATAAGGCCCGCAGCCGCGCACATGAGTGTGCGCACCTGGCTGGGTGGCCCGTCCAGTTGGATGACCTCACCGGGCCAGACAATCAGCTCATCGCACGAGGCCACGGTCTGGCCACCCTCGTCAATGCGGACATCTTCCATGCGCAAGATTGCCGGTCCGTTGACACGTTTCCACTCCATGTGATCGCTGAGGTGATCCATAGCGACGCCCTCGACGTCGACGTGAGGCACCACCCGGTCCAGTGCGCGCGGAAAACACCAGGCTCGCTTACCAAGCACCATCATGACCGCTGGAATGAGCGTCATGCGCACGATGAATGCGTCAATAGCAACGCCAACCGCCAGCGCCAGTGCGATGGGCTGGACGTAGAACGAACCTGAGGGAATGAATCCGAGGAAAACCGACACCATGATCAGCGCTGCAGCCACCACAACAGGTGCGGAAGAGGCGAATCCCTTCTTGACTGCCTGCCGTGCATCCTCGCCGTGAGTCCAGTATTCGCGCATGCGGGTGACGAGGAAGACCTGGTAGTCCATCGCCAGGCCGAAGAGCACACCCAACGCCATGATCGGCATGAAGCAGATGACCGGCCCGGTATTGGAGATGCGCAGCGGTCCGGTGAACCATCCCCACGAAAAGATCATGGACGTAACGCCGAATGCTGCGCCGATCGACAGGAGGTATCCGATCGTTGCGGTCAGCGGCACCCACAGTGACCTGAAGACTACTGTCAGCACAATCAACGCCAGCCCCACCACCAGTGAGGCAAACGGCACCAGCGCATCCGTCAGGCGAGCGGTCACATCCATTCTGGCGGCAACCATGCCGGTCACATGAATATCCTCGACGCCCAGTTCACGCTCCCACGTGTCGGCAGCTTCGCGCAGGTTCTCCAGTGCTTTTTCGGTTGCAGGATCGTTCGACGCGGCCTCGGGGATCGCAATGACGGCAGCAAGGTCAGCGTTCCTGTTCGGGGTGGCTATCTGAATTGACCTGATGCCATCAACCTGTTCAACCCGGTCGGCAAGTTCATCGACCAGACCGAGCGGGTCCTCAGACTGGATGATGCCACCGATGATCAGCAGGGGAGCGTTGGCTCCGTCTCCGAATTCGTTCGCCACCAGCTCGTATGTGTCCCGTGCGGGAGTGCCCACCGGCTCGGTTCCATTGTCGGGAAGGGACAGGCGCAGATCTTTGGCAGGAATGACGACGGCGGACAGGAAAACCAGGACGACACCGATCGTGATCCACGGGCGGGCAGTGATCACTGATACCCACCATTGGGAAGCACTCTGCTTCGAGTGCTTCGCTGCATGTCTGTGAGTCTCTTCCTGACCGGAGCGCCGCGATGCGCGTGCGTGGCGTGGGCGCAGTCGCTCACCCATCAAACCCATCAGAGCCGGGATGGCCGTCACCGCAATCACAGCGGACACGGCCACAGCGGCCGCGGCACATAGACCCATCACTGCCAGGAAGGGGATGCCGGAGACGATCAGACCGCATAGTGCGATCACAACGGTGATGGCGGCGAAGATTACGGCACCACCTGATGTCGCATTGGCCATCGCAATGGAATCAACGACGTTCCAGCCGTGAGCCAGCTGGGAACGATGGCGGGAGACGATAAAAAGACAGTAGTCAATGCCGACCGCCAGACCGATCATGATCGCCAGCGTGGGAGTAGTGGTGGAAATGTCCACCCACTGCGCAACAATGAGTACACCTGTCATCGCGATGCTCACGCCGAGCAGTCCGGTGATCACGGGCAGGACTGCAGGCAGCAGTGCGCGGAAGGTGATCGCAAGGATGATGAGCGCAATGGCCACACCAACCAGTTCAAGAGGGGAGAGGGGCACTGATGTTATCTGGTAGATCTGGCCTCCGACCGATGCCGGCATCCCGGCCTTTGTGCTGTCGGCAGCGACCGTTTCGATAGTGTCCAGTGCGCCGTCGTCATCTTCCCCGAGCGCCAGGTCAAGTTGGACGTTGATCAGGGCGAATCGTCCGTCCGTACTGATTGTGGGAGTGCGCAGCAATTCTGACCACGGGTCGGCTGCCTGAGTGACGTGAGGAACGGCGCTCAACTGATGGACGACGCGCTGCACCTGGTCGCGGTGTGTCTCGATGGGGTGGTCATCAGGAGATTCCACGATGACCTGTGCGGTCAGTCCGGCCAGTTCGGGGAATCGTTCCGAAATAATGTCGAGGCCGTCTTGGGCCTCTGTGCCGGGAATCTTGAAATCATTGGACAGTTGCGGGCCTGCCTGCCACACCCCGATTCCGCCAATCAGCAGGACGGCAATCCACACGAGGAGCGTGCGGATCCCGTGGCGCGCGCAGGCGGCACCTAACTGACGCAGAAAAGTAGACACATTCCATTGTCTAACGTTTGAGGAGCTCCTGCAGTGTTATTTACTTCCCAGTGATTGCGAGACAGTGTAACCCGTGTCGCAGTCGGTGATGGCAACGTGAACGATACCGTGCCGATCCACCGTGTACTTTTCTTCGATTAAGGGTCCGTCCTCCGTGCGGCGCACACTCACGGCATGGGGGTCGAGGGCGTCGCCCATATCCTGCAGTTCGCGGGCGAAGGGGAAAATCAGCTCGCCATACGGCAAGACGTCGCCTCGCGGCACGCCCTGGTCGTCGGTTGCAGTGTATTCAACGAAGCGGAACCACCCGATATTGTGAGCGGCACGGTAGCGACGCGTGACGCTGACGGAGTCCTGTGTGGAGACTCTGAGGTGAGCATCCAGCAGAGGATCAAACGACACCATCTGCCCTGACTGCATTTCGCGGAATACGCCGACTCCACGTGAAAGCTGTTCACGCAGGGTGAAGCCGGACTCGGGATCAGCTTCGATGGCCAGGCCGATCGCGGTTGATGCTGCGGTGTGAGGGGAGCGGTGGACACGTCGCCCGAAGCGGCGTCGCAGTTCGCGCAGGACGTGCGGCAGTTGGGACCCACCACCCACGACGTACAATCCCGCAACGTGGGGTCCCAGTTCCTCTCCGCCTTCTGAATCAATGGCGAGCAGCGGCTTCATTGTTTCGACGGTGGAATCGATCAGGTCGATGCAGTGAGCATAGAAGTCCGCGACCGGCACTGTGACATCGCGTGCGCCCACCGTCAATGAGATCCGCCTGGTCTGAGGTGTCAGTGCTTCCTTTGCGTCGCGTGCCTGTTCGAGCAGGTCGTCCATATCGGAGTCGCTCAGATCGGCAGAGGTTGCGCCGGCTGCGGCCAGTGCGCACTGGGCGAGTACCTGATCAAAGTCGTCCCCGCCGAGCAGGTTATTGCCGTGTGATCCGAGGATCTCGTGAGAGGTTCCTTCCACGCTGACCAGTGAGGCGTCGAAGGTTCCGCCACCGAGGTCATATACGAGGATCTGTTGCCGGTTGGTCGATAGCGAAGCGCGATGTCGACTGGTGTATTCGAAGCCCGCTGCTGACGGCTCGTTGATCATGGCAAGAGTGGTGAAGCCGGCTGCCCGGAATGCTTCCAGCGTCAGGAAACGTTGTGCCGAGTAGGCGTGGGCGGGAATACCGATGACGGCTTCCAGTGGTTCTTCGTCTGGGATCTGACTCACTGACGAGTTCGTGCGAATTTCGTGGGCCACGTAGGTGAGGAACTCGGTCAGGAGCGTCAGGACGTTGATGTCGCGGCGGTCAACCCGCACCGTTGTTTCGCTTGTGACAGCTGGATCGGAGATCAGGCGTTTGAAGGAGCGCAGATGCGGAGCACCCTGGCGCGCCAGTTCTACCGCGTCGAAGCCGTAGACGCGATGGTCACCGTCAAGCGCCATGAGGGAGGGGATGTATTCACACACGTCGTCGTCGACGTCACTGAAAGCTACAATAGGGTAGTTGCCTCGATCAGCTGCCGCAACAGTGGTGCGTGTCGTACCGAAATCTACTCCGAGTCTCATATTTCCTACTGTAGTAGTTGATCGGCGGAATTCGAGCGACGCCACATGATGATCACCGACATTGACACCGATAGGTAGGCGGCGATCGCCAGGATGAAGAATTGGTTGGTGTAGGAGGCAAGCGAGTTGACCACAACGAGGTCAATGCCTACCGCCGCGAAGGCGATGCCGAATGGAATCTTGATGGAGGAGCGCTTCGGGAGCATCATGACTCCTGCAACCACGGCAAGGGCACCCGCGATAACGCCGCCGATGACAGCTGCGATTGACAATGTGCCCGTCCAGCCGTCTTGTGTCACATCGGGAACGACCTGGTCGAGCATGGCATGTCCCGACGCGTACGACACGAGGGCAGTCACGGCGCGTGCGACGTCTCCGATCGCCTGAATGAAGAGCATAACGGCTGCGACGCTCTGGAAGCGAGACGTGGGAACGTTTCTAACCCAGCGTGTCAGGCGTGTGCCGGCGTCAGATCCATCTCCGGGCAGATCATTTGCCAAGTCACTGAGCGCGTCGATGAGTAGGTGCTGTGAAGGAGAGGGGTTGAGGTTTCGGGCTTTGTCCAGGTGTTGTGCCATCTGAGCGCGGCGCATAGCCGGAAGGGTGCGATCCACACTCTGTTCGGCAATGTCGAGGGCCAGGTGCAGGTGCGCGGCAGCAGTACTGCGGCTTAGTCGTTGGAGAGCAAGCGCCCCACCAGCTAGCAACACCAAGAACACGTAAATAATGGTTGCGGCAAGAGGAAAGAAATAGTCATTATCTTGTGTGATGAATTTACCGACCTCGTCCACGAATAATCCGGCACCGACGCCACCGAGGATCGCACCTGCCCAGGACGCCCAGGAATTCGTCAATATCATCGCGCCGATCAAGCCAATAATGAGCAGCAAGCCGCCCCAGATCGCATGAGCAATGTGAAACACCTCGCCGCCAACTTGGGGATAACCAGTCAGAGCAAGGTATGCGCGTGTCACAGCGATCGTCAGCGCGCACACCACGCCAAAGACCACAACAAGCGCGGGCGCGTCGGATTTAAAGTAGGGACGCAGTGACAGACCGCGCGGCTGGGTTGTCCCTCGCGTGCGCTGACGTTGAGCGTGGACCGAGCTGCTGACCTCGGGCATGAAGATTTCCTTTCGCCAAGTGAGAGGGGATTTCACGATTTCCCACATCTGACATAATGTACATTATCGGATTGTGGTGGAGCGTGCGAACCTCTATCAGTTACAATATTCGAGCTCGCACGCATTTAGGAGGATTCATGGCTGATCGCGCCCTTCGCGGTATGCAAATTGGTGCAAAATCGATGGAATCAGAAGAAGGTGTCATCTTCGCCGACCGAGCGACTGCAACATACCTGTGCTCCAACGGCCATAAATTCCAGATTCCATTTTCCACCGAAGCGAATCCTCCGGCGACGTGGGAATGCAAATGCGGCGCCACCGCTGAAATTATCGGCGAAGAAGGCGAAGAGGAAGAACAGAAACCAGCCAAACCGGTTCGCACGCACTGGGATATGCTGCGCGAGCGCCGATCCCTTGAAGAACTCGACGTTGTCCTGAACGAGCAGCTCGAACTGCTGCGCTCGGGCCGTTTGCGTCCAGAAGGCGCCTACCGAAAGAATTAACGTCGCCGCACGCTGATGAGTGCGCGCACCACGGCGCAGATGGTGACAACTCCCCCTCCACACATTATTCCGACTGACGGAATTATGCCGAGTCTGGCTGCCCACGTCAGTGATGTACGCAACGGCAGCTGCGCCACCATGTGATCTGCAGTCTGTTTCACTGTCTGGCGCACGATCGTGCCATCAGGGCGCACAATCATCGAGACACCATTGGTGGAGGCCTGGATTCCCGATCGGCCGTACTCCATTGCTCGAAAACGCAGCATCTGAGCCTGCTGAGTGGACTCAGCTGAATACCGAAAATGGTAGTTATTCGTTGGAATGGCAATGATCTGACCGCCTCGATCCACACCGTCTCGAATCAGATCCTCATAAGCCACCTCGAAGCAGATTCCCATCACGAAAGGCACCTCGCGCCCATCGTTGAGCGTCACGGACAGCAGGCTCGGATTATCGACCGCAACCATGTCGACGTTGACCTGAGCTGCCTCGGTAGCCAGTTTTGAAATAAAGGAGCGCCACGGAATGTATTCACCAAACGGCACGGGGTGCTGCTTACCGTAAAGCTGATCGCTCAGACCCGAATCCGGGTACCACCAGCCAACCAGATTCGTGCGCGTATTGTCCTGACTGTCATACCCGTTGAAGCCGACCAGAATCGGAACGCCGAGCGCATCGACTGCTTCATCGACCAGGTTCGCTACGCCTGAATTGGCACGAGGATCGCGATCGGCTGCCGTCTCACCCCACACAGCCACATCCACCGCGTCGCCTTCCTCGGCCATTCGCAGCGTTTCGCGCGTGTGATTGCCAGTAACTTTCAGCGGCACGCTGTACGTCGCATTGCCCGGGATTTCAACGTTGCCCTGGACGACACCCACGCGAATCGATCCGGCTTCCTGCGCATTCGGTAGTGTGATCGCCAGCGGCAGGCACGCCAGCGCAGCCGCCAGCACCAGCATCAACGGTCTGTTCCACCAGTGCTCATCCGAGCGCGTTCTCAGGAGCGAAAATGTGCGCCGCAGCAGCACTGCGAGCATCATAGTGACTGCACTGACCAGCACTTCCCCACCCCACGGCGCGAGCTTTCCCCACGGAGCATCGACCATCGCATACGCCGTCTTGCCCCACGGGAAACCGCCAAATGGCACGGTTGAACGCAGCTGTTCGACCGCGACCCACAGAACGGCCCACGACAATGTCTGTCCCCACCAGGTGCGCACCCACACCAGTGCCCTGCTGATCGCAGCGCACCACGCCCAGATGCACAATGCAATGATCTGCGTGGCTGACAGTGTCACCCACGGCAACCAGCCGCCTGTTGCGATGGATGACCAGTGGATGTGCGGTAGCCAGAAAAGCGCGCCGACCAACGTTGCGTACCACATGCCTCGTCCAGTCGACGACCGATCGACGAGGGCGACTAGAAATGCCAGCCCGATGACGAAAAGCGGCCACCATCCCACATCCGGGAATGCCGCCCACAGACATACGCCGCTGATCGCGGCACACGGATAATCCAGCCATCTGCGCCGCGGGGGAAGTTTCAGTTTCAAACGGTCGACCATTCCACCACTCCATGTACGAGCATCCGTCGAGCGTCCCGGGCGCGTGTGGCCAGGCCACCCTGATCAACGTGCGAGAGCTGGTCGAGCAGATCCATCACCTGTCGCACCCAGCGCACAAAATCGCCGCCCGACAGGTCAGCTACTTGCAGTGCAGTGGTCAGCGACGCACCGTGCGCCCACGCATGCATAGCACCGACCAGCGAGATATCCGGCGGAGGAGTGGGTGTAGCTCCCGCAGACGTTTCTGCCTGCTGGATCTCCTGGCTGGCACGCCACGTTGCATCCAGTGCACGAGCGATCGCTGAATTGGCGCCACCAGGAATTGACGTGTCGGGATTGTTTTCCGCACGCGCCTCATACACGCAGGTGGAGACCACCGCTGCCAATTCAGCCGGATCTAGGTCGTCCCACGCCCCACATCGCACGGCGTGAACGACCAACAGATCCCGCTCACCAAACACGCGTCGCAGCTGTTGTCCCGCCGTTGTCACACGGTCGCCGTCAAGGAAGCCGAGGGATTCGAGCACCGCACACACACGGTCAAACTCCTTCGCGACCGTGTCGGTGCGCTCATTGATACGTTCAACCGTTCGCAGGTACTCCTTGCGAGCACGTGCCCATTCATGCCCCATCGCTGCATGCGACTCGCGC
The DNA here is from genome assembly GCF_001814535.1 of Actinomyces sp. HMSC065F12. Taxonomy (NCBI): domain Bacteria; kingdom Bacillati; phylum Actinomycetota; class Actinomycetes; order Actinomycetales; family Actinomycetaceae; genus Actinomyces; species Actinomyces sp. HMSC065F12. The sequence continues at coordinate 184,191 of NZ_KV817030.1, forward strand.
TGCGGGCAACGGTGAACCGGATGGTGACGAATTTCGTCTCTCATATATGCAATAGTGGGATCGTCACGGTGGGCTGACCGACGCGGTGCATCCAGTGCGCCTGAGCGTACACGGCGGCGAATTTCGCCGGCCACCTTCTCGCGCACCACACGTTTGCGCAGGTCACGTCCCATCGGGATTTTCATACTTCCAACCACGGCAAAGGCACGCATTTTCTGCGAAATAATCACATCGTGAATCTTCATATCCGTGCCGATTACGTCGATTCGCGGTGCTCGCCCCTCGTCGGCAGGCCGGATCACCACCCCATAGCGGGTCGCTCGCCCGGGCTGGTAGGCGACGATATCTCCGCGGCGCGCCCGGCGCAGATCCTTTTCCATGTCCTGCCGCACTACTGCCGACCGCGCCCTCGCCGAGGATTTCTCCAAACCGGACAGCTCTTCACGCAACTGGAAGTACTCCAGGGCATCGCCGTATTCACACTTGACGTGCGAGGCGACCTCATCCATATGTTTCTTCACCCGCGCAGCTTCGCGCGCAAATTCGACGACTCCGCGGTCGGCCTGGAACTGGGCGAATGAGGACTCGAGCACTTCGCGCGTCGACGCGCGAGAGGACCGTGCCAGCAGGTTCACCACCATGTTGTACGTTGGTCTGAAGGCACTGATCAGCGGGTAGGTTCGTTTCGACGCGAGCGATGCAACCTCTTCAGGCTCAACGCGTCCCTGGTAAAGCACCACTGCGTGGCCCTCACGGTCAATGCTGCGCCTGCCGGCACGTCCCGTCAACTGCGTGTACTCCCCCGCCGACAGTTGAACGTGCGCAACGCCGTTCCACTTCTGCAAGGATTCGATGACAACTGTCCGGGCGGGCATGTTGATTCCCAGCGCCAGCGTCTCGGTGGCATAGACCGCTTTAATTAAACCGCGAGTAAATAACCGTTCCACCGTCTCCTTCATGACGGGAAGCATTCCGGCATGGTGAGCCGCTATCCCTCGCTCCAGAGCACTCGCCCATCGATGCAGCCCCAGCACGACATGGTCAGTGACAGGAATCTGCTCCATTGCCTCATCGACCGCATCCCTGATCTGGCGCGCTTCTTCCGGAGTTGTCAGCACCAACGGTGAGGCAGCTACCTGCTGTACCGCATCGTCACACGCAGCCCGAGAAAAGATGAACACAATTGCCGGCAGCAGGTGGGCCCGCTGCAGTGTCATCAGCACGCCGGCTCGACTTTCGCGGCGCTGCAGCCTGCCTCGTCGATTATGCTGCAAACCTCGGCCACTACCCGGTTGCGAGCTGCGGGCAATTTCATACCTGAGCTGCGGATTCACACCCGCCCGGCGGCTCGACCCCGGCGCGTACAGATCAAACAGGTGCGAATTGGCAATCATGTGCTGGTACAGGGGAACGGGGCGTTTTTCGGAGACAATCACGCGGCACGTACCACGCACCTGCTGCATCCACGCGCCGAACTCTTCGGCATTCGACACTGTGGCCGACAGCGCAATCACACTGACACGCTGCGGCAGGTGGATCATCACTTCTTCCCACACCGGGCCGCGGAAACGGTCAGCCAGGTAGTGAACCTCGTCCATGACTACGTGCGTCAGATCATCGAGCGGCGCGCCCGCATAAATCATGTTCCGTAGAACCTCAGTGGTCATCACGACCACTGGAGCACCCGGATTGATGGACGTATCACCGGTGAGCAGACCCACCGATTCTTCCCCGAACCGCTTTTGGAAATCCATGAACTTCTGGTTGGACAGGGCTTTGATCGGGGTGGTGTAAAACGCGCGGGTTCCACGCCCAACAGCAAGATAGGTGGCGAATTCGCCGACAACGGTCTTTCCTGCTCCGGTCGGCGCGGCCACCAGCACAGACTCGCCACCCTCAACAGCTTCAAGCGCTTCCCACTGAAAATCATCAAGCGAAAACCCAAGCGAGTCGGCGAATGCACTGCGCGCACTCGAATCGACGGCGCGCTGAGCCTTGGCAGCCTCGAAGCGTTCAGCCGGACTCATCTGATCCATTTCGCGGGTTGGTTCGCCTTCCTCGCGGACGCGGCGGCGTCTTTTCGGTGACATGCTCGCTTACTCCCCTACTTCCCCATCGCCCACACGTTGCGGGCCCGGCGCGCCACGCGCGCAGCACGTTCTTTCCATTCGGAGGGCACAACCTGCACAACATGTGGGGCAATGTCGATCAGGAAGTGAGTCACCCATTCCTCGTCCCACACTGGCACATCGACACTGAATTCGCTGCCCGAGTCACTCACGACGCTCAGCGGCACGGCGTCAAGAATCCATCGTGCCTCGCTCGTACACGTCATACGCACCATTGCCGAGGGGGACCCATCCGCTGCTGCAGGGTGTGTCACCGGCTGATCGCTGACCCTGATATCGCGCATACGGTCTATCCGAAATGTCCGCTCAGCTGCAGCGTCGTGATCCCAGCCGGTCACTGTCCAGCCGGTTTCGAAACGCTTGATGTTCCACGGGTCAATGGCGCGCTCGCGGTCATGGTCGTCATGCGGGTAGGTGAATCTCACCGCTACTTGGGCAGACAGCGCGCTCAAAATGTCATCGATTCGGGCCTGGTCGCTTCCGGAGGGCGAATAGACCAGGGATTCTTCAAAGGTCTGCGCGCCACGTGTCACCGCCAGCGCCGTGTGCATGACGTGATCGTGCAGGTCAGGACCCAGGATCGGTGTGAGGGCCTGCAACCCCACAATGATCAGTGCTGCTTCCTCTTCGGTCAGCCTGGGCGGGACGTCTGCGCCGAGCGTCGAATGCATGGCGACGCGTTCTTCACGCGCGTACAGATCCCAGTCAATTTCCAGCGAGGCCCCCGGCAGGGAGTCGCGCACACTGCCCAGCACTTCGATGTCGCGTTGGACCTGCTTGCGTGTGCGACCAAAGTGCTCGGCAATGTCGTTGACCAAGGATCCAGGATGATCACCGATCCAGGCGACCAGTGACAGCAAACGCGCGGCGGCTACTTCTGTGCGTTCAGGCATCGTCACACCCCCAGCCAGCAGCGGCGTCCAGTCGCGTCATGATCGCTTCGCGCAGCCATTCAGGTGAACGCACCACTACGTGTGAAACGTGTGCGAGGATCGCGCTTATCCATTCGCTGCGTTCGGCGGCCTGTCCGCGATACAGCATCCATCCGTCAGCAACACTCACCTCGCCCTCGCAGCTGCGGGCGCCCTCGGCACGGCACATATCTCGCACTGCCTGCGCCTGTCCGTCTTGAATTGCCAGGGTGGGCGAAACCATGAGGCGTTCGAATGGGTCGCCCAAATTGTCCGGGATAGGGCCGGCGTCTCCGGGTTCTCCCAGCAGCGTGACGCCTGACGTTATGCGGGAGGTACGGAAGAGCCGTGGTTCGTCGCAATCCAAATCCAATCCCCACACGTACAGGCCGCGTCCTCGCATGATGATGCGCCACGGTTCGATTGCGCGCTCTGAAACGCGGGTGGATTCGTACATGAATGTGATCGGTTGGCGGTTGCGGATCGCGGTGAGAATATCGACGATCATGTGAGCGCCCGATAATCCGACGCTGAGCGGTGCACACGGTTTTTCTGCACCATCGCTGAGGGCACGCAGTTTCGTGGTCAGCATTGCGCCGCGCTCGGCTCCATCCTGCTCGTTCCACGCGCCCAACGCCATGTTGATCAGCGCGCCGTCCACTGCGTCGAACGTGGCGCGACGGTCAGCAAATGAGTCCGGCGAAATCGCATATCGCTCTCCGTGACGGCCGGGCGTGACGGTCATGATGATGCCAATGTCACGAAGAGCGTCCTTGTCGCGTTGGAAGGCGGAACTGAAGGCTTCTTCTGACAGATTTCGATAGCCTTCCAGCCTCCAGATCTGATCGCGTGTGCGCCCCACATCGGACGTGAGTAACTCAAAGAACGTGTTGAGAACACGGACGTTCGTTGATGACATACTCACTGTTTCAGCCTAGCGGATTGAGTCGCGCCGACATGACGTGGCGGATGGCGTGTGCAGGGTGCGGGGCGCGCGTGAACCGTATGAACGATATCCTCATTCGAACACCCCGCGGGGCGCTGCGATCTGAACCATATGGTTCCCTATCAGATCGGCGGGCTGCCCGGGCACACCAATATGGGCACCCTCGGGCCCCTGCCGTGGCCGGATCGACGCTGTTCAGATACGTGAAGCAGCCAGTTTGGTCACGATGATGGCGCGCGCGCCCTCCGCGTAGAGACGGTCCATCACCGAGTTGATGTTCTCTGCCTTTACCATGACGCGCACGGCGAGCCACTCGGTATTCATCAGGGGCGAAATGGTTGGGGAATTCAGGCCCGGCGTAATCGCAATCGCGGCGTTCAGGTCGCGCTCACGCACGTTGTAGTCGACCAAGACATACGAGCGTGCAACCAGGACGCCTTCCAGGCGTCGGTCGAGCGTCGCAAGCGCTGCGTTATCCCGCATGTCCTCACGGGCAATCAGCAGGGCCTCCGATTGCATCAGAGGGTCACCGAACACTTCCAGGCCGGCTGCGCGAAGCGTACCACCTGTTTCGACGACATCCGCGATCAGGTCGGCAACGCCCAGACGAACTGAGGATTCCACTGCACCGTCAAGGTGGACAACTTCGGCATCGATACCGGCCTCATTCAAGTAGTCTCGCACGAGTTTGTCATAAGAGGTCGCAATGCGGCGCCCGTGTATGTCCTCCAGTGACGTGAACTCACCGGCTGGTCCCGCGAAGCGGAAGGTTGAGCGGGCAAATCCGAGCGCCCGATGCTCCACCGCGCCCGAAGGCGAATCGCGCAGCAAGTCACGCCCGGTGATACCGACGTGAATCGTGCCATGACCAACGTGGACCGCAATATCGCGCGGACGCAAGAAGAAAAACTCGACATCGTTCGCGTGGTCGCTGATCACCAGTTCACGGCCGCGGCGGTGCAGCTGATAGCCCGCCTCGGTGAGCATCGTGATAGCAGGTTCGGACAGTGAGCCCTTGTTGGGCACGGCAATTCGTAGCATGGTGAGTCCTTCGCAGGTGCGGTGCTGTGAGCTTACAGGTGCTTGTAGACGTCTTCGAGCGTCAAGCCCTTCTTGATCATCATGACCTGAGCATGATAGAGCAGCTGAGAGATTTCGAGCGCCAGGTCGTCGTCGGTTTCATATTCGGCTGCCATCCACACTTCAGCCGCTTCCTCGACGACCTTTTTGCCGATGGCGTGGACGCCGCGGTCAAGTTCAGCGACCGTTCCAGATCCCTCAGGACGTGTCTGGGCCTTCTCGGTCAGTTCTGCAAACAGTTCATCAAATGTAGTCACACGATCACATTACTCGAGCAATCAGCGGCTTGCGAACTCGTTCGTCACCGCGGCGTCAACATCGGGAGCCTGCGTGAGCACACCTGCAGTGTCATACAGGAATTGTCCCATCTTGTTCCATCTGTCGAGATCCTGCTTGCCGCTGGCGGCTCCGTTCCCTGTCGTCATCAGCTTGATCGTGGCTTCGAGTACTGCTCGGGCACCCTCGAACGATGCCGGATCGTTCAGCGTGTCATCGTATTTCTTCGTCACCTCCAAAGCGTGCTGAGGATTGTCGGTCGCTCGCTCAATCCCCTGCGTCGTACCGTCCACGATGGCACGCGCCGCATCAGGATGTGCGTCAACCCATTCGCGGGTGCTCACCAGCGTGGCGGACACCAACGGTAAAGCGTCTTGGTCGACGTCAAGGGCGCGCACCTTCATACCATCGAGCCCGAAACGGACCATCTCGTTGTTCGTGAAGACGACGACTGCGTCGACCTGGCCAGCCGCCAGGGCAGCCTGCTGCGTGAAGCCGATCGACACGACGTTGACATCCTGCGTGCTCAACCCAGCGTTGTTCAGGATTGCGAGCAGGCCCAGCCAGTTGGAACCGAATTCGCCGGGGATACCGATACTGTGTCCGCGCAGGTCGTCAATGGAGTCAATGTCGGATTCTTCTGGGACGGCGACAACCACCGGGTAGGTGTGGTAGTAGGAGCCAATGGCAACCACATCCATTCCCTGATCACGAGCCTGCAGTACCTCATCACCCGAGGCAAGCACGACATCTTCTTCACCGGCTGTCAGAGCGGTGAACAGTCCTTCATCGGCGCCGTGATGGCGCAGCGTGACGTTCGCTCCCGCATTCGCGTATACCGCGTCTTCCTCGGCAATGTATGTGGGCGCGAACTGAACGTTGGGAATGTAAGTCAGCCCGAGCGTGACGTCAGTGGGCTCCTGCAAGTCAACTTCGCTTTGGGCATTAGCGGCCGGCAAGGGCGACTCGGAGGAGCTGCAGCCACATAAGGTCAGAGCGCTCGCCGCTACCACTAGTGTTGTCAAAGCGCGTATGCCACGTGCCATCAGTAATCCTTCTTTCATCTTGTCAACTGCGGTTATACCGCTTTTCAATCCGGTAGATAACGATGTAAATGCTCATTGCCAACACGCAGAGCACAATGATGGAGACGAACATTCCGGGCGTGTCCATGTTTTGGCGTTGCTGGACAAGAATGCCGCCCATACCGTTGCCCCCCATGACCATCTCCCCCACCACGGCACCGGTCACCGACAGGGTGAAACCGTTGCGCAGACCGGCCAGGATTGATGGTGCCGCCATTGGCGCTTCAATTTGGCGCAGCATTATCCACCCTGACGCGCCGTCCAGTGAAGCAGCTTCCAGTACGTCCTGGTCAAGGTGACGCAGTCCGACAACGGTGGAAACGAGAATCGGGAAAAAGACCATGATCGCGCACAGGGCAATCACTGGGGCCAGGCCAAAGCCGACCCACAGGACCAGCAGGGGTGCCAGTGCGATCGCGGGGATCGCCTGGGTTGCACCTAGGAACGGCTCGACTGCTGCGCGGAACCAATTCACTTTGTAGATCGCGTACGCCAGTGGCAACGCCACAAGGGCACCTGTCGCACAGCCGAGCACTGCTTCGCCTGCGGTGATCAGCACTCGTTGCCACATCCAGGGCTGTGTGAGCAATACCTGTGCTCGCTGAAGGACTTGTGCGGGGCTGGGCAGTCGCCACGGCTCGAGTGAAAAAACAGTGGTGGCCAACGCCCATACGGTCATGATCAGCAGGAGGAAAATGAGGGGTGCGCACACGTTCATCACGCTGCTGATTCCTCGAGCGCCGCGTCGCTGGCTCTGGCTGGTTGCCACCTGTTCGTGTCCTCCGCGCACCGGGGGCTCACGCAGCACAAATGACGAGCGCGTCCGAACGCGCGGTCACGCTTCCTGTGCTCCTCCCATCCGGACTTTCACCGTCGGTACCGGAGTTTCACCGGTTCAGCCACGCGTATGAACGCGCGGGTCGCGGACTCTCACCGCCGGTTCGGACTTACACCGACCCCGGAGCATGTGGCAATTATGGCACGCCAACTGGGAAAAGGAAAACTAGATTCCTCAGCTCAGTGACAGTGCGAACCGGCAAGTTCGCGCAACGTCGCAATCTCCGTGTATGCATCCTCTGCCTTGAAAATCGCCGACCCGGCAACGAAGTTCGTGGCACCAGCCTGTGCGCACTGTTCAATCGTCTGGCGTGACACGCCACCGTCAACCTGAATCGACACGGGCAGGTCAGCCGACCTAATCGCATCACGAGTGCGGCGAATCTTGGGCAGCATTGACTCAAGGAACTTCTGACCACCGAATCCCGGCTCGACCGTCATGATGAGGATCATGTCGAATTCGGACAAGATATCGACGAATGGTGCAATGTCAGTTGCCGGGCGCAGCCCCAGGCCCACACGCGCACCCTGGTGTCGGATCTCGCGCGCAAGCCGAATCGGTGCCGCTGCAGCTTCGACATGGAATGTCACCGACTCACAGCCAGCCTCAGCGTAGGCCGGCGCCCACCGGTCAGGATCCTCGATCATCAGGTGCGCGTCCACCGGCAGGATGCCGGTCTTCACGCAGGCTTCTACAACCGGAAGGCCCCACGTCAGGTTGGGCACAAAGTGATTGTCCATCACGTCAACGTGAGCAATGTCAGCTGAGGAAATCGATTCGAGCTGGCCATGCAGATCAGCAATATCGCAATTGAGAATCGACGGCGAAATAGTCAGATGCATGCTCTCAGGATACCCGTTTCATCAGAGCCATAAACATCGCATCGGTGTCATCACGATGCGGCCACAACTGCAGGGTCGGTCCGTCAGCGCTCAACGGCTCAGGCGAGATACCCGCAGCAACCGGCACAGCATCGATCAGTTCCACGCGTCCCGACTCGCTCAGGCGTCGGACCTGGTCAACAGTTTCCGCACGATGCGGCGAACAGGTGACATACGCAACCACTCCCCCAACGCGAACCAGATCAACAGCCCGGTCCAATAAGTCACGTTGAAGCGCAACCAGATCCGCCAGGTCCCCCTCGGACCTGTGCCAGCGTGACTCCGGGCGACGGCGAAGTGACCCCAGGCCCGTACATGGCGCGTCGACCAGGACGCGATCGAATGAGCCAAGCTGCCACGGTGTTCCCTGCCCGCCGAGCGTGCGCCCATCAGCGGAAATGACCTCGACGTTGGTCAGGCGGGCGGTTGCGCGCTCAACGAGGCGTGCGCGGTGAGTGTGGACTTCGTTTGCCAACAGGTGTGCCCCTCGCTCGGCTCCCTCAGCCGCCAGCAGCGCGGCCTTCCCGCCCGGACCAGCGCACAGGTCAAGCCATGCGGTGTCCGACCCTTCGATCGGCGCGGCGGCAGTGACGAGGGCGGCCAGCTGGGAACCTTCATCCTGCGCACCGGCCAGTCCGCGTCGAACAGAGCCGATGCGTGCCGGGTCGCCCGACTCCAGGACAACAGCAAGCGGCGAACGCGTGCCGGGAGCTACCCGCGTGTGGCATGCATCAATCGCTTCATCAGCCAGGTCCTCCACGTCAATCAGACCCGGGCGGGCAACTAGAGTCACCAGTGGTGCCTCATTATTGGCAGCCAGTGTTTCTTCCAGCTCATCCTTGGAGCAGCCATGAGCTGTCAGGGCGTCGCCCAGTGCCGAAACAATCCAAGTCGGGTGTGAATAACGCACAGCCAGGCGTTCGACCGGATTCTCGATTGCGTCAATGTCCGCGTCGATCTGATCAGCGCCGGTGCGGATAATGGAGCGCAAAACAGCATTGACCATCTTCGCCGGACCGTCAGTGAGGACTTCGCGAGCAAGGTCAACGGTTGCGGCGACGGCCGCATGGTCCGGCACGCGCATGTTGAGGATCTGGTGGGCTCCCATGCGAAGCACCGTGCGCAACGATGGATCGAGCTGGTCGACCGGACGTGTCGAATGGGCGTTGATGATCCAGTCGAGGCGGCCCTGTGCGCGCGTTGTGCCGTAGACCAGTTCAGCGGTAAATGCCGCATCACGCCCGTCGAAGGATGCGAAGTCCTCTTTCGCAGCGCGCAGAGCTTTAGGTAGTGCAAGGTTCGCGAACGCGCCGTCCTGCTCGATCAAATCAAGGACCTCAAACGCGACGAGCCGGGCAGGGTCAACGTTGCGTTTCGCCCGATAACCATCCGCATATCGTCCTGTTGCCATCTCACTCCTCCGTTGCCATAACGCCGACACGTTCCTCGCCGCTAAGGCGTGCCCCACGCGCCCAGGCCGCTGCGTCCATCCAGCCTTTACCTGCTGGTGCGACCTGGCCCAGTCTGACGCACGCGTCAGCGCACCCGACCATGACCTCATGCTTTGTCACCTGCAGCAGACCCGTGCCGGGTGTGGGCTGATCGATCGGTTCAGCTCCTGCAATCTTGAGGCGCTTCCCGTCAGACAGAACAGTCCATGCGCCTGGGTTCGGAGTGAAGGCGCGGATGTGACGCGACACCTCTGCCGCGCTCTGGGTGAAATCAATGAATCCCTGGGCGGGGGTGAGCATGTGAGCATAGGTGACACCATCTGTATCCTGCACGTGTGCTGATGCGCGTCCGTCAGCCAGTGCATCCACCGTGGCCACCATCTGGTCGGCTCCGAGACGTCCCATTCGTTCCAGCAGTTCCCCGGCAGTTTCAGACGGGTCGATCGTGACCGGCAGGCGCGAAAAAACCGGCCCGGTGTCCAGGCCGTCTTCCAGCTGGAAGATACTCGACGCCGTTCGTGCATCACCCGACCAAATCGCATACTGGACCGGGGCAGCTCCGCGCCAGCGCGGCAAATCCGAGAAGTGCAGGTTAACCCACCCCAACCGCGGCATTGTTAAGACAGCAGGCGGAATGATCGCGCCGAATGCAACAACGACGCCAAGGTCGGCGTCATAAGCATCAATGTCGCGCTGAAGCGACGGATCGGTAAAACGTGACGACTCGATCAGCTCGAGGCCATGGTCAACCGCGTATTGCGCGACAGGTGATGGGAAGGTTTTCTTGCCTCTGCCCCGTCGAGCCGGCGGACGAGTGATGACCGCGACCACGTCATGTTTCGAATCGTTCAACGCCGACAGGGTGGGCACAGCGACGTCAGGAGTTCCAGCAAAAATAATGCGCACAGCTATATTCTAGTGGGTTCGCGAGGCGGCAGCATTCAGGTGCTTCACGATGTCAGCCTGACGTTCGCATTCAGCTACGAGGGGCCCGCTGACACTCTGTTCGATGACTTCGCTGATCGACCGAGTCAAGCGTGAGTGTGCCCGGCGCCGAGCACGGGCTGCTCCTATGCGCACGCCTATCCACGACAGCAGAGCCACGATTACCGTCAGGGCCAGCCCTCCAAGAACGCACCAGGTGGGAATGGGCAGTCCGCGCCACATCGGCACGTCCCACTGGATCATGAGGAACTGGTCGGCCCCACGCACCGCCAGGATCCACAGCACTCCGGCCAGTGCCATCAGCCATCCGATGCCTTGGAGGATCGCGCTCGCACGCCACCAGGTACGTCGTTCTTGCAGGCCAAAATCGGTTCCGGCAACAGCCTGGTCGAGCGGTGTGGTGACGCTTTCGGCACGTTCGCGGGCTAGTTCACGTACGCGGCGCTGCCACACCTGCGGTCTGCCGTGCGCAATCTGCCCGGCAATGGTTCGCACGCCAGAATTCAATTTGGCACGGGCGACGGGTGTTGCTTCGGGCACAGATGACACTGATGATTCCGAGCTTTCCAGATGGAGGCGTGCCAGCGGGTCGGATTTGAATCGGGCAAGCAGACGGAACGGAAGCCAGCCGCACACTTTCTGAGCACGGTGACGATACCCCGCATCAACAGCTGACGTCACGTGTCCCACACCTGCAGCGCCCGCTGCAACATTAACCAACTGTAAGGTCAGGTTCTTCGGCACCTTCGGCAGTTCAGCAGTTTCAATCTCCAGGTCCCGGCGCGCCACATCAACGGCTTCATCCAGGACGGCGCCAACACGTTCAGCCTGCTGACGCACAATACGTGCGCGCTCAGAGATCATCGAGCGAACCGCATCAATGCCCTCCCCTGTCACCGACGAGGCACCCACCAGCTTCATGCCGGCTGCCTGATCAGCTTCCAGGAGACGACGAATGTCCGCTTCGATCTGGCTACGATCAGTCGGCGACAGCTGGTCGACGTGCGTGAGCACCATACACGCCGGCGCACCGTAGGCAGCGAAACGCGCAATCCACTGCGAATGGATAACGTGGTCGGCATACTTTTGCGGATCAACGACCCATACGATCAGGTCAACGCGGGACGCAAGACGCTCGGTGAGCGCCACATTGTCCTGCTGAATAGAGTCGATATCAGGCAGATCAACCAGGGCCACACTTTCCGGAAGGCCGGCGCCCGACGGGATCATGACCTGCTCGCGCACGCCCATCCATTCGACCAGTTCAGGTGCACGCGTGCCCGCGCCGATAGCGGCCAGAGCCTGTGTGGTGGTGGGGCGGCGTACGCCAACCTGCGCGATGTCGTGCCCCAGGATCGCGTTAAAAAGCGACGACTTGCCTGACCCGGTTGCTCCCACGAACGCAACCACGGTCGTGTCAGGATCGAGCCCTGTGCGTTCGTGTGCGCGCAGCAAGCAATCCGCGACGCGGTCCACGCATTCATTGGATACATCCGGTCCGGCAAGCTCCATAGCGGAGGCAATATGATCCACGCGTTCGGCAGGGTTGGAGAGACCACGGGTCATTATTCGGCTCCTACCGACCATTGTTGGCTCGCCTGCGCAATCGCCTCGGCTAGGCGCGCGTAGTCACCTGCTTCGGGCAGAGCGTCGCGCGCCGGCTGCAGGATTTGGGCGATCTCCTGGTCGGCTGCCTCCACGAGGTTACGGTGCGCCTTCTTGGCCATGTCACGCACCGCCTGGTCGCCGAAAATCGCTTCGAGCAGTTTGTGCGCCACGGCCGCGGTTGCACCAGCTACACCCACTTCAGCTCCGGTCAGTCCACCCGTTGACGCAAAAATGACGATCATCAGCGCCACGCCCACCACGTTGACACCAATGGCCATCATCTGGGCTCCGGCGCGCTTGGACTGGCCCTCGCTGCGCACCATCGCAAGCAGTTCGCGCTGCCATTGGTTCGCGACGCGCTGAGCACGCTCGGACGGATCCAACGCCGTCATGATTGACGAGGGCGACGCGCCTACCAGTGCCGGATCAGTGCGCGACAGCTCGGCCACCTGGTCACTCACGTCAGCAAATTCATCTGCCAGCAAGCTGGTCAAGCCAGCTTCAATGGCATCTTCAACAGGTTCGGACGGGGTCGGGCGCCCTCGAAAGAAGGCAGAAATGCGGTCACGCAGACGCGAAATGCCTCGCGACAGTATGCGCGTGAAATCTGCTGCGCCGACAACTTCCTGCCAGCGGGCCAGCACCTCACCACGCAGCAGCGTGCCGTCGGCAGTGCCCTGGCGGACACGACGCCCGGCAGCCTCCCCGATCCGGTCTATGCGCTCCACAAGTGCCTCAACGGCGGCACGTTCCTCGTCGAGAGCCTGGCTGACTGCGCCGGCCGATTCGATCACCTCTCGCACCGATCCGCGAATCGCCTGCTGAGCCAGTTCGCTGCGGCGTTCGGCGTCTGCACCCAGTGCGCGTAGTCGGTCAACAAGCGGCTGGACGGCATCGTGGGGCAGCAAGCCGTCCTCGAGCGCCTGTTCATCGATAGCGAGCACCGGGGCGTTGCCAAGGCCGCGCTCGGACAATAATGCATTCAGGTCGGCCGCGACCTCCTGGGTTGCCCCAGGCGGAATGCGGTTGAGGACGATCACCGTCTCGATGCCGCGACTTCCGGCCTCTTCGAGCACCTGCCACGGCACGGCATCCGCGTAGCGGGCCGCAGTCGTGACGAAAATCCACAGGTCAGCCGCGTCGAGCAGTTGACGAGCCAAGGCACGATTGTCGTCCACGACCGAATCAAGATCAGGTGCATCGATAACGCCGACACCGTGGGGAATGGCTTCGAGGGCGCGCACACGTAGCGAGTGAGGATGTGATTCGCGCTCAGGATCAGCATCCGCCTCTTCACGCCTGCGCGTCAGGGAGGTGAGAATCCGGTTCGAGTCGAACCACATGGCGTCGCTGGGATTGTGCAGCAGGAGCGGGTCGCGTGTCGTGGGACGTACGGCTGACGACGCCGACACTGCGTACCCAACCATCGTGTTGACCAGGGTAGATTTCCCGGCCCCCGTAGATCCGCCGATCACGCACAGAATGGGTGCCTGGGCATGTTCGAGGCGCGGGATCACATGATCGTCGAGGCGCCGCAGGGCTCGAGCCTGTTCACTACGTGCACGGCGGGCTGACGGCGTTTCGACATTGATCGACACGTCCGCCAACGCATCACGCATTTCACGCGCACTGTGCAGTGGTGAACGCTCCATAGTCAGCCTAGTCCTCCTGTGTGGCCGACGCGATGCGCGGATGCATATCCTCTGCCGGAGGCATCCATGTCTCGCAATCGGCTTCGACCTGGTCACCCGATCGAATGTCCTTGACAGTGTCACCTTCCGAGGCGTCCGGGAACCAGACGAATGGTATTCCTAATCGATCAGCGTAGCGGATCTGTTTGCCGAATTTGGCCGCTGTAGGCGCAACATCGGTGGGAATACCGCGTGAACGCAGGGTCGCTGCGATCCGGTTGGAGTGCCCGCGGTCTTCCTCGTTCATGACGGCGACGACCACCGCGGCCGGTGAGGTACGCGTGGCGGTCACCATTGGCTGCGCGATCATGCGGGAGACGAGGCGAGAGACACCAATGGACAGCCCGACGCCCGGGTAGCTACGTTTGCCGTCCGATGCCAGAGAATCGTAGCGCCCACCTGAGCAGATCGATCCCAGTGACGGGTGTTCGGTCAGCACTGTTTCGTAGACCGATCCAGTGTAGTAGTCCAGTCCGCGCGCAATCTTCAAGTCAGCAAAGACAGCGCCGGGCATGCGCTCATGAGCGTCGCTAATCAGCGCACACAGCTCATCCAGCCCCTCGCGCAAAATGTCGTTGGACAGTTCCAACGCGTCAATACCGTCGCGAAGCTCGGCCACATCATCGGTGTGGATCTGCGCCATTGTCAGCAGGGTGCGTGCCTGGTCGCCTGAGATTCCGGCTTCTGCCAGTTCCTCGGTCACACCCTCGGGCCCAATCTTGTCCAGCTTGTCCAAACCGCGCAGCGCTGCGTCAACGTCGCCAACTCCGAGCGCTTCGCATACGCCCTGAACGACCTTGCGGTTGTTGGCCAGGATCTTGAACGGGCCGATGGGCAGTGAGGACAGTGCTTCGGCCATCACGAGCGGCAGGTCGACCTCGAAGTGGAACGGCAATGCACCGTTGCCGACGATGTCGATATCGGCCTGAGTGAATTCGCGGAAACGTCCTTCCTGCGGGCGTTCGCCGCGCCAGACTTTTTGAATCTGGTAGCGCTTGAACGGAAAATGCAGGTCGTTGACGTTATCCAGGACGTATCGGGCCAGCGGAACGGTCAGGTCGAAGTGCAGTCCGATCCTGCGGTCCTTATCGGTGTGTTCGCCTTTCTCGAGTCCCTGGAGACGTTCAAGCAGGTACACCTCTTTGGAGGTTTCCCCTTTGGACAGCAGCGAGTCGAGGGTTTCGACGGCTCGGGTTTCAATGTTGGAAAACCCGTGGAGTTCGAACACATGACGCAGCGAATCGAGCACATGCAGCTCGATCAGCCGGCCCTCAACGCTCCATTCGGGAAATCCAGACAATTTTGTCCGTGCCATCGTATGTGTCCTTCGATTCTTTTACTCTGTGTCTAGCCTTCGCGTCGTGCGCGCGCAACGTACTGATTGGTCTGAAGTTCGTGTGCCCACGTCGTCAGTGGCCCGTGCCCCGGGATCATGACCGTTCGCGGATCAATGGCGTTGGCCATGGTGCGAAGCGTATGTTTCATTTGGCGTTCGTCTCCACCGGGCAGGTCGGTGCGTCCAACCGACCCGGCAAAGATCACGTCAGCACTCAGCGCCCACGGAATTGGATCGTCATGCTGCCACAGGATTGTGCCCTCGTGGTCCGCGATATTGACGTCGCACTCCCCCAGGAACAATGCCGACCCCTCTGTGTGGCCTGGCGCAGGAAGCATCTGCAGCCAGATGCCGGGCTGGATTTCGAACGTGTCAGAAGGCACGTCGCGCAGATCTTCCGGCTTGTGCCACGTCAGGTCCATGCCGCTCGGTTTCATCGGCAGATACGACATCGGGTCATCCATGCGGTATCTGTCAGGACCAGGGATCCACACCGGTGCGGGCGCGTCAGGTGCCCATGAGGCCACCTCGTGAGCATCCCAGACATGATCAGGATGACCGTGAGTGCACAGAACGGCGCCCACCTGAGCATCAGCGCGATCCAGTGCCCCGCGGATCTGGTCGCACACACCTGCCGACGGGTCAACCACTACGACGTTCGCTTCTGCGTCGGGCTGAAGCACGATGCAGTTTGCCCCGAAAAACGGGGTCGGTATGACAGTGATGAGCACGCGTCACTCCATTGACGAGCGGATCTGATCCAACCACGCAGTCTTCGTTGCCAGTGTTTCGCGCAACGACTGTACCTGATCGGAATTTCCGGCGCTTTCGGCCTTCTCGATGTCGGCTTTCAGTCGGTCGAGCTGTTCTTCCAGCTGCCCCAGCATGCCTTCGGCGCGGGCACGTGTCTCCGGGTTCGAGCGCTTCCACTCGCGTTCTTCAGCCTGGCGCACCGCATCCTCCACGGCGCGCATCCGGCCTTCAACCTGGCCGACGTGGGCCGATGGCACGCGGCCAATCTCATCCCACTGGTCCTGGATGGCGCGCAAACGAGGCTTGACAGCGTCCATGTCTTCGATCGGCAAGAGCGCCTCGGCCTGCTCCAGCAGCGCTTCCTTGGCCTTGAGGTTTTCTTCAGATTCGGCATCTGCTGCTTCATCCTTGGCGCGGCGCGCATCGAAGAACACCTGCTGCGCTGTCCTGAAACGTGCCCACAACGCATCGTCTTCCTTGCGAGACGCGCGAGGCGCTGCCTTCCAGCGATCCATCAGGTCCCGGTAGGCCGACGAGGTTGGCCCCCAGTCCGTTGAATTCTGAAGGGCTTCAGCTTCAGCAATCAGCCCTTCCTTCACGCGACGCGCCTCAGTCTGCTTCTGGTCAAGTGCCGAGAAGAACTGGCGACGATGACGGTCAAAAACAGTGCGTGCACTGGAAAAACGCTTCCAGAGCTCATCTTCGGTGGATTTGTCCAGGCGTGGCCCCTTGCGCTGTAAAGTCTTCCACTCTTCAAGCAAGTCACGCAGTGCCTGTCCTGAATGCTTCCAGTGGGTGCGTTCTGGGTCCTGTTGAGAAATTTCTTCGGCCCGCTCGACCACTTTGGTGCGATCTGCAATGGCCTGTTCGCGAGCAGCCTGGCGCTCGGCCTTGGCTTGAACCTTGCGCTCCTCACCAGCCTGAGCGGCCTTGTCGACGCGCTCACGCAACGCGGGCAGGTCACCGATTGCTGCCGGCTCCGCAACGGCCTCACGCAGCGTGGCTACGGTTTGGTCGATGTCGCGTGCCCCCAGGTGAGGCAGACGGTCTTCAAAAAGGCGGATCGTGGCTTCCAAGTCGCTGTAGCGCCGCTCGTACAGTTCGAACGGGTTGTCCGGAGCGCCCTCCGGGTAGGATCCGATGAGGCGTTCGCTCTCACCGTCAGTGACGTAGATATTTCCTTCAGTGTCCATTCGCCCGAACTCGGTACGAGCAGGTTCGGATGCGGTTTCCGGGGAGCCAGTGGATGGCTGCTGTGGATTAGGCGAGATAGTCACGATCTTCCTTCTCGGGACGTGGATGGACCGATCCATCCGTGCGCGGTTATGTGTCTTGACTGACACTTCCTTATCCTACGCAAAATCACGCTCGAGGGGCGAACTGTCGGTCTCCTCGTTCACGATTCGTCTGCACGGGATTCACGCGCACGTTTCCGGGTGCCCGTCACGCGACGCGCCTCAAAAACACCATCAACACGTCTGAGAGCAGATAAAACGGCGTTCAGATGTGCCATGTCCGCAAGTTCGAATGTGAAGCGCGTAGAGGCCACCTGGTCAGCCGACGTCGACATTGATCCGGTCAGAATATTGACCGAATAATCCGACAGGACCTTCGTCAGATCCGACAGCAATCCAGCCCGATCCAGTGAACGCAATTCAATTTGGACGCGGTACTGCGCGTTCGAACGGTTCGTATCCCACGAGACATCAATGAGACGTTCAGGGTGGAGCTCTTCCAGACGGGCTGCGTTCAAACAGTCACTGTGGTGGACGGAAACACCTTGCCCACGTGTGATGAACCCCATAATCGGGTCGCCGGGCACCGGCGAACAGCATCGGGCCAGCTTCACCCAGATGTCATTGGAACTCATTCCAGACACCACGATGCCCACATCCGAGGTCGCCTTGCGTGTGCGCGTATCGCCTGGTGTGATGCCTTCAGCAAGCGTCTCTTCAGTGCCGGCTCCCCCGCCCAGGTTCTCCACCAGTTTGGACACGACATTGTGGGCAGACAGGTGGTTCTCTCCTACTGCCGCGTACAGACCCGACACGTCCTGGTAACCCAGGTCAGTTGCCACCGACAGGATCGATTCATGATTCATCAGGCGCTGCAGAGGCAGGTTCTGTTTGCGCATCGCGCGCGCCAGTGCTTCCTTGCCGGCTTCGATGGCTCCCTCACGGCGTTCGCGCGAGAACCACGATTTGATTTTCGATCGTGCACGAGGGGACGCCACAAATGCCAACCAGTCATGAGACGGGCCGGCCTTTTCTGACTTCGAGGTGATGATTTCACACGTGTCGCCCGATTCCAGCTGCGTATCAAGAGGAACGAGGCGGGCGTTGACGCGTGCACCGACAGTGTGATGGCCGACCTCGGTGTGGACGGCGTAGGCAAAGTCGACGGGTGTGGCGTGTGCAGGCAGCACGACAACTTCGCCTCGCGGGGTGAACACGTAGACTTCTTCGCCGGCAATTTCGTAGCGCAGCGAGTCGAGGAACTCTTCCGGGTCACCTGTTTCCCGTTCCATTTCCACCAGAGCGCGCAACCAATTCATTTGCTCATTGGTGCTCATTGCGTCGGACGTGCCCGATGTTGCGTTCGGGTTCTCCTTGTACTTCCAGTGAGCGGCTACGCCATTTTCGGCACGCTCGTGCATCTCATATGTACGTATCTGGATTTCCACCGGCTTGCCGCCCGGCCCGACCACCGTCGTGTGCAGCGATTCGTAGAAGTTGAACTTCGGCATGGCGATGTAATCCTTGAACCTGCCCGGAATCGGATTCCACCTGCCGTGCATTGCGCCCAAAACGGCGTAACAGTCTTTGACACTGTCAACAAGGACTCGCACCGCCACCAGATCGAAAATCTCATCGAACGCTTTGCCGCGCACAATCATCTTCTGGTAGATCGAATAGTGGTTCTTCGGGCGCCCGCCGACCGTTCCGCGAATTCCGGCGCGCCGCAGATCCTCTTCGATCTGCGCGATCACGTCACGCAGATAGGTTTCGCGGCGCGGTGTGCGCTGTTGAACAAGCCGGTCAATCTCTTCGTAGATTTCCGGCAGCATCGTCTTGAATGACAGCTCTTCAAGCTCCCACTTGATCGTGTTCATGCCCAGGCGGTGGGCAAGCGGCGCATAAATCTCCAGTGTCTCTTTCGCCTTGCGTTTAGCGGATTCAGGCGAGACGTACTTCCACGTGCGCGCATTGTGCAGGCGATCTGCAAGTTTGATCAACAGCACGCGGATATCCCGACTCATCGCCACGATCATCTTGCGCAGTGTTTCCGACTGGGCTGCGGTGCCATAGCGGATTTTATCGAGCTTGGTGACACCGTCGACCAGCAGTGCGATTGACTCACCAAAGTCAGCGGTGAGCTGCTCAACCGTGTAATCCGTGTCCTCAACCGTGTCATGCAGCAGCGCCGCCACCAGCGTTGGCGTCGTCATGCCCATTTCAGCCAGAATCGTCGCCACTGCGACGGGATGAGTGATGTACGGCTCGCCAGATGCGCGTTTTTGCCCTCTGTGATGAACTTCAGCCGTCTCATAGGCGCGCTCAATAACTGAGATATCTGCTTTCGGGTGGTTGGCGCGCAAGGCACGCACCAATGGTTCAATCTCAGGTGCGGTCGTGCGCCCTCGCGAACCAAACCAGACCAGTCCCGACCGCACAAAGGACCCTGCCGACGGCGCTTTCGGCCTGCTCGGTGGTTTAGTTCTCTCACTCACACAGTCATCATAGGCTCAGGCGCGCCCCCACGTGTGAGGAAGCGCGCCTGAGCTGGAAAGTTACCGGGTGATGTCAGACAGACAGTGCCACTGCAGACTGCACATCCAGGCCCTCAAGCTTGTCTCGGCCCTTCAATTCAGTCAACTCGAGGAGGACCGCCACACCTGCAACCTCGGCCTTGCACTGCTCAAGCAGATTCACCGAGGCACGTGCCGTGCCGCCGGTGGCCAGCACGTCGTCAATGATCAGGACGCGTTGTCCCTCTACGACAGAGTCCGGGCGAAGCTCCATGCGAGCGATGCCGTATTCGATGGAGTAATCCTCACCGATCACCGGTCCGGGCAGTTTGCCGGCCTTACGAATCGTGATCATACCGATGCCCATACGTGTCGCCATCGGTGCAGCCAGGACGAAGCCTCGTGACTCCAGGCCTGCGATAGCGTCAATGCGTCCCTCGTAGTGCTCGCAGAGCAAATTGATAGTTTCCTGGAACGCCGGGCCGTTGGCCAGCAGCGGTGTGATGTCGTGGAAGAGGACGCCTTCCTGCGGGAAACCGGGGACGTCACGCATATTGTCGACGACCAGTTTCTTGATGCGCCTTCCGAGTTCTTCTGTCATTTGCGCTTACGCTTCTTTCGTTGAGGTTGAGCATCATTGCCAAGACGGTGCCCCGGGATGACCGGTCGCGCCGCCACAGCTTGTACCTGAACACTGTCAGATGTTGGGGCGTGGTCACCCTCGTCAGTCGAATCGATTGAGCGTTGCCTGGCGACGATGGTGTTGTGTTCACGGGCGCGTGACCGACGCTCCTCCAGCATGACCAACAGCGGCGAGGCGATAAATATCGACGAGTAGGTACCCACAATCATTCCGACGAACAGTGCCAGAGCAATATCCGTCAGCGTGCCCGCCCCCAGAAGAACAGTACCGATCACGAGGATCGCTCCCACCGGCAGAAGTGCAACAACGGAAGTGTTAATGGAACGCACCATCGTCTGGTTGACGGCGAGATTGACCAGTTCGCCATATGTGTAGCGCTTCTGCTCCCACACGTTCTTCGTCAGGCCGCGCACGTTGTCGAAAACGACCACCGTGTCATACAGGGAGTATCCCAAAATGGTCAGGAAGCCAATGACGGTTGCAGGCGAGACTTCGACTCGAGTGATCGCGAAGAACGCGACGGTCAGGGCCACGTCGTGCAGCAGAGCCGTCATAGCAGAGATTGACATGGTCCACGAGCGGAAGTACACCGTCATCAAGGCGGTGATGACCGCCAGGAAGATGACCAGAGACTGCAGTGCCTTCCCGGTAACGTCTTTACCCCATGACGGGCCGATCGACGAGGACTGGACATCATCTGCGGATATATCGTATGCCTCTGCCAGCGCGTCGCGAACTTGCGCTGTCTGGTTGGGGTCCAGTGACGGTGTCTGGACGCGGATACCGTTCTGACCCAGATTCGACACGCGCACGTCGGTCACGCCCGCGGATTTGGCTGCATCATATGCAAGCTGCTGTTCACTTTGGCTAATGCCGATCATGGAGAATTGCGAACCACCGGTGAATTCGATGGATTGACGCAGTCCCAGCACTGACACGAGGAGCGCACAGACAACCAGCGTGATGCCGGCCGCGTACACGAAAATCTTGCGGTTCGGGACGATCCGATAGGATTTCTCGCCCGCATACAGGGCGTTTCCCCACTGGGCGTAACTTCTCATCGTGCTTCCTCCTGCTTAGCCGCAGCGGCTTGTTCTCGGCGCTGCTCAGCAAGCGATTTACGGGTGCCGACCGCTGTGCTCCCCGATGGCGTTGATACTGACTTCGTCTTGCGCACATCAGTGCGTGCACGCGCCGCGTAGATGGCACTGGACTTTGCACCGAGGTGTTCGGGATCCAAACCGGACAGCTTGTGGCCTTCACCGAAAAATGGGATGCGGATGAGCAGCTCCATCATCGGGTGCGTGAAGAAGAAGATCACCGCAAGGTCAACCACCGTCGTCACGCCCAATGTGAAGGCGAATCCCTGCAGGCCACCCACCGCGAGCATGTACAGCACCACGGCGGCCACGAGGTTCACCGCGTCCGAAATCATGATGGTGCGTTTGGCCCGCTCCCATCCTTCGTCGACGGCTGCCACGAGCGGGCGACCGTCACGCACCTCGTCGCGGATGCGTTCGAAGTAGACGATGAACGAGTCAGCGGTGACGCCAACTGCAACGATCAGGCCAACTACGCCAGGCAGTGAGAGGCGATATTCCATCAGCCATGACAGCAACGTGATGACCAGGTAGGTGATCACGCCCGCCATCAGGAGTGAACCGATCGAGATGATCGACAGGCCTCGGTACTGCCAGATCATGAACAGGACAACCAGGATCAGACCGATCAGACCGGCCCACAGACCCTTGGCCAGGTGATCGGATCCGAGCGTTGCAGAGATCTGCTGCTCGGACTGGACGGTGAAGTCCAATGGCAGTGAACCGAAGTTCAGCTGATTGGCCAGTGCCTTGGCACTGGTTGGCGTGAAATTACCGCTGATCTTGGCATGACCGTCAGTGATTGCTGCATTCATCGACGGTGAGGTAATCACCCTATTGTCAAGGACGACTGCGAAGCGGTTACGCGTGGGATCAGAATTCTGGAAGCCGACCAGACGAGTTGACGCTTCCTTGAATGCTTCGGTACCGACTGAGTCGAATTCGAGGCTCACAACCCACTCGCCTGTTGCCTGCCCCGTCTGGTTGTAGTCCATTGCGGCCTGGGCTGAATTCAGGTTCTCACCTTTGACATCGATCGGGCCAAGCAGGAATTTTTGGGTTCCGTCATCCGAGCACGTGGCATAAGGCTTGTCGGGATCACCGGGAGTGGTCTGGGTGCGTGCCTCAGTCGACATGCAGTCCAGGGTCAGGAAGTCGAACACGACCTGCTCGGTCATCCATGCCGAGTCCGAGTTGTTCTCCGGTGTGGTCGCCGGCTCGGTGCTCAGTTTCCCATCCTTATCCTGGTCGGCAGCCTGGCGGGCCTCATCCTCGGACATGGCCGTGGAGACAAGGGTTTGCGACTGCGGCTGGTCGGCTGCATCTCCAGACTGCGCGCTGCCGGCTCCCGACTGGCCGGAATCGCCGCTTTGAGCCGCTTCCAGTTGTTGCCTGGGTGCAACTGCGGCACCGACCTGCAGCACTGGACGGAAGTCCATCTGAGAAGATGAGCGGATCAGATTCAGCGTCTCCTCTGAGGGACGGCCAGGCAGCGAGACCACAATGTTGTTCGAACCCATTGAGGTGATTTCCGATTCGGAGACACCCGAGGCGTCCACGCGGTTACGGATAATGTTGATCGCCTCAGTGATGTCCTCATCAGTAATATTGCGGTCGTCTTCGCCTGTCGTATTCGGCGTCAGAATCAGCTGGGTTCCACCTTCGAGGTCCAGAGCCAGCTTCGGATGGAGTGTTGCACCTTGAGTTGCGCGTCCGATCAGCAGTGCTGCGATGCCGATAGCGACCACAACAAAGAGCGCGACAAGTGTGCGCACCGGGCGACGTTTCTTATTAGCCACAGTGATGGAGTCCTTGGTCAATGAAGTCGATGAATGGATGAATGAATTAGATGACGGGCGGAATATCGTCCTTGTTGCGGTTCTTGTCCCGCTTATCCTCGTCCTCAAGATCCGCTGCGAGCGTGTCGCCCTCGTTCACTGACGAGGGTGTCTCAGGTTCGATGGGATCATACCCAAGTACAGCAGGCTCATCTTCTTCCTCGGAAATGGCTTCTTCGATGTGATCAGCTGATTCCGTGGCGAAAGGTGGCTCGCCGACTTCGCGGATGACGGAACGTTCCCAGTAAGTTTCGGTGCCGTCCGACGTTTCCAGGATGACGATGTCGCCATCCTGATCCACGTAGCGTCCCCAGAACCCTACGGCGGTCTTCACCCATGCACCGGGCACCATCTGTTCGCTGATGATCCGTTGCTGTTCTTCCTGCTGTTTCGCCATTTTCTTGCGAGCGCGTGATGAGAACCAAAACATCACAATCAGCATCAACAACAGCGGCAGCCAAAGCATTAACGAGCCGGTACCTTGCACGGGGAAACCTCTTCATCCTCGACAAATCTACGTATATGACAGCACCGTGACAGTACACGGCGCCCGTTGCAGTCTACCTGTTCGTCTTCTCGATCGCGACGAACGGCGTCACTGTGCGTGCTACCTCACGTTTAAATCAGCGTGTCCTGATCGCTCGGAGGGGTCAGATTCAGGTGTGACCACGCTTTCGGTGTAGCTGCACGGCCGCGTGGGGTGCGAACAATGAACCCCTGCCTCATCAGGTACGGTTCAGTGACAGTTTCAACGGTTTCAGCTTCTTCGCCCACGGTGATAGCCAACGTGGACAGCCCCACCGGCCCTCCGCCAAAGCGCACGCACAGTGCTTCGAGGACGGCGCGATCCAGTCGGTCCAGTCCCGACTGGTCCACTTCAAACAATGCCAGTGCTTCACGCGCCGATTCCAGTGTGGGTGTTCCGTCCCCATGCACCTGCGCGTAGTCAAGTACGCGGCGCAACAGACGGTTTGCGATACGTGGCGTGCCGCGTGAACGGGAGGCGATTTCATGGGCTGCCTCATCGCTGACCGACACTCCCAGTAGCCCTGCCGACCGGTTGATGACCTGAACCAGGTCCTCTGTCTCGTAGAACTCCAGGTGCCCAGTGAAGCCGAAGCGGTCGCGCAGCGGTGCAGGCAGCAGCCCGGCACGCGTGGTCGCGCCCACCACTGTAAACGGTGGCAGCGTCAGCGGAATCGACGTGGCGCCCGGACCTTTGCCAACGACCACGTCGACACGGAAGTCTTCCATCGCCAGGTAGAGCATTTCTTCAGCGGTGCGTGCCAGGCGGTGAATCTCGTCGATAAAGAGGATGTCACCTTCCTGCAGGCCAGACAGGATCGCGGCGAGGTCGCCAGCGTGCTGGATCGCAGGTCCGGAGGTCAGGCGCAGTGAGGATCCCATCTCCTGCGCAATGATCATCGCCAGGGTTGTCTTTCCCAGTCCAGGCGGTCCGGCCAGGAGCACGTGGTCGGGTGTGACAGAGCGACCGATCGCTGCTTTCAACACCAGTTCGAGCTGTGTGCGCACGCGCGGCTGACCCACGAATTCGCTGAGGTGTTTCGGACGGAGAGCAGCTTCAGCTGCGCGCTCCAGTTCCGTCGCATCTGGCGCGACAATGCGCGGAGACAGGTCGTCGTCCATCTCATCCACGGGTGCCTCCCAGCTTGATCAGTGATGCGCGCAGAAGGTCGGATGCCCCCATCCCCTGCCCGGCAAGTGAGTTGACTGCTTTTCGGGCAATCGCCTGTGTCCAGCCGAGCTGTACCAGTGCAGCGGTGACTTCCTCGGTCACTTCATCACTGTCGGGTTCGCTGGGTACATCTTCAGCGTGTGCAGCGGGCCCCAGCTTGTTTCCAATTTCAAGGACGATCCGATCAGCAAGTTTTGGCCCCACTCCGGGGATCTTCCTGATTTGTGCGCTGTCTTTTTGGGCGAGGGCGTCGCGCAGCTGGTCGGGTGTGAGAACTGCCAACGCCGCCAGGGCGATGCGCGGTCCCACTCCGGAGACGGTGCGGATCACGGTGAACACGTCTTTCTCGTCACGCGTCGGGAAGCCGAACAAAGCGATCGCATCTTCCTTGACATCCATGACGATGTGGAGCGTGACCTCATTGCCACGGATCAGGCTGTGCGCCGTTGGTGGAGTGACCTTGACGGCCCATCCAATTCCACCGTTGACCACAGTGACTTCATCCAGGCCGATGTGCTCAACCGTTCCAGTCAGCAGTGCGATCACCGTTATTCCCCCTCGCTACGAACATCTGTTCCATCTTAGCGGCGATGCCAGCGCGGATCGACCGCACCCGTGCGGTGTTGCGTCGCCTGAGCTTCTGCCCAGATCTGCTGAGCCCGTGTCATGGTGCCCTTGGAGGAGACTTTGCCTGACAGGGACACGGTAATCTGAGAATCATCCCCCGCGCCGAGCAAGCCTGAGCCTCGCCAGGCGTGACAGATTGCAATTGCAAGGGCGTCAGCCGCGTCTGCTGGCTTCGGCGGAGTATCGAGGCGGAGGATGCGAGCCACCATGTGCTGCACCTGCGCTTTCCCGGCGGTGCCAGAACCGGTGATCGCTGCTTTGACTTCTGACGGTGTATGGACTGCCATTGGCAGACGTGCCTGCCCGACACATGACATGGCCACGCCCATCACCTGCATTGTGGTGGTTACTGACTGAAGGTTGTCCTGTGCGAAAACCCGTTCAATGGCCACCACTTCAGGCTGAAAGGTCTCAATGGTGTGCCGGATCTCCTGGGCAATGGATGCGAGGCGAAAATGGGTGGCCAGACTGGTTTTGGTTCTGGCCACGCCGACGTGAACCAGCGCCGCTGCGCGTGACGCATCAACATCCACCACTCCGATTCCGCATCGGGTGATGCCCGGGTCAATCCCCATTACGCGCATTGGTCAACCATCTGCACGAAGAGAGAATGGATCCGGTTGTCTCCCCCAATTTCAGGGTGGAATGATGTCGCAAGGCAGTGCTCGTTACGCAGTGCGACAATCGGCCCGTCAGCTTTGTTGTCGGCACGCGCCATGACGCGAACAGATTCTCCGACCGTATCGACCCATGGAGCGCGAATGAACAATGCCCGAAATGGCGTGTCAAATCCATCCACCTCCAGGTCTTCTTCATGGGAGTCGACCTGCCGGCCAAATGCGTTACGTCTGACAGTCATGTCCATTGCGCCCAATGCGATCTGGTCGCTGCGCCCGTCAAGAATAGTGCTGGCCAGCATAATCATGCCGGCACAAGTCCCCCACATCGGCATTTTCTGATCCACAGCCCCATGCAGCCCTTCGTCCATACCTGTGGCATGCATGAGGATAGACATGGCGGTTGACTCCCCACCGGGAATAACCAGGCCGTCGATCTGTGTCAACTGGTCAGGGTGGCGCACATACACAGCGCGGGCGCCGGATTCTTCCAGCGCCCGCACATGTTCTGAGATATCACCTTGAAGCGCGAGTACGCCTATGGTTCTCACGCTGGTGTCACCATCCGCGCTCAGCCAGGCGGTGATCAACCGGCAAATCGTCGACGTTGATGCCGACCATCGCTTCCCCCAGTCCGCGTGAGACTTCCGCAATGGTGTCAGGATCGTTGTAAGCCGCTGTTGCGCGCACAATCGCGCTCGCGCGCTTAGCCGGATCACCGGACTTGAAGATACCGGATCCAACGAAGACACCCTCGGCACCCAGCTGCATCATCATCGCGGCATCCGCAGGAGTGGCGATGCCGCCGGCGGTGAACAGGACGACAGGCAGGCGGCCTTCTCGTGCCACCTCTGCGACCAGTTCATACGGTGCCTGCAGTTCTTTCGCTGCCACATACAGCTCGTCTTCTGGCAGCGACGTCAGGTGCTGAATCTGGTCACGGATCTTGCGCATATGCGTCGTCGCGTTCGACACGTCACCGGTGCCGGCCTCGCCTTTGGAGCGGATCATGGCCGCGCCTTCACTGATGCGGCGCAGAGCCTCACCCAGGTTGGTCGCACCGCACACGAACGGCACGGTGAACTTCCACTTGTCAATGTGGTGCGAGTAGTCAGCCGGGGTCAGCACCTCGGATTCGTCAATGTAATCGACGCCGAGGGACTGGAGCACCTGCGCTTCCACGAAGTGTCCGATGCGGGCTTTGGCCATGACGGGGATGGAGACGGCGTCAATGATGCCGTCGATCAGATCCGGGTCTGACATGCGGGCCACGCCGCCCTGGGCGCGGATATCCGCGGGGACGCGTTCGAGTGCCATGACGGCCACGGCACCGGCGTCTTCAGCAACCTTCGCCTGCTCAGGGGTGACGACGTCCATAATGACGCCGCCTTTGAGCATTTGCGCCATTCCACGCTTGACGCGGTCAGTTCCGACCTGGCGTCCTTCGTCGGTGGGTGTGGCAGCAGAGGGATTTTCGCTCATTCCTCCTCCTGTTCGAGTTGAGCGCGAACTTCATCGCTCAGTGACATGTTGTGGTAGACGTTCTGCACGTCATCAGAATCTTCGAGGGCGTCCACGACACGCATAACCTTGGTGGCACCTTCAACGTCGAGTTCCACCTGTGTCGAGGCAACGAACTGCGCCTCAGCAGAGTTGTAGTCAATTCCTGCATCCTGCAGCGCGGTGCGCACCGCGACCACCTCGGTCGGCTCACAGGAAATGACGAAGACGTCTCCTTGCTGGGCGACATCTTCGGCACCTGCATCGAGTACGGCTTCCATGATGGAATCCTCATCCACACCGTCGGCCTCCGGCACCTCGACGATTCCGCGACGGGAGAAGAGGTAGGACACCGAGCCGGGGTCAGCCAAGTTGCCACCGTAACGGGTAAATGCCAGGCGTACATCTGATGCCGCGCGGTTGCGGTTATCGGTCAGACATTCGACCAGAATCGCAACACCTGCGGGACCGTAGCCTTCGTACATGATGGTTTCGTACTCAGCGCCACCGGCTTCTGCACCGGAGCCACGCTTGACAGCGCGATCAATGTTGTCGGCCGGAACGGAGTTCTTCTTCGCCTTCTGGATGGCGTCATACAGCGTGGGATTACCTGCGGGATCTCCTCCACCTGTGCGGGCTGCCACCTCAATGTTCTTGACGAGCCTGGCGAAGAGTTTTCCACGCTTGGCGTCGATGGCTGCTTTCTTATGCTTTGTGGTTGCCCACTTGGAGTGTCCGGACATGAATTCTCCCCTTGGGTATGGTCTAGTACGCGTATAGTGTAGCGCCCTGATCCCAGTACGGGCGCCTAGTGCACAGTATGAGAACCGTTGAGGTAAGTGTTTTCACACTTTCGTCACGCTGGTTCGCGAAAAACTTCCATTTCGCACGAGTTCTCGGCCAGCTGCGACCAATTGCCCTCGAAAGTGAGGACGACGGCGGTACCCGTGGGAACACCCCAACGGACTTTTTCCTTACAGGATCGGCGTGCCCCCAGCGATGCCGCCATTGCTGAAATAGCTGGCTCGTGGCCGACCATCATGACTGAGGTGACTGACGCGGGCAGGCTCCGCGCCTTGTCGAGCAGACTGTCAGCGCCGGCCAGATACAGTTCGTCATCAACTGAGGTGGTGCGCACCTCGATCGACGTGTGGAGCTGCGCCGCCGTTTCCTGTGTACGCACGGCGGGCGATGTCAGTGACAGATCAACGTGGTCAATCAGGCGTGAGACTCGTCGTCCCAGTCGCCGAGCCTGCTCAACACCTTCTGGAGTCAGCGGCCTTTGACGGTCACCGGAGCTGCTCGAACCGGCAGCAGCGTGACGTACCAGGATAAGCGTTCGTGTCGTCATAGTATCTACAATAGCGAGGATCGAGGAGGGATTGGATGGCACTGGCACCCGGGCCAGAGGATTTGGCGTGTTCAGCACGCGGATGCAGCCGTACGGCTGAGGTTGCGATCATCTGGTCAAATCCGGCCATTCACACTGGCCGATCCAAGACATGGCTGGCGTGTCGTGATCATCGCGACTCGCTCCAGCAATACCTGGCCTACCGCGATTTTCCCATCCGTGTCGTCCCAATTAACGAGGTCGACTCTTAGCGTCCGACCACGTTAACCTGCAGTTTCTAGGTAAGTGTGACTAGGTCCAGGTACGACTCATCCCACAGATCCTCATCGGCGTCAGGCAGCACCAGCACGCGGTCCGGGTTGAGCGCCTCGACCGCGCCGGGATCGTGCGTGACCAGGACGACGGCGCCCTCATAGGTGCGCAGCGCGTTGAGAATCTCCTCGCGAGAGGCTGGATCAAGGTTGTTCGTCGGCTCATCCAACAGCAGCACATTTGCTGCAGAGACGACCAGCGTCGCAAGGGCCAGGCGCGTCTTCTCTCCGCCGGATAGTACGCGCGCCGGCTTATCGATGTCGTCCTCGCCAAACAGGAACTGCCCCAGCACGTTGCGAACGTGCGTGGTGTCCAGGTCAGGAGCTGCGTGCGCCATGTTGTCATACACTGTGGCGTCCATGTCCAGGAAGTCGTGTTCCTGGGCGTAGTAGCCAAGTTTGAGGCCATGCCCACTGATGACTTGCCCCAGATCAGGCTCTTCCACGCCGGCCAGCAGGCGCAGCAGCGTCGTCTTACCAGCACCGTTCAGACCCAGGATCACCACACGCGAGCCGCGGTCAATTGCCAGATCCACACCAGTGAAAACTTCCAACGAGCCGTAGGATTTCGACAGGCCCTCTCCTGACAGTGGCACGCGTCCGCATGGCGCAGGTTCGGGGAAACGCAAACGCGCAACCTTTTCATGCTGGATTTCCTGACCAGCCTGCTCAACCAGTTCATCGGCGCGGCGCAGCATCTGCTGTGCCGCAACAGCCTTCGTTGCCTTCGCGCGCATCTTTTCGCCCTGCGCACGCAGCTGTTCAGCTTTCTTGAGCGCGTTGGCGCGTTCGCGGCGGTGACGGCGTTCATCCTCGTCGCGTTGACGCAGGTAGGCAGACCATCCGAGGTGGTAGACATCCAGTGCCGTGCGGTTCGCGTCCAGATAGAACACGGAGTTGACCGTGTCATCCAGCAATTTGACGTCGTGGCTGATCACCATGAATCCGCCGGAGTATGCGCGCAGCCAATCGCGCAGCCACAGGATTGAATCGTGATCAAGGTGGTTGGTCGGCTCATCCAGCAGCAAAATATCAGCCTCTGAGAAAAGCACCCGAGCCAGTTCGACGCGGCGTCGCTGACCACCGGACAACGTGTCGAGGCTTTGCTCCAACACGCGATCGTCTAATCCCAGTGAATGAGCGATCTGCGATGCCTGAGCATTGGCAGCCCACCCTCCGGCATTCGTGAAACGCTGGTCGAGCTTGACGTAACGCTCCATCGCCCGCTGTTGGCGCTCCCCTTCCAGGGTGGACATTTCATGCTCAGCTTTGCGGATCTTCTCTATGAGGGTGTCGATACCTCGAACGGAGATGATGCGCTCACGCCCCGTCATCTTCTGGTCGCCAATATGGGTGTCCTGTGCCAGGTATCCGATGGTGCCGCTGCGACGCACGTGCCCAGTAAACTCAGCGGCACCGTGATCGCTCTCCCCTGCTAAGAGGCGCATCATAGTGGTCTTGCCGGCACCGTTTCTGCCAACCAAACCGATACGCATCCCGCGGTCAATCCTGAAGGTGGCGTTCGAGATCAGTACGCGTGCACCGATCCGAAGCGAAAAGTCCTGCACAGAAATCACCTATCGAGTCTAAGCGGTGTCAGAACAACTCGGGAGGATTGACTTCCATTCTCACAGGTGCCAGCTTGTGGGCTGAGCGGTGCTGCCGCACCTGTGTCAGCTGGTCAAGCAGCGTATTTGTGTGCGAAATCGGCGTGCGAACAAGAGTGCGGATGTGCTGGTCGGGCTCATGTTCCGGCATAGCGAGGGAGAGCTGGGCACTATCAGCTGCACGACGTGTGGGCGCCTGTTCGATCGGAACTGTGCCGAGCAGCTCCGCATCTGAAAGACTTGCCACAATCGCGTGAACGTCAGGTGCAGGCCCGTCGAGGGCAACGATTGTCGTAAAGGGGAAGAATCCTACAGAACGACGTTCTGCCAGCTGATCGGCAGCAACTCTGACCGGATCCCACCGCACGAGGGCCTGACCCAGTGTCGGATCTGACAGACCGACAACGATGGCAGGGTGTGCGGGCGCTACACGTGACAATGCTCCGAACCAGCGGCGCATGGCTTCCTCGTATGCCCACAGTTCAGGGCGTGCGGCTGTTGTATCGGCATCGAGGATAACGGCTGCCTCATAACCGCCATCGAGGGTAGGTTCTGCGCCGGGTGTTGCCACCACGATTCGTGAATCCGTCGGACGCAGTGTGTCGATCCGATGGTCTGCAGAAGAGACCACTAGTGGCAATCCCGGTAAAGCTCGAGCCAGTTCCTCTGCCGTGCGTTCAGAGCCGATCTGGCGTGCGCGCACCGCGTGCGCTGCGCAATGCGGGCACGTGAACGCCGACGCATCCCACTGACACCATTGGCACACAATCTGGCGATCGCCTCGCATCGCCAATGGGCCGTGGCATCTTTGACATCGCGCCGTCCGATGACACTGTGCGCAAGCAATAACCGGCACATAGCCGCGTCGTGGCACCTGAATCAGGACATGCCCGCTCTGCGCACTTTCCCGGATAAAGCGCTGTACGCTGGTCGGAATATTACCTGCCGATGGGCCTTCCCTGGCCGCGTCAAAGTCATCGAGGACACGTACGCGCGGCGCATGTTCGCGCAGCGCGTGGCGCAGCGGTGTGAGCGGCACTGCCCATGAGGAATTGACCAGCATATGCGATTTCACCGACCGTGCCAGGCTTGCGCTGAGCAGGTCGACCCCTTCCAGGTGGGCGCGCGCGATCGCAACATCGAGCGCGCTTGCGCGTGGAGACCGCTCCTCGGTTAAACGGTCATCACCGTCATCCCACACGATGATTGCTCCCAGATCCTTCACTGGTGTCCACACAGCTGATCGTGTTCCCACCAGGATGGTCAGTTCTCCGGCTAGTGCGCGCAGATGAACGGCAAATCGATGAGCTGCCGAATCATCCGACCCGACCGTCTCAACACAGTCGGTACCGACGATCAGGGCGATCTGCGCAGCGATTCGATCCACCTGTTCACGCGTGGCGGCCACCACGATGACAGGGGCGCGCGCCGAGCGGATTGCCACAACGGTTGCCAGCTGGCGTATCCAGTCATGAGGCACGACCTGCCAGACGATCCGCCCTGGCGCAGTCGGGTCCCCCTCGTACCACGACAGGAATTCCGTATCCATTGAGATTGGCGAGGGCGCCGCGCAGTCTCGGTGTGCAGCGAGGACGTTTTTTTCACTGCGTGCATGCCGCGCCGGGATCGCCAGTGAGAGCACCTGTGAGGTGGTCGCCAGATGTTTATGCGCAATGTAGCGCGCCAGTGTCAGCGTGGATTCGTTGAGCACCGGAGTGCGTGAAACAACGGACTGGATGGGTGACAGGGCGCGGTGCTGCGGTACGGTCTCCCGACCCACAACCCACCCTCGTTGGCGTGTACCGGCCAATGCAACGCGCACGGTGCAACCGACAGTTACTGCAGAGTCAAGTTCGGGTGGGACGGCGTAGTCAAGCGGATGATCGAGGTGCGCCAAGTCGACGTCGACCAGAACGTGCGCGACAGTCAGTGGGTCACGGAAATCCTCACGTGGCGGTGGTTCGAAGCCCGGCAGGTATGACTCCATTGCGTCTCACGCAATGAGCTCCGGGCCGTACTTAAGGACGATCAGTGCGGCGATGATGACAAGGATACCGCCCGTGATCCACCAGTCCGTGCCCGAGGCTATGAGGGAGCGAATGCTGGCACTTGAGGGCAGCGTTTCGCGGACCAGGCAGATACGCGTCATGGTGGCGAAGATCAGCAGTGATGACACGAACACCACCAGGCACCACGGGCACAATACCTGGATGACAACGTAGGACTGGTAGAACAGCCATAGTGCGCTGGCCAGACCGCCGGCGGCGAGGACTTCCGCGCCGATGAGGAACAGACGTGACAGGCGCGAGCCGCTGAGAAGGGCGCATGCGATAGTGAACACAGCTGCGCCAAAGGCGATTCCGAAAAATGCGTTGGGGAATCCCAGGACGCGGGCCTGCGGTGTCAATGCGACTGCCGAGCATGACAGTGCATCGCTGACATCGCATCCGAAGCGGCTGTTCTGGTCACCTGCAAGGATCCAGGCTTCCACGGACAGGACGAATGAGGCGATCAGGGCTAGAGCCGACATAATGGCCAGCACCACGGCGCTTCGCATCATCCACGCACGCGAGGGAGCATGGTCGAGATCGAAATCGTCCTGGTCCGCCATAGTCTTAGCCTTTCAGTGCTGCGCGCAGATCCTCTATGCGGGTCACGTCTTCCCACGGGAATCCCGGTCGCCCGAAGTGGCCGTACACTGAGGTCTCCTTGTAGATCGGGCGCAAGAGATCGAGGTCCTCGATCATACCTGCTGGGCGCAGGTCGAACACGTCGGTGATTGCGCGCGCGATGGTCGCATCGTCTACCTGCCCCGTATCGAAGGTGTCGACGTACAGACCTACCGGGTGTGCGCGGCCGATGGCGTAAGCCACCTGAACTTCGCAGCGTTTCGCGATGCCTGTTGCAACGATGTGCTTGGCAATCCAGCGCAGCGTGTAGGAAGCTGAGCGGTCAACTTTCGATGGATCCTTACCTGAGAACGCGCCACCTCCGTGCCGCGCCATTCCGCCGTAAGTATCGACGATGATCTTGCGTCCAGTCAGGCCTGCGTCGGCAGCTGGTCCGCCGTACACGAACCGTCCCGATGGATTCACGAGGATTTCGGCGTCTTTCCAGGACACGTTGAGACCTGATTCGTCCAGCACTGGTTCGATGACATGGCGGCGCACTTGCCGAGTCAGGTCTGCCAATGTGAGTGCCTCGTCGTGCTGGGTGGACACAACGATCGTCTCGATACTGACGGGCGTGTGGTTCTCGTCGTATCCGAAGGTCACCTGCGTCTTGCCATCAGGGCGCAGACCGTCGATGGTGCCGTCGTGTCGAACCTGTGCGAGGCGATGAGACAGCTTGTGTGCCGTCCAGATCGGGGCAGGCATCAGATCCGGTGTCTCATCGGATGCATATCCGAACATGAGGCCTTGGTCGCCGGCGCCCTGAAGTTCGCGAGGGTCAGCTGTATCAGCCCCTTCACGTGCTTCAAGAGAACGTTCCACTCCCCCGGCAATGTCCGGGCTCTGCTGGCCGATCGACACGGAGACACCGCAAGAGGCGCCGTCGAATCCAATTCGCGACGAGGTGTATCCGATGCGGCAGATTTCCTCGCGAACGATCTGCGGAATTTCCACGTAGGCGCGGTCCGTGGTTACTTCACCCATGACATGCACCTGGCCGGTGGTGGCGAAAACCTCGATCGCGGCACGTGCATGTGGGTCTTGTTCGAGCAATGCATCAAGGATTGAATCCGCGATGCGGTCACAGACTTTGTCTGGATGACCTTCAGTTACTGATTCTGAAGTAAAAAGTCGAAGCGATGTCACCGGGTTATCTTACCTATCCTCTGTGCGACCTCATCGATGATGCCGGCCGCAATTGTTACCTTCGATCCGCTGACTGTTTTCACGGGCTGTCCCTCGCGATCAACCAGCACGACCTGAGATTCCACGTCACCGAATCCCTGTCCGTTCCCTACGGCGTTAATAGCCAGCAGGTCGGCTGCCTTTCGCCGAGCTTTGTCGGCACCACGCTCGAGCACAACCTGAGGCGAGCCGGTTTCGGCGGCAAAGCCGACAAGCACCGGTGGACGCTGGGGCGAGTGGGCAACCGACGCCAGAATGTCGGTGGTGCGTTCAAGCTCGATGGCAGGCGCATCCTGAGTCGACGGATCTTTCTTGATCTTGTCGTCGGCAACGTGGATGGGTCTGAAATCTGCCACCGCAGCTGCCATGATCGCAATGTCCGTTGTCGCGATGCGGTCAGTGACTGCCTGACACATCTCAGCGGCTGTCGGGGCCGGGATGACGGTAATTCCGTGCGGAATCAGGTGATCGTCGATGTTGGCGGCAACCAGGGTCACGTCTGCCCCGCGTCGACGCGCTTCAGCTGCCAATGCGCATCCTTGCCGGCCGGATGAGCGATTGCCAATAAAACGGACGGGATCGATCGGTTCCTGGGTACCGCCAGCCGTAATGAGGACGCTGCGTCCGGCAAGGTCCCCCTCGTGCGGCTCGAGAGCTTCAAGGACGCGTTCCGTGATGATGAGCGGATCAGGCAGACGGCCTGTGCCGCTGTCTCCTGAGCTCAGCGGACCGTCATCCGGTTCGATAATGATCATGCCACGCGTGCGCAGTGTCTGGATGTTGTCCTGAGTTGCGGCGTTAGTCCACATCGCACTGTGCATGGCGGGTGCCAGAATGACAGGCGTATCGCGATGCGCAGCCAGCACAACGGTGGTGAGCAGATCGTTTGCCATGCCCGCTGCCAGGCGTGCAATGAGATCTGCCGTGGCAGGTGCAATCACAATGGCCTGCGCGTGGCGGGCAATCTCGACGTGCTCGGTTGCTCCACCGTCAAATACGCTGGTTGTGACGGCCTGCCCACTGAGCGCATGCCACGTGGTATCACCGACAAAGTGGGTGGCAGCCTGAGTGGGGATGACTCTCACTGCATAATCGTGGTGCTGGAGTTCGCGTACTACGCGGGTCACCTTGTACGCAGCAATGCCGCCGCCAACTCCGACGACGACCAGTGGCTTCACGGTTAGGCCTCAGGCGCAGACTCGAGCGTCAGCTTGCCTTCGTTGATTTCGCGTAGTGCGATTGACAGCGGTTTATCGTCGGGGTCACTTTCCACTACGGGTCCGACGAACTGCACCATGTTCTGCTCGAGTTGGAGCTGGTAGGTGTTGATCTGCCGGGCGCGCTTTGCCGCGAAGATCACCAGCGCATACTTGGAGTCGACGTGGTTCAGAAGGTCGTCGATCGGCGGGTTGGTGATGCCTTCAGGCTGGGCAACAATTCCGGACATGGGACCTCTTCTCATGTAAATCTGGCTAATTAGCTTGTCCAGTCTACTCCAGCCCCATCAAGACGGCTAGGTCCGTCACGGCCTGGTCAAGGTCGTCATTGATCACAATTGCGTCGAATTCGTGAGCTGCGTCAAGTTCGGCTCGCGCGGTGGTCAGGCGCCGCTCCTGCTCCTCGAGCGTTTCGGTGCCGCGTTCAGTGAGGCGTCGTTTCAGTTCGTCCCACGAGGGAGGCGCCAGGAAGATGAAATGCGCTTGAGGCATGGAAGCACGAACCTGTCGTGCGCCTGCCACGTCAATTTCGAGCAGAACGCTTTTTCCTTCTGACAGCCATTGTTCAACCGGCTTGCGAGGAGTGCCATATCGATGTGCGCCGTGTACCAATGCCCATTCGAGCATCTGTCCGTCATTGACCAGGCGATCGAATTCGTCGTCGCTCACAAAGAAGTAGTGCGTGCCATTGATTTCACCTGGGCGCGGTGCACGGGTGGTGGCTGATACGGACAGTGCGATCTCGGGATGGCGGCTCAGGAGGGAGTGCACAACGGTTCCCTTACCGACCGCCGTCGGCCCAACCAGAACAGTAAGACGGGGCTCATGAAGTTTCATGAGCCCCATCTTGCCACGTCATCCGAATTTCTTGAGTAATTCTTCCCGTTGAACAGGTCCGAGACCTCGCACACGCCGAGTGGGCGCAATACCGATGTCTGCCATCAACTTTGCAGCGGTATTGGTTCCAACGCGCGGAAGAGACTCCAGTAGGGACGTCACCTTCATCTTTGCGACTGCCTCATCAGACTCAGCTAAGTCAAAAACTTCACTCAATGTCATGGATCGAGACTTCAGCGCGGTTTTAATTTCAGCACGCCTGCGCCTCGCCTGCGTGGCTTTCTCCAGTGCAGCTGATCGCTGTTCCGGAGTGAGTTTAGGTAGTGCCACGCCGCTCACCTCCCTTAATTGTGACATGTGTTACTCACGCTTTAAGTATGGCCCCAAAGCGCCACTTACGAGGGAATTCGAGGCGTGTCATCGACTCCGTGTCACTGGAACCTCAAAGAGTCACAGATCTCCTTCACGGCACCAACCAAACGGTCTTTTTCCGGACCGCAGCGTAAGATCTGCCTGGACGAAGACGCCAGCACTCGATCGACAGCACGTCCAAAAACATCTCTGACCTGTTCCGATCCGGCACCCTGCGCGCCAACTCCTGGAGACAGGATTGGACCTGTGAAATCCTCAATGTTGATGTGCAGGTCGGTTAACGCCGACTGAATCGTTGCTCCAATCACCAAACCAAACGGACCAATGTGTTGGAAATCACATTTTGTGTTGAGGGTGTTGACCTCGCTGATGATAAGCCCTGCAACGCTGTGAGCATTGTCCACCGTCGCATGCTGAATGCCGTGACCATCGGGATTCGATGTCAGGGCCAGTGTGAACACACCATGTCCGGATTGTTGTGCCTGCTCGTAGGCAGGTGCCAGCGCTCCGACACCCAGATACGGACTGACGGTCAGTGCATCGCCGGCAAGCGGTGACCCCTCCCCCAGATATGCTGCCGCATACGCATCCATCGTGGATCCGATGTCACCACGCTTCGCATCCACAATGCATACCGCATCCGTGTCGCCGCAGCGGGCGATCACTTCTTCCAGGACAGCTACGCCGGCAGAGCCGTACTGCTCGAACAGTGCACTTTGGGGTTTAAAGGCAGCAACATGATCGCCCAGGGCATCAACAACCCGCATCGAAAATTCGCGCATACCCTGCGCGCTGCGTTCCAGCCCCCACTGATCAAGCAGCGCCGGATGGGGATCAATGCCCACACACAGCGGGCCTCGCTGGCGCATCAGATCCCACAGACGATCACCAAAACCTGCTGTGCTCACTTGTCTTCACCGCTCTCGTTTCCATGCGCACGCAACTCATCCCATCGCTGAAGTGAACACACGTCATATGTGCCACCCAAGCGCACGTCGATTGCCTGAACAGCGGCACTGAATGCCTGCAGCGTCGTGATGATCGTGCGGTTGTTTGCGGTTGCCCCTGCTCGAATCATGAAGCCATCCTGGCGATGCGCCGAACGCTGGGGCGTGTTCACCACCATGTCGACAAATCCGTCACGAATCAGGTCAATAATGGTCGGTTCCCCGTCGGGGCCAGGACCGTCAGAACCCTTGCGCACAATGTGCGCATCCACGCCGTTGCGCCTCAGAACTGAGGCAGTGCCTTCCGTTGCCAAGATGTGGAAACCCAATTCAGCCAGACGCACGACCGGCAGAATCATGGCACGCTTATCACCGTCAGCAACCGAAATAAACACTGTGCCATCCGTTGGCAACTCGCCGTACGCGCCAGTTTGAGACTTGGCGTAGGCTGCCGGGAAACGCCAGTCAATTCCCATCACTTCACCGGTCGACCGCATCTCCGGACCCAGAATTGTGTCCACTACCCCGCCGTCAGCGCGGCGGAATCGTGAGAACGGCAATACCGCTTCCTTCACGGCAATGGGAGCATTCATATTGATGATCCGAGAGTCAACAGCGGGCAGGACACCCTCGTCGACGAGCTGCCGGATCGATGCGCCGATCTGGATGCGGGCTGCCGCCTGCGCCAGCGGAACGCCTGTCGCCTTCGATGCAAACGGCACCGTACGCGAGGCACGCGGGTTGGCCTCGATCACGTACAGAACGTTCGACATGAGCGCGAACTGGACGTTGATCAGGCCGCGCACTCCGATCTGGCTGGCGAGTGCTTCCGTCGAAGCTGTAATGCGGGCAACTTCCCGCTCCGACAGTGACATGGGTGGCAGCACACACGCCGAATCGCCCGAGTGGACGCCCGCTTCCTCGATGTGTTCCATCACTGCGCCCATGAACAACTCGGTGCCGTCGTAGAGCGCATCAACGTCAATTTCAATGGCGTCGTCAAGGAACCGATCGATCAGGAGCGGACCTGAGGTGAACAGCTCGTCAATGTCGGGGCGGTCGAGGTAGGCGCGCAGGGCGTCCGCATCGTTAATGACCGCCATTCCGCGCCCGCCAAGCACGAACGAGGGGCGCACCAGGACCGGGTATCCAACCGCCTGCGCCACACCCAAAGCCTGCGCCGGCGTGTGCGCAATATCGTGGGCAGGTGCGGGCAGCTCCACCTCGCTGAGAATATGACCAAAGGCTTCGCGATCCTCCGCCAGCGCAATCGACGAGGGTGTAGTTCCCAGAATCGGCACACCTGCCGCTTCCAAGTCGGAGGCCAGTGACAGTGGCGTTTGTCCACCCAGCTGGACCAACACACCCTTAACGGGACCAGCCTCGCATTCTGCCCGGTAGATTTCAATGACGTCTTCCAGGGTCAGCGGCTCGAAATAGAGACGATCTGAGATGTCATAATCGGTCGACACAGTCTCTGGGTTGCAGTTGACCATAATCGTGTCGTAGGTATCCTGCAGTGCGAATGCTGCGTGCACACACGAGTAATCGAACTCAAGACCCTGACCAATTCGGTTCGGCCCAGCACCCAGAATCATCACTGCTTCGCGACTGCGTGGAGTAACTTCCGTTTCCTCATCGTAGGAGGAGTAATGGTACGGGGTGCGTGCCGCGAATTCGGCTGCGCACGTGTCGACTGTCTTGAACACCGGGTGGATGTTGAAGGCGTGGCGAACCTGGCGCACAGTTTCTTCGGTCAGGCTACGCAATACCGCGATCTGTCGATCCGAAAAGCCGTGCCGCTTGGCCGCGGTGAGCACGTCCGGAGTCAGCGCCGGCGCGTTCCTGACGCTGCGGGCGACCTCGTTGATCAGCATGATCTGGTCGATGAACCACGGGTCAATGCCGGTTGCTTCGCATACCTGTTCCAGGGTTGCACCCCCGCGCAGGGCTTGTTGGACCTGAACGAATCGGTGCTCGGTCGGGGTGGCGATGCGGGTGAGCAGGTCCTCGACATCTGCCGGTGTCGGATCGGCGCCGTCCCAGTGGAACTGTACGCCCGCCTTGTCGAGGGACCGTAGCGCCTTATTGAGGGCTTCGGTGAAGTTGCGCCCAATCGCCATTGCTTCGCCCACGGCCTTCATGGATGTCGTCAGCGTCTCATCGGCTTCAGGGAACTTCTCGAAAGTGAATCGTGGAACCTTCACCACCACGTAGTCCAACGTCGGTTCAAACGAGGCCGGCGTGGAGCCTGTAATGTCGTTGCGAATCTCATCGAGGGTGAAGCCAGTGGCCAAACGTGCCGCGATCTTCGCGATCGGGAAACCGGTTGCCTTGGAGGCCAGAGCTGAAGAGCGTGAGACGCGCGGATTCATCTCGATGACGATGATGCGCCCGCTCTGCGGGTGCACAGCGAACTGAATGTTGCAGCCACCCGTATCCACGCCGACTTCACGGATCACGGCGATCGCAATATCGCGCAGCCGCTGGAGTTCACGGTCGGTCAGGGTCAGAGCCGGAGCAACCGTGATCGAATCGCCGGTATGCACGCCCACAGGGTCAACATTTTCAATCGAACAGACAACCACCACGTTATCGGCGGCGTCGCGCATCAGTTCCAGCTCGTATTCTTTCCATCCCAGGATGGACTCTTCCAGCAGAACTTCGGTGGTCATGGACGCTTCGAGGCCTGCGCCAGCGATGCGGTCAAGGTCGTCGGGTGTGAACGCAATACCCGAACCCAGACCGCCCATGGTGAACGAGGGACGCACTACCAGCGGATAGCCGAGCTCTTCGGCAGCAGCATGGCAATCTTCCAGCGTGTGCGCAATGGTTGAGCGTGCAACTTCAGCTCCGCAGCGCGCCACGATTTCCTTGAACGTCTCACGGTTTTCACCAGCCTGGATCGCCTCGATGGAGGCGCCGATCAGTTCAACGCCGTAATGCTCGAGTACGCCTTTTTCTGCCAGTTCAACGGCGAGGTTGAGGGCGGTCTGGCCACCCAGGGTGGGCAGTAACGCATCGGGTCGTTCCTTTTCAATGATGGAGGTGACCACTTCGCAGGTCAACGGTTCCACATATGTCGCATCCGCCATCGCCGGATCGGTCATGATGGTTGCGGGGTTCGAGTTAACGAGGATGACCCGCAGGCCCTCTTCTTTCAGGACACGGCAGGCCTGCGTCCCGGAGTAGTCAAATTCGCATGCCTGACCGATGACGATCGGGCCTGAACCAATGACGAGGACGGATTTCAGATCAGTGCGCTGAGGCATCGGAAGCATCCTCCTTATCGTGGCTCAGCATGGAAAGAAACTGGTCGAAGAGGTGTTCCCCATCGTGGGGACCGGCCGCCGCCTCGGGGTGGAACTGGACGGAGAATGCTGGAATGTCGAGGGCGCGTAAGCCTTCCACCACTCGATCATTGAGGTCAATGTGGCTGACCTCAACTCGTCCGTACCGTCCCTTGTCGAAGGGAGCAACTACCGGCTCACCGACTGGCACGTCCACGGCGAAACCGTGGTTGTGGGAGGTAATCTCCACTCGTCCGCTGCGCTCATCGCGCACTGGCTGGTTGACCCCCCGGTGACCAAATTCCAGCTTGTAAGTGCCAAATCCCAGAGCTCGGCCGAAAAGCTGATGGCCAAAGCAGATGCCAAAGAAGGGAATCCCCTGGTCCAAGATGGCGCGGAGCACACCAATCTGGTGCTCGGCGGTTGAGGGGTCACCCGGACCGTTGGAGAAGAATACGCCGTCAGGTTCGAGTTCGAGGATCTCACCGGCGGTGATGTCCTGGGGCACGACGTAGACGTCAACACCCCGTGCCGCGAGCTGCTCGGGTGTACGTGATTTGATGCCCAGATCCACTGCCACGACGCGTTTGTGATTGTCGGCTCCGTCTTCTGCTGCCGGCACCACGTACGTGTGCGACGTTGACACCGCCTGTGAAAGCGATGAACCGGCCATGTGAGGCTGGTCCTGCACGATGCGTACCAGTGACTCACACACATACTCGCTCATGTACTCGGCACCTGCAGGCAGCGCGGTGCCGGAGAAGATCCCCCCGCGCATCGCACCGTGAGAGCGGATGTGGCGTGTAATGGCTCGCGTGTCGACATCTGCGATTCCGACGATGTCCTGGCGGATCAGTTCTTCTTCCAACTCTCCTGAGGCACGCCAGTTGGACGCGCGACGGGCCGGGTCACGCACCACGAATCCGGCGACCCAGATCTGTGAGGATTCGGAGTCCTCCGAATTGACGCCGGTATTGCCGATATGTGGGCTGGTCATGACGACAATCTGCTGATGATAGGACGGATCCGTCAATGTTTCCTGGTACCCCGTCATTGACGTGGCGAAGACGACTTCACCCAATGTGCGGCCACGCGCTCCCCACGCACGTCCACGGAAAATGCGCCCATCTTCGAGGACGAGCAAGGCCAGATCATCGTGTGTGGTCATTGTGCGGTCCCTTCTGCCGCCAAAGCACCGTCACGGACGGTGACCTTCCCGTTGAAGATCGTATGAATGATCCGACCTGTGACATCCATTCCGTCATACGGCGTGTTGACGGAGCGTGAATGCAAGTCAGAGCGGTTGACGCGCACACGCACGGTCGGATCGACCAGCGTGATATTCGCGGGGTTACCGACGGTGAGAGACAGCCCCTGATGGTCAACCAAGCCGATGCGCGCCGGGGTGCGTGACAGGACGCGGGCCACGTCGTGCCAGTCCATCAGTCCGGGCTTCACCATCGTTTCGATAATGATGGGCAGCGCCGTTTCCAGTCCAAGCATGCCGAATGCGCCGGCTTGCCATTCGCAGTCTTTTTCTTCCATGTTGTGCGGCGCATGATCCGTTGCGACGATGTCAATCGTGCCGTCGGCCAGGCCTTCACGCACCGCGTCCACATCTTCTCGTGAGCGCAGCGGCGGGTTGACTTTATAGATCGGATCGTAGGTGGCAGCCAGGTCCTCCGTCAGGAATAGGTGGTGCGGGGTCGCTTCGGCTGTCACATTGACACCCATGCGCTTACCCCAGCGGATCAGTTCCACCGATCCTTTGGTCGACACGTGACACACATGCAGGCGAGATCCCACGTGCTGAGCCAGCAGAATATCGCGCGCAATCACGGACTCTTCTGCCACTGCAGGCCAGCCGGTCATGCCCAGCTCACCGGACAGTTCTGACTCATTCATCTGGGAGCCCTCGGTCAGTCCAGGATCCTGCGCGTGCTGGGCGACTACTCCGCCAAAGGACTTGACGTATTCGAGAGCGCGGCGCATGAGCACCGGGTCCGACACGCACTTGCCGTCATCTGAAAAGACACGAACCTGAGCGCGCGAGTTCGCCATCGCGCCCAGTGCGGCCATGTGTTTGCCTTCAAGAGCTTTCGTGACGGCGCCGACGGGGCGTACCTCGGTCAATCCGATTTCCTGGCCCATCCACCAGATCTGTTCAACTGCCGATGCTGTGTCGGCTACGGGTAACGTGTTCGCCATGGCGTGCACGCAGGTGAAGCCGCCTGCCGCCGCAGCGCGGGAGGCTGATTCGACGGTTTCGGCGTCTTGTTTGCCTGGCTGACGCAGGTGCGTGTGGAGGTCTACCAGTCCGGGCAGTGCAATGAGCCCGTCTGCATCCAGCGTGTGTGCGTGGGCGCCATCGACGCGAGCCTGGTCGCCCTCGGCAATGATGACTCCGTCTTCGATGAGCAGGTCGGTCTGACCGTCTCCTTCGATGTTGAGTCCGGTGATGAGCAGT
The DNA here is from genome assembly GCF_001814535.1 of Actinomyces sp. HMSC065F12. Taxonomy (NCBI): domain Bacteria; kingdom Bacillati; phylum Actinomycetota; class Actinomycetes; order Actinomycetales; family Actinomycetaceae; genus Actinomyces; species Actinomyces sp. HMSC065F12. Next base: position 228,146 of record NZ_KV817030.1, read on the forward strand.
TGAGTGGGGTGATCAGTCACGGTGGGTTCCTTCCGGGGCAAGCAGCATGTACAGAGCCGCCATACGGACGCTCACGCCATTGGCAACTTGTTCAACAACAACGGATCGCGGCGAATCGGCCGCTTCTGCGCAGATTTCGAGGCCGCGGTTCATGGGGCCGGGGTGCATGATGATGCAGTGGTCGCTCAGACGCGCATAGCGGTGCACGTCCAGGCCGTAGGCATCGTGATATTCACCCGGTGACGGGAAGAATCCTCCACCGGCACCGCTCATGCGTTCACGCTGGACGCGCAACATCATGAGCGCATCGGGAGCCTCGTCGATCGCATGATCAAGATCGTAGTCAATGTCGCAGGCCCACTGCTCCACACCCATCGGCAGCAATGTGGGCGGTGCCACCAGGGTCACGTGCGCACCCAGCAGGCTCAGCAGGTCAACGTTGGAACGCGCCACACGCGAATGCAGAACATCGCCCACGATTGTCACGCGTGCGCCCGCCAGATCCGTGCCCGCAGGAACAGGGTTGACGGACGGGTCGCTCACGTCACGCTTGAAGTGGCGACGCAGCGTCATCGCATCGAGCAGCGCCTGGGTGGGATGCTGGTGAGTGCCATCGCCTGCGTTGATGACGGGCAGGTCGATCCAGCCCGCGTGAGCGAGGCGGTGAGCCGCGCCCGATGAGGGGTGCCGGATCACGACGGCATCTGCGCCCATTGCCTGCAGCGTCAAGGCCGTATCTTTGAGGGTTTCACCTTTGGCGACCGATGATCCTTTGGACTGGAAGGTGATGACATCGGCGGACAGGCGTTTCGCAGCCGTCTCAAACGACCAGCGTGTGCGCGTGGAGTCTTCGAAGAACAGGTCAACGACGGTGCGTCCCAACAGTGTCGGCAATTTCTTGACTCGCTGGGACTGCGTGGCCGCCATTGCTTCGGCAGTGTCGAGGATGTCGATGGCATCTTCGCGGGTCAGGTCGCGAATACTGAGCAGGTGCGAGAAAGTCATCAGCTGTGTCCTCCCAGAATGACGGCGTCTTTCCCATCGGTTTCAGTCAGGAGAATCTTGACTGTTTCCTCACGCGAGGTCGGCAGGTTCTTGCCGACAAAGTCGGGGCGGATTGGCAGCTCACGGTGTCCGCGATCGACGAGGATGGCCAGTTGTACAGAATCTGCACGTCCCAGTGATCCAAGGGCATCCAGCGCCGCTTTGATCGTGCGTCCGGTATACAGCACGTCATCGACGAGGACAACCACGCGCGCATCGATCCCGCCGGCAGGGATACTGCTCGGGTGGGGTGTGCGGATGGGATGACGATGGAGGTCATCGCGGAACATGGTGGTGTCAATGATCGCCAGATCGGCTTGCTCGCCAGAGACTTCCTTGATCCGTTCAATGAGGCGGCGGGCGAGGTATTCACCGCGTGTAGGAATTCCCGCAATGACAAGGCCACGTGCACCCTTGTTGCGTTCGATGATCTCGTAGGCGATTCGGGTCAGGGAACGAGCGATGTCATCACCTCCCAGGACTTCTTTGCCCCGGGCATCTCGCTCGGTTGATTGTGGATATGACTGGCCCACAGTGGACCTCCCTTCCCCGCCTCACAGGACGGACCTTAAAGGTTGATCGTTCCGGTTTTTAGAGTACCGCACTCGCGCGTCTGTCGGCGGGCGCGCCGAGGTGACATTACATACGTGAAGGCCGCTCCCGTTTAGTGGAAGCGGCCTCCAGGCTCAGTAGTCCGACAAGAGCTCGTCAAGCTCATCCATATTCATATTTTCAACATCCGCAAGGCTTGGATGCTGCTTTTCAACATCAGCAAAGCTCGGATTCTGCGTGTCAGCTTCGCTGCCGCTGTCCGGGTCAGGCTCGTCAGGACGTGCAGGCTCGTCCATCACGCGCTCACGCGTCCACGATGGCGTCTCGAGGTCACGCCGAATCGCATCGAGCACGGCATTGACAAAAGCAGGCGAATCATCAGTCGAAATGGACTTCACGATCGACACCGCCTCGTCAATGACAACCAGCGGAGGAACGTCGTCCTCGTTCACAAGCAGTTCCCACACTGCAACGCGCAGCACGGCCAGGTCAACGGCCGGCATCCGATCCAGACCGTGCACTTTTGCGTGTTGACGCAGCAATGTATCGATGTCGTGCAGGCGCTCTGCCACGCCCTCGATAATCTGCAGAGAGTATTCCGGTAGCGGTGTCTGCGCTGCGGTAACGACACGCCGCTCACGCAGAAGGTCGCGCAGAACTTCCGGGTTGCGACCCATACCGCGTTGGTCGGCCTCGTAAATGACGTCGGCTGCGCGCTTGCGGGCCTTGGTGCGGGCAGTGAAAGCGAAAGCGGACACGGTCAGTCAGTGACTCGTCCGGAGTATGTGCCGGTGCGGGTGTCAACCTTGATGCGGCTTCCTTCCTCCATGTACAGAGGAACCTGGATTTCATAGCCGGTTTCGAGCGTCGCCGGCTTGGTGCCTGCCGAGGAGCGGTCACCCTGAAGGCCGGGCTCGGTGTGCGTAATAGTCAGTGTCACAGTTGCCGGCAGGTCAATGAAGAGAACCTGGCCGTCGTGCTGGGAGACGATGACATCCTGGTTTTCCACCATGTAGTTCACTGCGTCGCCCACAGTTTCGCGCGGCACCATGATCTGCTCGTAGGTTTCCTGATCCATGAAGACGTAGTCATCGCCATCTTGGTACAGGTAGGTCATGTCGCGGCGATCCACAGTGGCTGTTTCGATCTTGACGCCTGCGTTGAACGTCTTGTCGACGGTCTTGCCGGACATCACGTTGCGGATCTTCGTGCGAACGAATGCAGGGCCTTTACCGGGCTTGACGTGCTGGAATTCGACAACCTGCCACAGCTGGCCGTCAATCACCATCACCAGGCCGTTCTTCAGATCATTTGTAGTAGCCACGTGCATTCCTTCACTCTCGACAAAACCTAATCGCCCGCTATCTTACAACGATTGAGCAATATTCCTCACCACGTCAGCGGGACTGACCCCAACCGTGTTCACACTCACGTCAACCAGTGGCGCATATGATTCCCGCAGTTCTTTCATCATCTGCGTCATCATCGCGCGCGGAGCGCCCAGGGCGACTGACCGAGGGGCACCCATATTCTCTCGGCGTGCGATCTCTGCAGGGGTGGCAGCCAGCTCCACTACGGTTGTGCCGTTGCTGCGTGCTTTGAGCAGTGCGGCACGCACCCCTTCATCTGTCGGCAACGATGCGCTGAGGGTGACGATCTGACCACGTGCCTGGCCGTCTGGGCTGAGCAGACGAAGAGCTGTACGCCGCTGCGCGTCTTCCAGGCGCGGATCGCGGCTCACAATCAGCTGGTGGATGGACAAATCCAGGTCACGTGAGACCACGTCGTCTGTCTCCATGAGACGCAATCCCAGACGGTCAGCCAAGAGCCGTCCCACCGTCGTCTTACCCGATCCTGTCACTCCAATAAGGACGACACTCGGTCCACTCTCAGTCAGCATGAATGCCTACCTTGCTCGCTGGAATGCGCAGCTGCTCAGGATCAACCACCTGCACAACCGGATGGCCACTACCGTCCAAAAGGACGAACCTGAGTTCGCCGTTGCGCACTTTCTTATCCAGCTTCATGATCTGGACAAGGTCGTCGAGGCGCGCACCGCTGTAGGACACAGGCAAGTCAAACGCGCTGAACAGGTCGCGGTGAAGCTGGACATCCTCGTCAGTGAGCATGCCGCGGGCGTGGGCGAGTTCGGCGGCAAAGATGCAGCCGACGGCCACAGCGTCACCATGTCGCCACGTGAAGTTTTCCTGCCGCTCAATGGCATGCGCGAGGGTGTGGCCATAGTTAAGAATTTCGCGCATACCGGATTCCTTGAGGTCGGAACTGACAACACGCACCTTGACGGCAACGGAACGCTCCACCAGTTCTCGCAGGTAGAGTCCGTGCGGATCGATCAGCACAGCAGTGTCTTCGATGTGGTCACGAATCAGGTCAATGATCGCGCGGTCTGCGATGAAACCGCACTTGATGACCTCGCCCATCGCTGAGCGCATCTGCTGGCTCGGCAGCGTGTCCAGCAGCGCGACGTCCTCGATCACAACGCGCGGCGTGTGAAATGATCCCACGAGGTTCTTGCCGGCCGGCGTATTGATACCGGTCTTGCCTCCCACCGCTGCATCGACCATGCCCAGGAGCGTCGTCGGGATCTGGATCACGTCCACTCCGCGCAGCCAGGTGGCGGCGATGAAACCTGCCAGGTCAGTGGTTGCTCCCCCGCCAATCCCAATCACGGTGTCTCGTCTGCCAATGTGAGCTTCAGCTGCTGCCTGCCACCCAACTTCCGCGACCGCAGAGGTTTTTCCGCTTTCGCCATCTGGATGTTCCATGACGGCCACCTCAACACCTTGGCGCGTCAGGTTGTCAGCGATCTGGTCGACGTACTCGGCCACTGCCGGTGGGTGCACAATGAGGGTGCGTGACCCGCCGGGAACGTAGTGGGTCAACACCTGTGGCACAAGCGAGTGTCCGATCAGGACGTCATAGGGAGCAGGTCCGTCCACTGTCAGTGTCGTCACGTCACTGAACGTCATCATGATGTCCTCCACAACACGCTCCACTGGACCTGAATCCGAGGTCACACGTATGGTCGCCACTTCATCGTAGTAGCCTGCGCGTTCACTGCGTAGTCTGCGTAAAGCAGCATCGGCATCACCTGCCAGGAGCGGACGATGATTCTTGCCCGAGGTCCGGCGCACCAGTTCATCGTGGTCCGCGTCGATAAAAACAACGGTCTGACCTTTCAGCAGTTGCCGCACCTGAGGCGAGGTCACAGCTCCCCCGCCCAGTGAGATCACCGAACGGTGGTTCAAGACCAATTCGATCGCCTGACGTTCATATTCACGGAAAGCTGCTTCGCCCTCGTCCCTGAAGATATCAGTGACGGGACGACCCTGGGTGCGCACAACAATCTCATCAGTATCTTCGCACGGCACTCCGAGGCGTTCAGACAACAGCCGTGCGACGCGGGTCTTGCCTGCCCCCGGCAGTCCGACCAGGAAAATCGGCAGATGTGCGGGGATCGCGCTCATGCGCGCGTCTCGATAGCGGCCAAGTAGGCTCGCAGATTGCGCCTGCATTCTTCCAGTGAATTCCCGCCCGCATGTGATTGAAGCGCCCGAGCCATGACGAGGGCGACCATCGCCTGCGCGATGACTGCTCCGGGGACAACCTGACACGTGTCGGAGCGCTGATGCAGTGCCTGCGCATCCTCACCGGTTGCCATATCCACGGTTCGCAACGAGTGCGGCACCGTGGAAATCGGTTTGAAGCCTGCGCGCACAATAATCGGCTGCCCGTTGCTGGTCCCGCCCTCAATGCCGCCCGCATGGTTGGAAGTTCGGGTCAGGTGGCCGTCGTCGGCATGAACTATTTCATCATGTGCGGTTGACCCAGGCATGCGTGCCTGCAGGAAGCCGTCACCGATTTCGACGGCCTTGACGGACTGGATGGACATGAGCGCACCGGCAAGCTGGGTATCCAGGCGTTGGTCAGCACTGACATGCGTGCCGATTCCGATCGGAACGTTGTAGGCGATGACTTCAGCAATACCACCGATCGTGTCACCGTTGCCTTGAGCCTTATCAATCGCCTCCGTGAATTCCTGTTCAGCCTGCGGATCCAGGGTACGTACGGGCGACTTATCAAGGGCCTGGGTTTCGCGCGGAGTCGGAAGCGTGGTGGAGCCAACATAGCGGTCTCCGACAGCAACGACGTGGCTGACCAGTTCAATTCCGGCAACCTGGCGCAAATATTCCTCGGCAATAGCTCCCAAAGCGACCCGAGCGGCAGTTTCGCGCGCAGAAGCGCGCTCGAGGATATTCCGGGCATCCTCGTGGCCGTACGACAGCATTCCTGGCAGATCAGCGTGTCCTGGACGAGGCCGAGTCAGGCGTTTATTGCGGGCAACTTCGCGCTCATCGCCGGTTCCGGCATTGACGAGCAATGCGTCGGGATCCACCGGATCCGCACTCATGACGGTTTCCCACTTGGGCCATTCTGTGTTCTCGATGGTCACGGCGATCGGAGATCCGAGGGTGGTGCCGTGACGAATACCGGACAGAATGTGCACGACGTCTTGTTCGAAGCGTTGACGTGCGCCTCGTCCGTATCCAAGGCGGCGGCGAGCCAATGCCTGCGTGATGGTCTGCGTCGTGCATGTGATGCCGGCGGGTAGTCCATCCAGGGTCGCGACAAGAGCCGGGCCATGTGATTCTCCAGCGGTGATCCATCTGAGCATGCTCCGAGTGTGTCACATTGAGCGACGTCGAAGCATCTCATTCCACTACCGTGTGCCTCACGCAGGTATCTGCCAGGACGGGATGATCTCCCACAGGACCAGTGCCAGCGCTGCTCCGCCAATGAGCCACGGGCCCAGAGCGACGCGGGTGCGGCCATGAGCTCCCAGCGCAATGATCGCCCACACCGCTGCGATGCCCGCTCCCACAAAACAGATGACCAGACCACCCAACGTGCATGCCCATCCGGGGATACCTGTCAGTGCACCCAGCACCGGCGCAAGTTTGACGTCACCGTAGCCTGCTCCGTGCGAAATCTTCGCTGACAGCCACAAGGGCAGAGTCCACATCACCATTCCGCCGATCATGGAGATCCACCACGTGTCGTTGACCTGTTGAGCGTACTCGCTGCAGAAAATGACTGACGCGATGCCGATGATGGCACCCCCAGCAAGAACGAGGGTGTAACGCGTGGGCAACTTATGGGTCTTGGCGTCAACGAACGCGCTCAGAGGCCCGATCATCGCAAGAGTGACGATCGCGGGCGCCATCGGTGAGGCATGCGCGGCAAGCAGGGTGACCATGCCGGTGAGGGCACAGACCCATACCACCGTCATGCGATTCATGGGCCTCATGTTGATGGTGGTGAAGTAGCGACGCTGAACGCGCCATCCTGCGCGGTTCAGCCACATGGCGATCGCGATCCAGACCATAAGCGACAGCGCCAGTGACAGCGCTCCAACATCGTTGCCCATGATCATGATGCTCGAGGTACTTCCGCTGCACGATACACCGCATCCATGACGGGTTCGACTCGGGGTGTTCGACTGGTCATCACGCGCACCTGCGCCAGTCCCTGGAATACCAGCATGTCGAGGCCGTGAGCAATGCGCGCCCCACGGTCACGGTAGGCCTGAACGAGTGGTGTGATAGTCGGTGCATACACCACGTCCAGCAGAGTCTGTTCGGATCGTGGCCGTACACGTGCGGCAATGTTGTCACACACGCCGGCGGGCATAGTGGAGATCACGACATCAGTTTCATCCAGGCTGGCGATGACGCGTTCAGTGTCATCCCACATGATGTGGGTACTGGTCACGCCCAGGCGGCTTTCTGCCATAACAACGGATCCTGGCCCCGAAAAGCGCCGCGCGACGATACGGACATCATCAACGTGCATGCTCTTCAGCGCAGCCAGCGCGGATGAGGCAGTTGCGCGGCCCCCCAGGATCGTTGCGCTGCGAATCGGCTCGAGTCCAGTGCGCGCTCGCCTGACAGCTTCCACGATGCCTTCGACATCCGTGTTCAGACCGGTCAGTACCCCGCCTGCCGGGACGACAGTGTTGATGGATCCCACTGCTTTGGCCAGCGGATCAACTACATCCATGAGCGGGGCAATGACCTGCTTACACGGCATGGTCACTGACAGTCCCAGACAGTTCGGATCCCACTGCTGGATCAGGGATGCAACGCCGTCCCTGTCGCATTCGATGCGTCGGTAGGCCCACCGTGGGTCACACCCCAGATCGTCCCATGCGGTCCTGTGCAGGACGGGTGACAACGAGTGCGCCACGGGCGACCCAATGACCGCCGCCCAGCGGCTCGTGTCAGCACTTTCCGGGATTGGCTTCGCAATATTCATCGAACTTTACCTTGTTCTTTTCCTGTTCCTCGTTCGTCGTCGCGAACAGGGTTTCACCGGTGTCAAGGTCGATGGTGACGAAATAAAGCCAGTCACCGGGTTCAGGATTGAGGACCGCGTTAATTGCTGTGGATGATGGCGAGGCGATGGGCCCCGGAGGCAGTCCCTTGATCAGGTAGGTGTTATACGGGTTGTCGTTGGCCAGGTCATCCTTCGTAGGAACGCCGCCATACTTGCCCACACCGTACAGGACGGTGGAATCCATCTTGAGCTGGCCACGAGTTTCACCTTCAGTGTCCTTCAAGCGGTTTTCAATGACGCGTGCCACCATCGGCATGTACTTTTCCAGGTGCATTTCGCGCTCCACAATGGAAGCTTTAATCAGGACGGTCTGGCGCTGATCCTCGAGCACTCCTGCCTGATCCAGTGCGTCGACTCGCGCCTGAATCATCTCCGAGAGCAGGTCAGCAGGCGTATCGTCCTGAGATACCTCGTACGAACCTGGTTCAAGCCAGCCTTCGAGATTACCCTGAGCCTGCGCAGGCAGTCCCAGTGCTTCAGGGTTGTTGATGGCTTCCTGAATCGCCTCGTCACTGAAGCCGCTCACTTCACGCATTTTATCGAGAGTCTGCTTCAGTACCGAACCTGGGGTGACAGTCACGGTGTTTTCCGTACGGTTGGTTTCATCCAGCAACGCTGCCACGGCACCAGAAGCTGACATCTGTTTCTTCAGCTGGTACGTGCCGGGTTTGATGCCCGATGCCGCCTTATTTGCGTCAAACGCGCGGTTAAAGGCTGCAACTGACTTCACCACGTCGGCCTCGACAAGTTTAGCTCCAATATCGGAACCGATCTCGCCTTTGTTAATGGTGACTTCGACGCTTCCTGAGCCGGGGCCTGGGTAGTCATCGCTTTGGTCCGCCACAACTCCGGTGGACTTCAGTGCAGACACGGCAACATATGCCGCTCCGCCCAGAACAGCCAGCACGGCAATGATGACGATAAAAGTCCGAATTTTGCGTCGAGTTCGACGTTTGCGCTGCTGACGAGCTGCATTGCGGCGCGCCTCGGCACTGAGTTGTGCACGGCGCTGCGCGCGCGTCGGTAGTTCCACACCACCTGCCGGAGTGCCCCCTGACGATGGGCGAGGTACACGCTGTGAGGGCTGAGAGGTCCTGGATTCTTGCGAGGTTTGCCGGTGACGGTGACGATCCCTTCGTGAAGGGAACGGTGGCCGCAATGGGTCTGAATCAGTCACGTTCGGCCTTTCCACTACTCAACGATGGATCTCCCAGAGACACGGTCTGCCCTGGCGGAGTCCCCGATATTCGTTCGCTCTCCAGCGCTAGCTCCAGAATAATCTGAGCCGCGACCTGGTCCACCATCTCCCGATGGCGGTGAGTTTCCACTTTACTGTCCCGGAGCCTGCTGTGAGCCTGATTGGAGGTTAAGCGTTCATCCACCATACAGATGCGTCCGCCACGCCAGCGTGCCGCAATTCGGTTGGCCACGCTACGGGCCATATGGGCACTTTGTCCCTCTGTCCCCTTCAGGTGCCGAGGCAGCCCGACCACGATCTCAATCGGATCGTATTCATCGATGATGTCCAACAGATCATCGATTTCAGAATGATCCCGTTGAACATGAACGGTCTCCACCGGCAGGCACACGATCCCGCGTTCATCGGACCTGGCCACACCGATGCGCACGGTCCCCACGTCCAGTCCCAGACGTACTCCCGTTCGCATGCTCACCAGGTCTACCTTCCCTGTTTACTTCAGCGAGTCGGTGATCGCTGACAGGGCCTGATCCATATTCGTCAGATCACGACCGCCACCTTGGGCAACGTCATCACGGCCACCGCCACCTCCACCGAGAACCTGCGCAGCAGTGCGCACGAGCATTCCAGCCTTGACGCCGCGCTCACGCGCACTCTGGTTGGTTGCGACAACGATACTCGGCTTGGAGTCGATATCTCCGATCAGTGCCACCACCGCGGGCTCACCCTCGCCCATCTTGTCGCGCACGGCGAGCGCCAGGGAACGCACGTTGTCGGCAGAACTCATCTGGCCGGCCGATGCGGCAACGGCGCGAATGCCATTATGCATTGTGGCCTCAGCGATGAGCTGGTCGACATGTGCCAGCGCGCCGCGCGTTTCGGCCTCCTCGAGCGCTTTCTCTGCTTTCTTCACACGCGCCATCAGCTGTTCAACGCGCGAGGGCAGATCTTCGGGGCGCCCTCCGAGCAGCGATGACAGCTGCGAAACAAGGGCATGTTCGCGAGCCTGGAATCCGTAGGCACCAGATCCGACCAGTGCATCGATACGGCGCACACCAGATCCGATGGATGATTCACCCAACAGCGCGATGCGTCCGATATGTCCGGTTGTGGGGACGTGAGTACCTGCGCACAGTTCCTTCGACCAGTCGCCGCCGATCGACACAACACGCACTTCGGAACCGTACTTTTCACCGAACAACGCCATAGCTCCGGTCTGCAGAGCCTGTTCGATTGGCATCACTTCATCCGTCACAGCCAGATCATCAGACAGCCGATCGTTGACCAGGGATTCAATGTCATCAACCTGACTGGCTTCCAGCGCACTGTTGTGGCGGAAGTCGAAGCGCAGACGTGACGGCGAGTTCTCCGATCCTGCCTGCGTAGCGTTGTCCGAGACGATCTGGTGCAAAGCGCGATGAATCATGTGAGTGGCGGTGTGTGCGCGCGCAATGGCGCGCCTGCGTTCAGTGTCGATCTCCGCCCACGCGTCGGCAGCGACAGAAATGGTACCTTCGACCAGTTCACCGCGATGGACCGTCAGCCCCTTGATCGGAGCCTGCACGTCATCAATGCGGACCACTCCTCCGCCTTCTGCCACGCGAATGGTGCCGTGGTCGGGTTGCTGACCGCCCATCTCCGCGTAGAACGGTGTTTGGTCGAGGACGACCTCAACATGTGCGGGAGCTGTTGCTGCGGGCACTGACTGGCCATCCACCAGAATTGCTGCCACATGCGCGTCGGCTGCCATGTCGGTATATCCGAGGAACTGAGACTGCCCGCCCAGCTCGTGTGCAATCTCGTGGAAAACGCGAACATCAACGTGTCCGGTCTTCTTGGCGCGAGCATCCTGGCGAGCACGCTGCTTCTGCTCGTTCATCAGCTCCGTGAAGCGCTGTTCATCCACGCTCACGCCCTGTTCGGCCGCCATCTCGAGGGTCAGATCAATCGGGAAGCCGTAAGTGTCATGCAGCGCAAACGCGTCTTCACCGCTGAGGGTGGCCGTCGAATGCGCCTCCTGGCTCGTTTCCCTGGCCTGCTTGACTGCCGCGTTCAGGATCGTCGTGCCCGAGGTGAGGGTGTGCATGAACGATTCTTCTTCACCGTACGCAACATCTGAGACAAGATCCCAGTTCGTCACCAGATCCGGGTACGACGGCGCCATGGCGTCACGTGAAACCGGCATCAGCGTCGGGAGTGAGGATGTATCGACACCCAGCAGACGCATCGACCGGATGGCTCGGCGCATCAGGCGCCGCAGAACATATCCACGTCCATCGTTTCCGGGTCGCACGCCATCGAGGATCAGCATCATCGCGGAGCGAATATGATCAGCCACCACGCGCATGCGAACGTCGTCATCGGCATCGTCATGGTAGTGGCGCCCGGACATCTCTTCGACGGCCTGGATGACGGGGTAAACCTCGTCAATTTCGTACATATTCGGCTTGTCCTGCAGGACGAATGCGAGGCGTTCGAGACCTGCACCCGTGTCAATGGCCTTGTCATCGAGTTCGCCTAGCAGCGGATAGTCCTTTCCGCTACCTTCGCCACGCATGTACTGGTCAAAGACGAGGTTCCACAGTTCGAGGTAGCGGTCGCCGCCCGGGTCAACGGTGCCGCCAACAGCTTCGGGACCGTATTCGGGGCCGCGATCGTAATGCCATTCACAGCATGGACCGGCCGGTCCGGGCTGGCCTGTATCCCAGAAGTTTTCCTCGCGTGGAAGCTTGACGATGTGGCGCGGATCCATACCGATCTGTTTGGTCAGCACGTCGTAGGACTCGTCATCATTCTCCCACAGCGTCGTCCACAGTCGATCCCCGTCCAGGCCGTACATGCCGTCCTTTTCCGAGCCGGTCAGCAGATCCCACGCCAGGTGGATCGCACCTTCCTTGAAGTAGTCACCGAAGGAGAAGTTTCCGTTCATCTGGAAGAACGTGCCGTGGCGCGTGGTGCGTCCAACGTTGTCAATGTCGTTGGTGCGGATACACTTTTGCACCGATGCGACGCGCGGCCACGGCGGCGGTTCAACGCCGGTGATATACGGAATGAACGGCACCATCCCCGCGATCGTGAACAGAATCGATGGATCGGGAGAAATCAGGGAAACTGATGGACGAATTTCGTGATCGTGTGCGGCGAAGTAGTCGAGCCAGCGGGAACGAATCTCAGAGGTGCGCATGTGTCCTCATCGTATTGGAAAAATAGAGGGAAAGCGAGGTGCACCTGAAGGGTGACCTCGAACGGTGTGTCGATAAAGACCCCGGGGCGCACAGGCACCCGGGGTCCTCATCACACGTTCATACTCAGCGCGAGTAGTGCTCAACGACCATTTGCACGTCACAGGTCACCGGGACTTCAGCGCGCTTGGGGCGACGCACCAGTGTGGCCTTGAGACGTTCCAGCTCAACGTCGAGGTAATCCGGAACTGCCGGCAGCACATCGCGGTGCACGCCGGAGGCGGCTATCTCGAACGGAACAGTGGTCTGCGACTTTGGCTTGACTTGGATCGTCTGTCCGGGCTTCACGCGGAAAGAGGGGCGGTCAACGATCTTGCCGTCCACCATGATGTGACGGTGGACAACCACCTGGCGAGCCTGCTGGATGGTGCGGGCAAATCCTGCACGCAGAACCAGAGCATCAATGCGCATTTCGAGCAGCTCAACCAGGTTTTCACCGGTCAGGCCGTCCTGACGGCGAGCTTCTTCGAAGATGCGGCGAATCTGAGCTTCGCGGATGCCGTACTGTGCGCGCAGACGCTGCTTTTCCTTCAGACGAACGGCGTAGTCGGAATCCTGGCGACGCCGGGTACGGCCGTGCTCGCCGGGGCCGTAGGGGCGCTTCTCAAAGTAACGCACAGCCTTCGGGGTCAGCGCGATTCCGAGTGCGCGTGACTGGCGCACCTGCTTCCGTGAACGATTCGTCGACATAAAACGGTTTCCTTTCCTGTTTCATGGGTCATGTCCGGCTCCCGTTGAACCGAACATGGGGTCAACACAAACGGCTAAGACCCCAGGTGTTGTCGTGGACAACCCTCATAGCTTACCCCATGGACAGCAGCTGCCTTAACACTGTCAGCCGCTTCGTGATCATTGCCTCAGTTCCGTTTTCAGTTGGACGGTAGTACTGAGTGCCTTGCAGATCATCCGGTAAGTACTGTTGTGCGGCCACAGAATGCGGCGCATCGTGGGCATACAGGTAGCCTTCCCCGTGCCCAAGTTTCTTCGCACCTGCGTAATGGGCATCACGCAGATGAGCAGGCACCGGGCCGCCTTTCCCGCTGCGCAGGTCGGCCAGCGCCTTATCGATCGCGAGATAGGACGCATTGGATTTCGGGGCGGTCGCCACCGCGATCACGGCCTGTGCCAGGATAATACGCGCCTCAGGCATGCCGACCATCGCCACTGCCTGAGCAGCTGCCACGCAGATTCCGAGGATTTCCGGCGCCGCCATTCCCACGTCTTCAGAGGCACAGATCATGACGCGCCTGGCTATGAAGCGAGGGTCCTCCCCCGCTTCGATCATCCGAGCCAAATAGTGCACGGCGGCATCGACATCAGATCCGCGCATTGACTTAATAAACGCGGAAGCCACGTCATAGTGCTGGTCCTGATCCCACCGCACGAGCGCCTGGTTTGCGGCGGTTTCCACGTGGTGTTGAGCAATGACCGTATCGTCCGCATCGCGCGCCGCACCTGCTGCAGCTTCAAGCAGTGTCAACGCCTTCCGGCCATCTGCTCCTGCCAGTCGGACGAGGCTAGCCAAAGCGGCCTCGTCGATGGTGAATTCACTCTTCAGTCCGCGAGCATCGTCAAGGGAGCGGGTAATCAATGCGCTAATCCCGTCTTCGTCGAGTGGATGCAGCGTCAACAGCAAAGAACGTGACAGCAGTGGCGAAATGACGGAGAACGACGGGTTCTCGGTTGTCGCCGCCACGAGTGTGACCCACCGGTTTTCAACAGCCGGAAGCAGTGCGTCCTGCTGGGACTTGGAGAATCTGTGGACCTCATCAACGAACAAGATGGTGTCTTCGCCGCTGGCAGCGGTGCGACGGCGTGCCGATGCGATGACATCGCGAATGTCCTTGACTCCCGATGAAACAGCGGACAATTCTTCAAAATGTCGATGTGAGGCGCGTGCCACGAGGTAGGCAAGGGTCGTTTTACCGGTTCCCGGCGGACCCCACAGGATCATGGAGGAGAGCGGTCCAGAATCTGCTGCCGCTGACAGCATGCGTCGCAGGGGCGATCCCGCCGTCAGCAGATGGTTCTGCCCGACAACCTCGTCAATCGAGGTGGGGCGCATCCGCACAGCGAGCGGCGCATGCTCGTCGAACGAGGGTACCCCATTGGTGTCAATGCCTTCACTGTCAAATAAATCCATAGGGATACGGCTTAATAGTGACTCATGACAGGGGTGCCGATTTCGTCGAAATCGTAGATGAGTTTTGCGCCCCACACGGGCATGTTCAGGCATCCGTGCGAACCGCCCGGTCCGGACCATCCGAATTCACTCACCCACGGTGCGCCATGCATGGCGTACGAGCCCGTGAAGTAGGACACCCACGGCACGTCCTTGGCGCAGTATGGCCACTCGGGTGTGCACCCCATGTCCTGCTTCTCATACTTGAGGTAGACGTGATACAGACCGGTGACCGTTTCGTGGCCAGGTGAGCCGGGAACAATGCTGATGGGTTCGTGAGCCTGTTTCGTGCCAATGTACGGGGTGACCGTCAGCCTGGTCAGATCAATATCGATCCACTTTTCGCCCTCAGCAGCCGGATACGGCAGATTCTCCGCACCCGGGGCGATCGGGCGCGTCTTCGTTTCCTGCGGCACGTCGTCATAGGTGATCGTGCCTTCATACGTTTCGCCATTGTCGAGGGCACTCATCAGCGCGTTCGACAGGTCAGCGACATTATTGGCTTTCAGGCCGGGTTTACCTGGCCATGCTTCTACCAGCACGTCGCCTGCAGCATTGACGTTGTTGATCGTAGGGTCGGCTTCCACATTTGAGGCTTGGGCAGTTGCTGATACCCACGAGCCAACAGCTTCAGAGGAGTAGTGGGCGGTGAGCTTGCTGTCCGTGTTCTCGAAGGAAATCCACTGGGCAACGTCGGCGCGCGAGGGTGTGAAGGAATCGATCGTGTCGGTCAGTGAAACGTCTGGCTCCAGCATTTCATCTGCCTGCTGGGCAGCCTGCTGTGCGGCTTCTGTGGTTACGGACGGCTCCGACTGCGTCGAGGACAGGTCAACTTCCGTGTCGCCCAGCGTTGTCGCAGCGTCCATCAGAGCTGTCGTCAGTGCTTGCGCGTCAATCGTTGTGCCATTTTCGGCAGGATCAACCACGAATGCATCACGGTCGGCGTCGTAGTGGGCGGACGCATCGACGGCAGCAGGTCCCGCTTGACGCGCAAGCGTTTCCGCCATCGCGCTGAGTGCCTCTTCATCCGTTGTGGTCACCACCGGGATCTGTCGGGATGTGAACAGTCCCTGCAGGCGGCTTGTCCAGGAACGGCTCGATTCAAGAGCCAGGGTCGCTGTGGCTTCGGCGTCGATCTGGATACCGGCGTCAGCCAGAGCGATCTCAGTTTCTTTGCCGTCAACCCGGGCGGTGACACGAATGTTCTGCGCACGTTCGTTGATAGCGGCAACGACCTCGTCATGCGTCATTCCTGAAACTGGAATAGCGGCAACAGATGTACGGGGAAGCGCCCGCTCATCGTAGTGGGCAGCGTAGGCAGCCCCCGAACCGACCAGCGCAACCAGCACGGCAGTGCATGCCGCGATCAGGATCCACACACGTGTCCTGCGCGGTTCTCGCCTGACGTGTTCGCTCACAACATCGCTCCTTCGAATATAGCTCCATGCCGGATGCTACCTAAGGAACTGAAATTTGGATACTGATTGTGAGCAAAATTCCCAAATTCGTGTACTCTCGCGCTGTGCCATTCCACAGTGCGAGAGCGCACAGGAAACTTCTATTCAAATAGTGACGTGTCGCCAGCGCCCTTACGGGCGATCACTGCCGTACCGTCGGTGTAATCGATGACGGTTGTCGGTTCGGCCAGACCGACCGGGCCAACAATGACAAGATCCACCATGTTGCCGATGCGGTCGTCAACATCGTGTCCGTCCACCAACGGCTCGTCTTCGCCAGGCATGATCAAAGTCGAGCACAGAAGCGGCTCCCCCAGAGCTTCGACAATCGTTTGAGTAATCACATGATCTGGCAGCCGGACGCCCACTGTGTGCTTCTTCTTGTTCAGCGTCATACGAGGCACGACCTTGGTGCCTTGGAGAATGAACGTGTACGGTCCGGGCGTCAGCGCCTTAATCGTGCGGAATTGGTGGTTGTCGACGATGACAAGCTCACCCAGCTGCGCAAAGGAATGACACAGCAACGAGAAGTTGTGCTTCTCGTCGAGTTTTCTGATCTGCCGGATGACATCCATCCCTTCCTTGTTCCCCAGGGTGCAGGCAATCGCATATCCCGAGTCGGTCGGTAATGCGATGGTGCCACCCTCCTTGAGGAGGTCAACGGTCTTAGTGACCAAGCGGGCTTGTGGATTCTCCGGATGCATTTCAATGTGAGCCATGTCTCTAGTGTGCCTCATTTTTGTCCTCTTCGCTGGAACTTGTCGCGTGTCTCTTCCAAAAAGAAAGTGCCCATTGATCAGCGTCGTTAGGCGGCACGGGCGAGAACTTCATGGCACAGTGGAAGGCAACTGACACCGTGCGGAAGGATCTTGATGGCTGCCCCCACTTCACGCGTCGATATCCGATTGGTTGACGACCTGACAAAGGTGCTTCCCAGCGAGGAGCCCGACTCGCTCACGCATCCATTGGTCACGCGCACCGGTCAGTCGATCAATTTCCAGGTGGCCTGGCACGAGCACCAGGACGTGTACTGGTCGCGCTCTGAATTGACGTTGACCATTCGCACGGACGGTGAGCCCGTCCAGGTCTGTCACGTTGACCTGGTTGCGGCCGGCCTGCCAGCACCGGCAGATGCAGATGACGGGTATCTGGCAACCCAACCATCCCTGCTGCCCGATCTGCTGACCCCTCTGGACGCGAGCGTCGACGGTGCTCTGACGACTGTTGTGCTGCAGGCGCACCATATGGGATGGAATGCCGTATGGGTGAGTGTGCCGGCATTTTCGGGCACAATCACCGTAACTGTCACCCACGCCGATTCAAATCTGTTCGAACAAACCGTATCTGTCACAGGCGTTGATCTGACACACCACGACAGCGATTTCATCAACACCCAGTGGCTGCATCCGGATTGCCTCGCCACGTACTTTCACGTTCCCATGTGGTCCGAGCAGCATTGGCACGCCCTCGCCAATCATGTGCGGGCCGCTACACAGATGGGCGTGAACAGCTTGCTGACCCCGATCTGGTCTCCCCCACTCGACACGGCGGTCGGCACCTACAGGCCTGCGACACAGTTACTGGATATCAGCTATGACGGGACGTACCACTTCGCCACGGAGCGTCTCGATCGGTGGGTTGATATGGCATTGGATGCGGGTATCCGCTACCTCGAACTGCCACACCTGTTCACGCAGTGGGGTGCGCACGCGTGTCCGCAGTTCATCGTGAAAACAACTGAGGGGGAACAACGGCGTTTCGGATGGGACACGGAGGCAACCTCGCCCAAGTACCTCGCGTTTGTCGAACAGCTCATCCCATTCCTCATCGGTTATTTCCGTGGACGCAACCTCGGTGATGCGATCTGGTGGCATATTTCAGACGAGCCTGATGAGACCAACCGTTCCAGCTATCAGGCGGCGCGCAAGCAGGTGATCGATCTGCTGGAAGGGCAGATGGTGGGCGATGCACTGTCCGATCCGGATTACATCGACCTGGTTGATCATCCGATCGTGGCCACCACTGCGGTGACGCGTTTCCGTGAGGCTGGCTACGAGCCATCCTGGGTGTACTACTGCGTGGGTCAGGCGAACGCTGTGGCCAACCGTTTCATTGCGCAGCGCCCAATTCGTCACCGCATGCTCGGTCTGCAGCTGTTCTGCGCGAACAGTCGCGGTTTTCTGCACTGGGCGTTTGACTTCTACTACTCGCAGCTGTCGGTGCGTCCCATTAATCCGTTCGCCGATTCCAGCGCCGGCGGAGCGTTCTTCTCAGGCGACCCATTCGTCGTGTATCCGGCGGACGACCTCGGCGTGTATTACTCGCTACGTTACGAAATGCTCCGAGCTGCCTTCGAAGACCTCGTCCTGTTCCACGACGCCGCCAAGCGTATTGGTCGCGAGGAGGTGCTGCGCATCATGGATCCGGATCGCACTGTTGATTTTTCGTCCGGATGGATCAGCGAGGGCGACTATCTTGCGCGGCGTGCCAGACTGTTTGAACGCCTGGCGTCGTAAAAGCCGAGGGCGACCCGACACATGTGTGTCCGAGCCGCCCTGACAAAATGGCACTGACGATCACGACTTGTCAGCCTGGCCAACCTTTTCGGCCTTCTCCGCCTTGTCGGCTTTGTCGGCCTTCTGATCCTGGTCTGTTTCACCGCGCTTGCGCGGTTTCGCATCGACCCCTGCTTCCTTACGCTGACGCGGCGTGATCGGCGCGGGCGCGTCGGTCAGCGGGTCGTATCCGCCACCGGACTTCGGGAAGGCGATGACGTCACGGATCGAGTCGGCATGCGTGAGCAGCGAGACGATGCGGTCCCATCCAAATGCCACGCCGCCGTGTGGCGGTGCGCCGAACTTCAGTGCGCTCATGAGGAATCCGAACTTCGATTCGGCTTCTTCCTCGGAAATTCCCATCACGTTGAAGACGCGCTGCTGAATGTCGTCGCGGTGAATACGGATCGAGCCGCCACCGATTTCGTTGCCGTTGCACACGATGTCGTAGGCGTAGGACAACGCGTGCTCCGGGTCGTCCTCGAAGTTGTCACGCCATTCGTCCTGCGGCATGGTGAACGCGTGGTGGACAGCGGTCCATGAGGAGTGCCCCAGCGCCACGTCACCTTCTGCTTCAGCTTCGCCGGTCGGTTTGAACAGGGGTGCGTCGACGATCCACACGAATGACCATGCGTCCTCGTCAATCAGGTTGCAGCGGCGTCCCACTTCCAGCCGCACAGCGCCAAGCAGTTCGCGGGTTGCTGTGGGCTTTCCGGCGCCGAAGAAGATGCAGTCACCGGGGTTGGCTCCTGTGGCCTCGACCAGGCCTTCGCGTTCCTGATCGGAAATGTTCTTTGCTACGGGACCGCCCAGTGTTCCGTCCTCGGCAATGGTCACGTAGGCCAGTCCCTTGGCTCCACGAGCCTTGGCCCATTCCTGCCACTTGTCGAAGGTGCGGCGAGGCTGTGAAGCACCGCCTGGCATCACGATTGCACCCACATACGGGTTCTGGAAGACGCGGAACGGGGTGTCCTTGAAGTAGTCGGTCAGGTCGATCAGTTCGCATCCGAAACGCAGATCCGGCTTATCGGAGCCGTATTTGGCCATTGCTTCGTTGAACGGCATGCGTGGGATCGGAGTCTTCAAGTCGTAACCGATTTCAGCCCACACTGCTCGCAGCACGTCCTCGGACACGGCAATGACGTCGTCCTGGCTGACGAAGCTCATCTCAATATCAAGCTGAGTGAATTCGGGCTGACGGTCAGCTCGGAAGTCCTCATCTCGGTAGCAGCGCGCAATCTGGAAGTAGCGTTCCATTCCACCGACCATGAGGAGCTGCTTGAACAACTGCGGTGACTGAGGCAAGGCGTACCAGCAGCCTGGAGACAGGCGCGCCGGCACGATGAAGTCGCGGGCACCTTCAGGGGTGGAACGCGTCAATGTCGGTGTTTCAACTTCCACGAAGTCGTGTTCGTACAGGGCTTCGCGAGCCGCCCTCGACACGCGCGAGCGCAAACGCATCGCATGCTGCAACTGGGCGCGACGCAGATCGAGAAAACGGTAGCGCAGACGTGTCTCTTCGCCCACGCTGCCGGATTCTTCGGCATGGGCCGACACCTGGAAAGGCAAAGCCGGCGAGGTGTTCAGAATCTCAATGTCATCGCCCAGAATCTCAACCTGCCCCGTGGACAGTTCCGGATTCTCGTTGCCTTCGGGACGGGCGCTGACTTCGCCGGTTACCCGCAGGCAGTATTCTGAACGCAGCTCATGGGCGACGGATTCATCGCGGACAACAACCTGCACGATTCCGCTGGCATCTCTCAGGTCAATGAACACCACTCCTCCATGATCACGGCGGCGGTCAACCCACCCGGTTAATGTCACTGTCTGACCGACCAGGTCGGTCCCCATCTGAGAGATCGTGTGTGTGCGTAACACCAGTTTTCCTTTCATTGACTTCACTGGTCGCCGCATCTGCGAAACAGGCAGCGCAGCAATCCAGAGTGACACAGGGTAGTCTACGGCTCATGGAGACCAACCGCGAAACGCCTGCTCAGATCACCAAGGGTGACGCCGTCGCGCGGTGGAGTCGCGATGAGAAAGTTCTGCTGGCTGGTTCCATCGTCTTGATCACCCTGGCAGCATTTGAAGCGCTGGCAGCTATGACGATCATGCCGAATGTTGTGGCTGATCTGGGATCGGATACGTGGTTCGCCGTCGCGTCCGGAGCGGCGATCGCCATGCAGCTTGCCTCCACCGTCATCGCCGGACCTCTGTGTGATGCGCGCGGCCCGCGCAAGGTGCTGCTGTGGGGTGCCGCACTGTTTGTGGTGGGGCTGGCGCTGTGCACATTCGCCGGGCATATCGCACTCTTCGTCATCGGACGCATGATTCAGGGCCTGGGCGGTGGCCTCGTCATGGTGCCGATCTATGTTTTCGTCGGCTCCATCGCGTCACCGCGACATCGGCCCACGTTTTTCGCCGCCTTTTCGATGGCGTGGGTGTTTCCCTCTCTGGTCGGTCCTGCGATTGCCGGATGGGTCACGGCCACGTGGGGCTGGCGATGGGTCTTCGGCGTAGTGCCGTTCATCGCTGCCGTCGGCCTGGCGGCAATGGTCCCCGTGCTGCGGCGTTTCCCTTCTCGTCAGGGGGCAGTCGAAGGTTCGATGCGTCATCTGGCCGCGTTGGCGGCCGGAGCGGGTGGCTCCGTTGTGCTGGTGCAATTTGCAGGAACGCTGAGTGGATGGGCGCTCGTTGCGGCGACTGTTCTCGGCCTGGCCGGCTGTGCCATGACATTGAAGCGCCTGGTTCCCGACGGCACGTTTACTCTTCGCCCCGGTATTGCCTCAATCATTGCCACTCGCGCACTGGTCATGGGCGGTCTGTCTGGCGCGGAGGTTTTCCTGCCGCTTGTTCTCCAGCGTGTGCACTTATGGAGTGCAAGTCATGCATCGCTCGCCGTGACGATTGGCTCAATCACGTGGGCGATAGGCTCAGCGATTCCCACGCGCGTCAACACTCAGGCAACGCGTGAAAGACTGCCGCTGGTGGGCGCGAGCCTCATGGTGGTCGGCGTTCTTCCCGTGTGTTTCCTGGTGTTGAAAGGGCTCCCGCCGGTTGTCGCCCTTGTGGGGTGGAGTATTACAGGTCTGGGGATCGGAATGGTGCACTCAACATTGTCTGATCTCACGCTCGGGTCAATTGATCCGTCTGAACACGGACGGGCCTCCTCGTGGCTCCAGATTGCTGACAATGCGGGCGGCGCCGTGGAACTGGCAATCGTTTCGGTCGTGTTGGCCGTCTGGATGCCGGCGTTTGAGGGCGGTATTCAGTATGTTCCAGCCCCCGTAATCGCGCTGGGCGTGTGCCTGCTGGCGGTGTTCGCCTCCTCCAGAATCCGCTCAAAACAGGCGCGGTGAGGCATTTCACCGCCGCTCACGCTAGGAAATGAGCGCGAAACGCAATAGTGTTAAAGCTCGTCAAGGCGCTTCCCACTGTGATAGTGATCGGCCAGGAGCCGATGTGTGTTGTTGGTGTAATGGGTCGCGCCCTGTAGCCCCAGGCGTTCCTGGTGGCATTTTTCGAAACCGCGAGCCCTGTGTTCACAACAGTAAGAGGAAACCGTGCCTTCACAAGATTCTGTCCCTATGTCCACATCCGATGCCCTCGGCCTCGATGACGTTCTGTTTCACGAGGACGACGTTGCACAGGATTCGGATGCTGACAGCGAGGCCCTCGCCGATGGAACTGACGACAATGACCATGCCGACGATGTCGATCAGGACGACATCGACCTCGAAGATGACGAGGATTACGATGGAAATGACGACGAGGATGACGACGCCGACGATCAGGTGAACTTCGCTGACCTCGGTCTGCCCGCTCCCCTGCTGGACACGGTCACAGCGATGGGATTCGAGACGCCCACGCCCATTCAGGCTGAGGCGATTCCCGCACTGCTTGAGGCGCGTGACGTGGTCGGCATCGCGCAGACCGGCACCGGTAAGACGGCGGCATTCGGACTGCCGATGCTGACGCTGATTGATCCGAAAGAAAAGGATGTCCAGGCGGTCGTTCTGGCTCCGACGCGCGAACTGGCGCTGCAGTCAGCCGATGCGATGGAAGAGTTTGCGGCGAGCTACCGCGGCATCAACATTGTCGCCGTCTATGGTGGCTCTGCATACGGCCCGCAGCTTCGCGCGCTGAAGGATGGCGCGCAGATCGTCGTGGGCACACCTGGCCGCATGATCGACCTGATCGAGAAGGGCGCGCTGGATCTGTCCTCGGTGCGTATGCTCGTCCTTGATGAAGCCGATGAAATGCTGCGCATGGGATTCGCCGAGGATGTGGAGACCATCGCCGCCACAGTTCCCACCCAACGCGTCACGGCACTCTTTTCGGCCACAATGCCGGCAGCGATTGAAAAAGTGGCGCAAACCCACTTGCATGATCCGTTGAAGATAGCGGTGTCGGAAGAGTCGTCGACCGTTGACACCATCCACCAGACCTACGCGGTTGTGCCGTTTAAACACAAGAACAATGCGCTGGCCCGCGTCTTGTCGACCCGCTCGGCCGACGCCGTCATCGTCTTTGTGCGCACGCGACTGGATGCTGAAGAGATTTCACTGGATCTGACGGCTCGAGGTTTCCGCGCGGCCGGAATTTCCGGCGATGTGGCACAGCAGGAACGTGAGCGCATGGTGGAGCGTCTGCGGTCCGGTTCTTTGGACGTTCTGGTTGCCACCGATGTGGCGGCCCGAGGCCTGGACGTGGAGCGGATCGGCCTGGTCGTCAATTTTGATGTGCCACGCGAACCTGAAGCCTACGTCCACCGTATCGGTCGCACCGGGCGCGCCGGCCGCGAAGGCGAATCACTGTCGTTCTTCACTCCTCGCGAGCACTACCGTCTGCGTCGTATCGAAAAACTGACGGGCACTGCGATGGAGGAAGTCCACATCCCCACGCCACAGGCTGTCAGCGAGTTCCGTTCGCGCCATTTCCTCGACATGTTGCCCACGCGTATTGAACGCGGGCAACTCGACATGTTCGAGCAGCTCATCCGCGAGTTCGCAGATGAGCACGCGTGCGATCCACTGATCATCGCCTCAGCAATGCTGGCGCGCACTGTCCATGACAATGGCACGCACGATCACAAGGACCGCCGCTCCGACGGCAAGATTCGCCGCGAGGAAGTCCTCGATGAGAACGGTGAGTTCCTGTCTGCGTCTTTTGAAAACGGGCGTGATTCGAAGCCGCTCAAGGGTGGGAAGAACGGTGCCCGCCGGCGCGCCGGCGGCAAGCCACAGCGTGCCCCGATGGGGACGCGCTACCGCATCGAAGTCGGCAAGAAAGATGGCGTCAAACCTGGATCCATTGTTGGAGCAATCACGGGCGAAGCTCATCTGAAAGGCTCTGATGTGGGCCGTATCGATATTTACCCGACATTCTCACTGGTGGACATCGGCCCGAGCCTGTCCGACGATCAGATGGAAAAACTCGGTAAAGCCCAGGTTGCCGGGCGTACGCTGCGTATCCGTGTTGATGGCGGGCCGCGTTCGCGTGCCACCGATGCAGGACATGTGCGTCGTCCCCGCAGCGGATCGGGTGATCATCACTCGGGACACCGTTTCGGTGCACGCGGCCAGCGCAGGCCTCGCTAAAGCGGGCCTTAGACCCAGGTACGGAAACACGTCATGAGTACTTCTTCACAACCACGCGTCCAGCGTCATCGATCCGTCTACGACATCGTCGCAATATGTTTTGTCGCATTCTTGCTGATCTCCAATATCGTGGCAACCAAAGTGATCGGGATCCATATTGGCCCGCTCATGCTGGTTTTCGATGGCGGCGCGGTCTTGTTCCCACTGACCTACATCCTGGGCGATCTACTCTCTGAGATTTATGGCTTTGCGCGGGCCAAGCGCGTCATTCTCACCGGTTTTGCAGTTTCCATCCTGGCCTCCCTGACCTTCCTGGTTGTCGGGGCTGCCCCTGTAGGCCCGGGGTATGAGAATCAGGATGCTTTCGTCGCCGTGCTCGGTTTCGTGCCACGCATCGTGGCTGCATCGGTGTGTGGCTATCTGGTCGGGCAGTTGCTGAACTCCTGGGTCCTGGTGCGCATGCGCCAGCGGTGGGGTGAGCGTAACCTGTGGGTTCGACTCATCGGTTCGACAATGGTGGGCGAGCTGGCTGACACGCTGATTTTCTGCACCATCGCCTTCGCCGGGATTATTCCCGGATGGGACTTCGTCAACTACGTGGTGGTCGGATACCTGTACAAGGTGGGAGTCGAGGTCATTTTCCTGCCCCTGACCTACGCAGTGATCGGTGCGGTGCGCCGCTGGGAACAGCCAGAGCGCAACGCCGCGCATGAACGTGAGGTAACGCATGACTGACGCGCCGCAGTGGATCGCGCTCCCGTCCCGCCCGCACCCAGAAATCACGCCCCAGCCCGGCCAAGCTGGCACAGTGAGCGAGGGAGGAGTCGGTTTCGAGGTCACATACCGTCACGACAGCGGTATGGGACTGTCCCGCACGGGTGTCATTACCACGCCTCACGGTCAGATCCACACCCCCGCATTTGTTCCAGTGGGCACGAAAGCCAACGTCAAGGCACTGGTTCCCGAGATGGTGGCGAATCTGGGCGGCCAGGCGGTCCTCGCGAACGCCTACCACCTGTACCTGCAGCCCGGATCCGACATCGTGGATCGTGCCGGCGGCTTCGGCGCATTCATGAATTGGCACGGCCCGACATTCACCGACTCGGGTGGTTTCCAGGTGCTCTCACTGGGCGCTGGCTTTAAGAAAGTGCTCACGCAGGAGTTTTCGGGAGTCTACAAGGAGGCTTCTGCCGCCGAGCAGGACTGGATGTTCCGCCAGGCCGTGAAATCTTCGCGCGCAGTGGTCGACAGTGACGGCGTGGTGTTCCAAAGCCACATTGACGGTTCCCATCACCGTTTTACTCCGGAAAAGTCGATGCAGATTCAGCATCAGCTGGGTGCAGACATCATGTTCGCATTTGACGAGTTGACCTCGCTGCTGCATCCGCGTTGGTATCAGGAGGAATCCCTGGAGCGTACGCATGAGTGGGCGCGGCGTTGCCTTGCTGAACATGAACGTTTGACCCACGAGCGCGCGGATCATCCTTACCAGCAGCTCTTCGGCGTTGTCCAGGGCGCACAGTATGAGGATCTGCGTCGCTGTGCTGCGCGCACCCTGGCGCAGATGGAAGTCGATGGCCGCACCTTTGACGGGTTCGGAGTGGGAGGCGCCCTCGAGAAAGAGAATCTGGGGCGCATTGTGTCGTGGGTATGCGAGGAGCTGCCCGACGATCGTCCTCGTCACCTGCTGGGAATTTCCGAACCGGATGACCTGTTTGCCGGAGTGGAAGCTGGGGCGGACACGTTCGACTGCGTGAATCCGTCGCGCGTAGCGCGAAATGCCGCGATCTACACCCCGGACGGGCGCTTTAACGTGACGAATGCGCGCTTTGCTGACGACTTCACTCCCCTGGTCGATGGATGCGGGTGCTACACGTGTCAGCACTACACCCGCGCCTACGTGCGTCACCTGTTCAAGGCCAGGGAGATCCTTGCGTCCACGTTGGCGACAATTCACAATGAGTGGTTCACTGTGCACCTGGTCGATGCGATCCGCGGAAGCATCCAGTCAGGTGACTTCGATGCTTTCCGTGATGAAATGCTCGGACGCTATCATCACGCTGACCAACGCTAGGGGCTACTCTTGCGATATGAGTTTTAACGAGGGGGTCCAGTCTAATTCTGGACGAGTGCGTACCAGCCGCGGCGGACGTGGCGTTGCCATCGGTGGTGGATCCGTTGCCGTACTGATCGGCCTGTTCCTGCTGTCACGTCTGACGGGAATCGACCTGACCGGCCTGGCCGGAGGGGCGCAGCCCAGCGTGGAAGAACAGTCCGGATCGTCTCTGGAACACTGCCAAACTGGTGCAGATGCCAATCAGTACGTCGAATGCCGCATGGTGACGACCGCTGATTCACTGGACGTAGTTTGGCAGACTCAGTTGCCCGAGCAGGCCGGAATGGACTACCAGCCGCCCAGCTTCCAGCTCTTCGAGCAGGCGGTGAACACAGCGTGTGGTACGGCCTCTTCACAGGTCGGTCCTTTCTACTGCCCCTCAGATGCGTCAGTGAACCTGGACCTGGGTTTCTTCCAGCAGATGGAATCGCAGCTCGGTGCTGCCAACGCACCTTTGGCTCAGGAGTATGTGGTCGCTCATGAATGGGGCCATCACATCCAGCATCTTCGCGGCATCTTTGCCGAACATCGCAGCCAGGAGACCGGTGAGCAAAGTGATGCAGTGCGTCTTGAACTGCAGGCAGACTGCTACGCCGGCGTGTGGATGCATTGGGCCTCACAGACCAAGGATCCCGAATCAGGCGAGGCATTCCTGAAAGAGCCGACTTCTGAGGAACTGGCGCAGGCATGGCAGACTGCCGAAGCCATTGGTGATGACCGTATTCAGGAGCAGGCGCAGGGCACGACCAATCCTGAAAGCTGGACACATGGGTCAGCTGAACAGCGACAACGCTGGCTTGAAACTGGCGTGCAAAACGGCTCGCTGGAGAAGTGCGATACATTCGCTGCACCGGAAGTGTGACGGCAAGCGCCTCGATTGGGAGGCAGTGTTGGCGGTGCGATAGCATCGAACCGTATCGGTGAGGAGATTGCGCTATGAGTATCGTCGAGCAGGCACACGCCCACTATGAGCCGGGATGTCCGTATGAAATTCCGATCCCGGACACGCCACTGTTCGAACTGCTCAATACGACTGCCCGACTGTACCCGTCGCATGTGGCGTTGGATTACATGGGTGCGACCACGACCTATCGGGAAGTCCTCGCTCAGGTGCTGCGTGCCGCCCAGGTGCTGGTGGATGCTGGCGTGCGAAAGGGCGACGTGGTCGCCATCGCACTGCCGAACTGCCCGCAGGCTTTTGTTGCGTTCTATGCCTGCATGAGGATCGGAGCCGTAGCGGCTGAGCATAATCCGCTCGCACCCGCCCACGAAATTGAAGGCCAGCTCAAGCGTCACCACGCCAAGGTCGCCATTGTGTGGGAAAAATGCGTCGGCTCCTACCCCACTGACGGGTCGATTGACATCGAGAAGGTTTTCACCGTCAATATCGCAGCCGGCCTTCCCACCATTCAGCGCCTCGCACTGAAGTTGCCGGTCGCCAAGGCGAAGCAGATGCATGACAAGATGCGTGGTGAGGTTCCTGATTCGACGCGTTCCTGGGATCATGCAGTGGCCGCTGCTCACAGTATTCGTCGCGATTATCCGCATCCAACTGGCTCAGATCGAGCCGTTATCTTGCACACGGGCGGCACCAACGGTATTCCGAAGTCGGTTCCGCTCACTCACACCAACATCGGCGCCAACGTCAATCAGAACCTGTTCTGGGTGTGGAAGCTGCACGAAGGAGCGGAAACGTTTTTCTCCCTGCTTCCCTACTTCCACGCATTCGGGTTGACGTTCTTCCTGTGTGCTTCCGTCAGGAAGGCGGCGACGCAGGTACTGATGCCGACTTTCGATGCGGCAATGGCTGTTGCTGCGCATCGTCGTCGTGCCGTCACCTTCTTTGTCGGTGTTCCCGCGATGTTTGAGAGGATCCTGAAGGAAGCACAAAAGACGCATACGCCGCTCGACAGCATCCGGTATTCGGTCTCCGGAGCGATGCCGTTGTCCACCGCATTCGCCGACGAATGGGAAGAATATACCGGCGGCATTATCCTGGAGGGCTATGGCTTGTCTGAGACCTCTCCTGTCATCTGCGGATCACCTCTGGGACCAGGCAGGCGACACGGAACTCTAGGCATCCCCTTCGCTTCCACCGAGCTGCGCCTGGTCGACCTTGAGGATCCCACGCGTGATGTCGACGATGGCGAGCCAGGCGAGATCATCGTGCGCGGTCCGCAAGTCTTTGAAGGCTACCTGGATGCTCCCGATGAAACCGCAAAAGTCTTCACACAGGACGGCTGGCTTCGCACAGGCGATATCGGTGTCAACGATGACGGCTTCATCACGCTCGCGGACCGCCGCAAGGAACTCATTTTGTCCGGCGGCTTCAACGTGTATCCCTCGCAGGTCGAGGACGCGATTCGTTCCATGCCGGGGGTGAAGGACGTGGCCGTTGTCGGTCTGCCGAAGGGCGATGAGACCGAGGAAGTGACCGCTGCGCTGATCATGGACGAGGGCGCTCCCCTGATTTCGCTGGATCAGGTCCGCGAATGGGCAGAGCGGTCGATTTCGCACTACGCATTGCCGCGCCAGATCGCGTTCATCTCCACCATGCCGCGTAATCAGCTGGGCAAGGTCATGCGGCGCAAAGTCCGTGAGCAGTTGCTGAATCCGGCAGCAAAGTTGTGGGATTCCACGTCGAAAGCGGTTGAGGACGCCGTCACCCCGGTAGTGAAAGGTGTCAGCGAAGCTGCCACAACGCTCTCCCGCGGAGTATCCGATGCAACCGAGGCAGCGATCCGGTCCTATCAGGAAGAGCAGATCCGCCACGACGCTGCCAAGCGCGCCGCAGATGGACAAACGGATACGGGCAAGAAATCCTCACGCGACTGAGCACAAAACTGCCGATGCTCAGACGTTGAATCCCAGGGCACGGAGTTGATCACGCCCATCAGGGGTAATGCGTTCTGGCCCCCAAGCGGGCATCCACACCCAGTTGACCATCACCAGATCCGTGAACGTCTGCAGCACCATCTGCGCCTGCTGTTCGATCACGTCGGTCAGTGGGCATGCAGCAGATGTCAGCGTCATATCCAGCTGGATACTGTCATCTTCACTGACCGTGATGCCGTAGAGCAGGCCCAGGTCAACGATGTTGATTCCCAGCTCGGGGTCGATGACGTCCTTGAGTGCTTCTTCCACGTCTGCGGCGGGAACTGTGCCGTTTTCCACGTAGTCAACGCCGGTGGGCAGTTGTTGCTGTGGTGCGGGGGCAAAGCGCTGTTCGACAGGTTCCGTCTGAGCCATCGGGTTTGCTGACTGCGCACCTTCGGGCGCATAAGGCGTGTCACTCATGGTCGTCTCCTGCTATGTCGATACCAACTTGTGCCAGCGCGTCACGAAGGGCGTACCATCCCAGCAGTGCGCACTTGATTCTGTTCGGGAACTGGCTGGTTCCTTCAAAGGCCACGGCATCCCCCAGCGCGTCCAGGACTGCATCGTCCACACCCTGACCGCGCGAATGCATCATGGTTTCCATATCGGCGTACAGGTCGCGCACCGTGTCAGTCGGTTGGCCTTCGACCATGTCGGAGAGCATCGACAGGCTGGCCTGCGAAATGGAGCAGCCATCCCCGTCCCACACCAGGTGTTCAATTTTTCCGGCATCGTCGACTCTGATGCCCAGGGTCACCTCGTCACCGCATGTGGGGTTGACCTGGTGTGAGGATGCCTGGATGTTGTCCACCGTGCCGCTGCCTCGGCGTTCGCGCGAGTGATCCAGGATCACTTGCTGATACATCTGTTCAAGACTGCTCATTATGCTCCTGTGAAAAATCCTGCTGTTGCGCTCACTGCGTCGATCAGCTGATCGATCTCGGCGCGTGTCGTGGTCACTGTTGCCGTCGCCCGTGTCGATGCACGCTCGCCGAAAAACTGGTGCAACGGGATGGCGCAGTGGTGTCCTACTCGCACCGCAACGTCACGTGAGTCAAGGAACTGGCCCACATCATGTGGGTGGACTCCGTCCATCGTCCAGGCGACGACTGCCAGACGGTCGTGCGTGGATGTCGGTCCCAGGATCTTCACGCCTTCGATGTCGGACAATCCTTCCAGCATCAGTGTGGCCAGTTCCTCTTCGCGCCTGGCAATGGCATCCATTCCAATGGTGGATATGTACTCCAGTGCGCGTGCCCACCCGACCGCCTGTGCCACTGGTTGCGATCCGGCTTCGAAGCAGTCAGGTGCAGGCAGGAACTCAGTGGAATCCATCGTGACAGATGCGACCGTTGAGCCGCCCGTCAGCACTGGTGGCATCGCTTCAAGCAGGTCGCGACGTGACCACAATGCACCAATTCCAGTCGGCCCACACATCTTGTGTGATGACAGAGCAATGAAGTCTGCGCCCAGTGTTGTCACGTCAATTGGAAGGTGCGCAGATGACTGGCATGTATCCAGAACCACCAGTGCGCCGACGTTATGGGCTGCCTGGATGATCGGCTCAATCGGAGTGATCGCTCCGGTCACGTTGGATGCGTGTGTGACGGCGACGACCTTCGTGTTCGGCGTGATGACGTCCAGTGTATCGAGGTCGATTCGTCCCTCGGGATCCAGATCGAGCCACTTGAGCTCGGCTCCGCTGCGCTGGCAGGCCAGCTGCCACGGCACCAGGTTCGAGTGGTGTTCGGCGCGTGAGATCACGACCCGGTCCCCTGCCTGCAGGCTGAAGCGGACATCGTGGCCTGTCGAGTCACCAGCTGACCCGTTCGTCATCGCGTAGGCGACGATGTTGAGTGCTTCAGTGGCGTTCTTCGTCCACACCACTTCGTCCGGCCGCGCTTTGATGAAGCGTGCGACGGTGGCGCGCGCGTCCTCGTACAGTTGCGTTGAGTCATCTGACAGCACGTGGGTACCGCGATGCACGGCACCGTTGTGGTGCCGGTAAAAGTCAGTAACCGCGTCTATGACGCACGAGGGTTTTTGAGATGTGGCTGACGCGTCAAAGTAGGCGATGGGGCCACCCGCCCTACCGCGCCGCGTCAGGTACGGGAAGTCCTGACGAATCTCATCGACGGTGAACGCGCCGATCGTCTCACTCACAATCTGCTCCTACTGCTTACTGAAGGTATGAGTCGTACCCTGTTTCTTCCAGTTGTTCAGCCAGTTCCGGGCCGCCTTGAGCGGCAACGTGACCGTCAACAAACACGTGGACATGGCTGGGTTGAATGTAACGCAGGATTCGCGTGTAGTGCGTGATCAGCATGATCCCGCAGTTCGTGGACTCGTGGACCCGGTTGACACCCTCGGAGACGATCCTCAGCGCATCCACGTCAAGGCCGGAGTCAGTCTCGTCAAGAATGGCGAACGAGGGGCGCAGCATCTCCATCTGCAAAATCTCGAGGCGCTTCTTTTCACCACCGGAGAAGCCCACGTTGACGTCACGCTCAGCGAAAGCCGGTTCGATGCGCAATTTCTCCATCGCGGCGTTCATGTCCTTGACCCAGGTCCGGATACTCGGCGCCTTCCCGTCGATCGCGGTCTTGGCGGAGCGCAGGAAGTTCGACACTGACACGCCCGCCACTGCCACGGGGTACTGCATCGCCAGGAACAGGCCGCTGCGGGCGCGCTCATCAACGGTCATGTCCACAATGTTGTGACCATCGAGGTAGGCGGCGCCTTCGGTCACCTCGTAGGCTGGATGACCGGCCAGCGCGTAGGCGAGTGTGGATTTGCCTGATCCGTTCGGTCCCATGATGGCGTGGATCTCGCCAGATTCGATGGTGAGGTCGACACCTTTGAGGATCTGTTTCGTGCCCTCAGGTGTTTCTACGTTGACGTGAAGGTTCTGAATTTCCAAAGTCGACATGTCGCGTTCTTTCTCTTACATTCGAGGGCGGCTCAGCGTCCCGTAACTTCAAGTTCTCTTTCAACCGATTCCATCAGATGCTTTTCAATGGCCGGAACACCGATCTGGTCAATCAGTTCCGCGAAGAATCCTCGCACCACGAGGCGACGGGCATCTTCCTCGGTGATTCCGCGGCTCATCAGGTAGAACAATTGTTCATCGTCAAAGCGTCCTGTCGCTGATGCATGTCCTGCTCCGGCGATCTCACCGTTTTCAATCTCAAGGTTGGGAACTGAATCAGCATGAGCGCCTTCGGTCAAAATGAGGTTACGGTTCAGCTCATAGGTGTCTGTTCCGTCAGCAGGTTCCTGGATGAGGCAGTCACCAATCCACACCGAGTGCGCATCCTTACCCTGCAGGGCGCCTTTATACGTCACGCGTGAGTAGCAGTTGGGTGCTGAGTGGTCCACGAACACACGGTGTTCCAGGTGTTGTCCTCCGTCCACGAAGTACACGCCCAGCATAGTCAGTTCAGCGCCCGGCCCTTCAAAGTCGGTATCGGCGCACAGGCGAACCGTATCGCCACCCAGTGTGACCACGATGTGACGCACTTTCGCGTTCTTGCCAATGCGGATGCGGTGGTTCGACGCGTGTACAACACTGTCGTCCCATTCCTGCAGGGACACGAACGTTAACGAGGCGTTCTCACCGGTAGTGATCTCAATGCCCTGGTTGATTCGCGCGTCGGCGCTGTCCGTGTGGTTGAGGATCACTGTGGATTCGCTGTGTGCGCCAGCGTCGACGACCAGGTGCTGGCTGCGTTGGTCAGAGGCCGTATCCACCGTAATAAGAATTGGATCATCGATGCGTTGTCCGGCTGGAACGGACACGACCTGAGCATCATGGAACGTATTCCATTCAACTACCGCGGTCCTGTCACCAGGAGCCAGCACGGTGCCCACGCGTGAATCGTCTCGCGAGACGGTTTCAACGCAGACGCCTTCGGGAGCTTCCACAGTCAGCGGAGCGTCCTCGGTATCGTAGTTGGCCGGGTCGAACAACATCGAGATGCGGCGCATCGGGGTGAATCGCCAGTCTTCTTCCTTGCCTTTGGGCACGGGAATATCCTCGAGGTTGAACGACGTCGGCCGATCTGCGCGCGATGGGTGTGGGCTGACGTGATCTTCGCGATGGTCTTGAGCCAACTCAGCCCACCGATCCTTCCATTTGTAGTTCGATGAGGCGGTTCAGTTCGAGTGCGTACTCCATGGGGAGTTCCTTCGCAATAGGCTCGACGAATCCGCGCACAATCATGGCCATAGCGTCGTTTTCATCCAAGCCGCGACTCATCAGGTAGAACAGCTGATCTTCTGACACTTTCGAAACGGTGGCCTCGTGCCCCATTTCCACGTCGTCGGTGCGCACATCCACATACGGGTATGTGTCGGTGCGGGAGATCTTATCGACCAGCAGCGCGTCGCACAGAACATTCGACTTGGAGTGGCGCGCACGCGCATTGACCTGCACGAGGCCTCGATACGAGGTGCGCCCACCCCCTCGTGACACTGATTTGGAGACAATGGACGAGGACGTGTGCGGCGCCATGTGCACCATCTTCGCACCCGTGTCCTGGTTCTGGCCGGGGCCGGCAAAACCGATTGACAGTGTTTCGCCTCGGGCGTGGTCACCCATGAGGAAGCACGCGGGGTACTTCATCGTGATCGCGGAGCCCATGTTGCCATCGATCCACTCCATCGTTCCACCCTCGTCAACGATGGCACGCTGAGTCACCAGGTTGAGCACGTTGGTCGACCAGTTCTGGATGGTCGTGTATCGCACGCGGGCATCCTTGCGCACGAAGATTTCCACGACTGCGGCGTGCAGCGAGTTGGAGTCGTAAATCGGGGCCGTGCAGCCCTCGACGTAGTGAACGTAGGAACCTTCGTCCGCTACGATCAGCGTGCGCTCAAACTGGCCCATCGCTTCGGTGTTGATGCGGAAGTAGGCCTGCAGAGGGATCTCAACGTGGACGCCCGGTGGCACGTACACGAATGAGCCACCCGACCATGCTGCCGTGTTGAGTGCTGCGAACTTGTTGTCACCTGAAGGTACCGAGTGCCCGAAGTATTCCTTGAAGATCTCGGGGTATTCACGCAGGCCGGTGTCGGTGTCCATGAAGACGACGCCTTGCTTCTCCAGATCAGACTGAATCTGCTGGTAAACAACTTCAGATTCGTACTGCGCGGCCACGCCTGCGACCAGACGCTGTTTTTCCGCTTCGGGAATGCCCAGGCGGTCATAGGTCTGACGAATGTCTTCGGGCAGGTCGTTCCAGTCTTTAACCTGACGGTCGGTGGGACGCACGTAGTACTTGAAGTCACCGAAGTCGATGTCGGACAGGTCGGGACCCCATGCCGGCATGGGTTTGCGCTCGAAGATCTCCAGAGCTTTCAGTCGGCGCTCCAACATCCATTCGGGTTCATTCTTTTCGGCCGAAATGTGGCGCACCACCTGCTCGTTGATGCCTTTGGGAACATCATGTGAGTAGTCGTCCTTGTCGTGCCATCCGAATTCGTATGCACCGATGGATTCGATAATCGCTTCATCACTTCTGCGCTTATCCTCAGATGAAACGATTGGCGGTGACTGGCTCATATTGTCCTTTCCTCAGTGACTTGACTGGCGTCAAGATCGTGACTTTGCCGCTGTGTCAAAAGCACTCACGCTATCGCCTGAGAGCCGCCAACGCAGAGCGCCGGATTGTGGGGGCACCCACGGGAATATGCGTGGTGCATACGTGCTCCCCTCCGGCCAAGGTGGCCAAACGTTGAACATGCACGTCCAGCAGACGCGCAAAGGCTTGGGTTTCCGCTTCGCACAATTGTGGGAAGTCATCGGCTACCTGCTGGATCGGGCAGTGACCCTGACATAGCTGGATTGCGAAGGTGCCATCGCCAATGTCGCGCACTGTCGCTGCGTAACCGTCCTGGGTGAGCGCGTCAGCCAGAGCCTGTGCGCGCACTTTCGGGTCGTTCCCTGCTTCACGCACGATCGGCGCGTATCGACGTTCGATTTCGCGTGAGCGGGCAGCGGCAAATGAGTCAATGGCCGGGCCACCTCCGACCTGTCCCAGGTAGCCCAGAGCCTTGACAGCCAACTCGGAGTATCCCTCTGGGAGCCTGTCGTGTGCTCGCTCGGTTGCCACGTAGTGACGCGCTGGTCGCCCTCGTCCACGCTTTTCAGTCGAGTAGTCCTGATACTGAACGATTTCTCCAGCGTCCTGCAAAATGGTGATGTGCCGTCTGACCGCCGCCGTGGTCAGATCCAGGATCTTCGCGATGACCGTAGCGGTCACGGGACCTTTTTCGACGATTAGGTCGAGCACCTGCTCGCGGGTGCCGATTTCAGTCGGCTCTCCCATGACTGTCCTCCTTATCGCCGTCAGTAACTACCCCACCAGTGTACGGCTTTTAGCAACACGATGCTTTCTAAATTACGGCGATTGAGATCACTTGCACGCTATAAGGAGGATTCGAGTCTGGAGCAGTCAGTTCTGACGCGCAGAACGCATCCACGGCGCGTCGCTGGCACGCAGGGTCTGCCACCCGTGGGCGCGCGCAGCGAAGGTGGCGAGGATTCCCACGCAGGCTGAAGGGTTATGCAGATTTCCCGCAGCAACGAGGCGAACAGCTTCATCCAGGTTGACCCAGCGGGTCACCATCGCCGCTTCCTCATCCTCACGCTCGAAGGTGGTGCCAGTCGGAGAAACATCGCGGGCAAGGAAGATCCGCAGAGATTCTTCGGATCCTCCAGGTGAGGTGAAGTAATCGACGAGGACATCCCAGCGCTCGGCCTTCTGATCCGTTTCTTCAGCAAGTTCGCGTTTGGCCGCTGTCAGGGGGTCTTCACCCTCGATATCGAGAAGGCCGGCCGGTATCTCCCACAGGTGCGCGCCTACTGGATGGCGGTACTGGTATTCCAGCAGTACTTCCTCATTACCGTCCTCACCGCGCAATGCGACGATGCCGACTGCGCCTGGATGCGACAGGTACTGGCGAATCACTGAGTGAGAGTCGTCAAGGATAACCTCGTCTTCAGCCATGTCAAAGACTTTGCCGCGCCATACGATGTCGTGACTGGCGACGGGTGCGCTTCCGCTGCGATCAGCGATGGGCATCTGTTCATCTTCGTGTGCCGTCACGGTGTTACTCTCCTCCGCTTTGTGACTGGGCTCCGTCTGCCGGTTCGTTGTGTGGCGCGGGTGGAGCCGCTTGCCGGCCTGAGAGCTGAAGATCTGGGAACACGCTGGTGGCGCTGTCCTCGCCGCCCAGTGCGCGTGGCTGAGCCTGGGCGCTCGGAAGTGCGAGAACTGTTGCCAGCGTGGCGATCGCTGTTCCTACGGAATCAACGGTGGTGATTGGAGCGTTCTGTGCACGCAGCTGGGCAATCATCGCGTCCGCATCACCGGCATCACCCACGATCACGCCGGGATTGGGCGCACTTGCCAATGCGCGAGCCATTCCGACCCATGCGCTCGAAGAGGCCGGGCCTCCTGTGCCGCTCTGGGCGTCCTGCGCGGTTGCCATTCCAGCCTTCATCGTGCGTGGCCCGACCAGAATCAGGGTGTCAGCCTGACCGCCCTCGGATTCATCGAAGGTGACAATGGGACGCGAATCATCGGTCAGGATGTCACGGAGCAGATCCTGGTTGGCGCCAGAGGAGGTCATAATAGTCACGATGGCCTGCCCGATCACTCCGTCACTGGTCAGATCTGCCGGAACGTCACCGGCGAGGTTGGTCTCAACTGGCGTGGCCAGCGTATTGCGATACTCGGTCATGGACTGAGAATCCCAGTTGTCTGTCAGTGTTGCGACGCTGACAACTGTTGCACCGGCTTTGCTCAGCATAGTCTTGAGTTGCTCGATATCAGCAGGATCGGTGGCCGCCATTTTCAGCAGACCAATATTGCGTCCTTCGAGGGTTCCCG
Organism: Actinomyces sp. HMSC065F12; assembly: GCF_001814535.1. Lineage (NCBI taxonomy): Bacteria > Bacillati > Actinomycetota > Actinomycetes > Actinomycetales > Actinomycetaceae > Actinomyces > Actinomyces sp. HMSC065F12. Next base: position 265,281 of record NZ_KV817030.1, read on the forward strand.
GCACAATCTCGTCGCCCATTTGCGCAACGGCTGCTTCTGACAGCTTGAGGCTGTGTTCGGCTTCTTCGAGTTGTTCCTGAGCGGTTCGCTGCGCCTGTGCGCGCGATGAGCTCAGTGCGTCATCGAGCCGTACCTGCAGGGGGCCGGCACCGAGGATCACGCCCACGCACAGCGCGATGAAGATCGCGATGATGGAGACTAGGTGATAGCGAAAATTAACCATGATGACCTCTTTTAACTGCTCCCTGCGCTGAAGGGCCACCAGCTTGCGACCCAATGGGCTACGACTTCCATAGCACCCTGCCCCCACGGTGTGGACCACAGTGCCGCACCGGCCAGCAGGACGGCGACGATAATGAATACGATCAGCCAGAACGCTGAAATGCGTGGACGGTAGGTTTCGCGAATGGCACGCGATGAGATAAGCGCGTCGCCTGCCTTGAGACGCGTGAAGAAGGTTGACGCCATTCCGGCGCGTCCGCGATCGAGGAAATCCTGGAGTGTCAGGTGAATACCGATCGTGGCGATCACGGAGGCACGTTGCGTGGCAGCCAGAATGATCGCTGCATCCTCACTGGTCCCAGATGCGGTCATTACTTCGTAGGAGCGTCCCTGTCGGTTGAGGCGTTCGCGTCCTGGAGCGGTGCCGTCACGGTTCTCCCGCACCACTAGTTCAGCCCCGCATCCCAACGCCTTTTCTGAGACCGCATCCATGTCGGCCACGATGATGTGGGGCTTCATGCGTTCGCGAAGCAGCAGGTCCGCTCCCCCGTCAACGCCGACCAGGATGGGGTTGGTATCGCGAATCCAGCGACGCAGCCCTTTGAGTTCCTTGACAGAATCTTCAGCCTTATTCACCAGGAGAACCGGGCGACCCTGCATCTTGGTGCGCAGGGTCGGAATACCTTTTTCGTGGTAGAGCAGGTCAGATTCGCGCTCAAAATAGTCATCTGTGAATTCATCGAACGCTTCGATCTGAGTGCTCAGACCCAGGCGTGCTTCCTCGCGTGCGCGCAGGTCGTCCTCGTCAGTCATCACGTGGCCGGATGCGATCAGTCGACCATCTTGCGTCACCTCTGTGCCGCTGATCGTGATGGTGTCTCCCTCACGCAGGGTCATAATGTCAGAACCCAGGTCATCGAGCAACAAAATGCCTGCTTTGAGGACGAGGGCTGGACCGAGGTTCGGGTAGCGGCCGGTAGAGGACGCTGACGCGTTCAAAATTGCTGTGGGTTGTGCGTCAATGAGCAGTCGGGCGGTGGCCCGGTCCAGGTCAGGCCTGTCGATAACCGCAATTTCACCGGCTTCGAGGCGCCGGGCGAGCCGCACGGGATTCTCGTCGATGCGAATCCGTGCCCTCACATCCGCATCGCTGGGAGCCTGCGATGGTGGCATACCTGTCTCATTGTCACTCACAGGGCGATTGTGGCACGGTTGCGGCCAGAATCAATTCTTTCGCGTGACGGCGTGCCGTTTCTGAGGTGGTCGGCGAGCCGGTCATTCGCACGATCTCGTCGATGCGTTCTTCCCCGTCAACGCATGTCACACGCGCAGTTCCACCCTCTTTGTGCACTACCAGGTGGGTGTCTCCATAGGCTGCCACCTGAGCCAGGTGGGTGACCACGATCACCTGGTGTACGCGTGCCAGCCGTGCCAGTCGCGCGCCCACCTCTGTGGCTGTGCGCCCACCGATTCCGGCGTCAACCTCGTCAAAGACGAAGGTGCGGGGCGTCGCACGATGCGAGAGCGCCACTTCCAGTGCCAGCATGACGCGTGAAAGCTCGCCACCTGATGCTCCGCGAGACACTGGCCGGGCGGGCGCGTCAGGATGAGGCTGCAGCATGAATGTGATGTCTTCACACCCCGTGGAGTTGGGTTTACGGTGCATCAGTTCGACGTTCAGGTGTGCCCCTTTCATCGCCAGTGCTGCCAGCTCGGCATCGACGTGCTCGCTGAGTTCGTCTGCGAGGTGCCGGCGGGAGGTGCTCAGGCGCTCCCCTAGTTCCAGTACGCGCTGCTGAGCCTGCGCAAGTTCAGCGGCGAGGGAGTCTTCGTTGACATCCGGATCTGTCAGTTCTTCAAGTTCAGCGCGCGCCTGAGCTTCCCATTCAAGCAGCTGAGTGGCATCTGCGGCCCGCCCCTGCAGCAGGCGATTCAGGTCGGCGCGCCGTTGGTGCAACGCGTTAAGACGCTCCGGGTCGGCGTTCAGTGTGGACAGGTAGGCCTCGGCATCATCTGCCAGCGAGTCGGCATCAAGACGCAGAGTGTGGGCACGCTGGGCGAACGAATCGAGCGTGGAATCAAAACGCGAGGCATCTGCGAATGCAGCCTGGACGCGGTGCAGCAGATCGATCAGGTGGGTCTCGTCAGATTCACCGCGCAGACATGCGTAGGCCAGAGCCACCTGGGCGCGCAGATCCTCAACGTTGGTCAGTCTTTCAGTCTGAGTGCGCAGATCGTCGTCTTCACCCGGATACGGGTCCAGCTGGCGGATCTGGTCAGTGATGCGGGTCAGTTCCTCAATGCGTGTCGCACGTTCGTCGGCGTGCGAGCGCGCCATGTCCAGGCGTTTTTTCGCATTGACTGCTGCTTTCCAGGCTTGCGCGTAGTCGCGGAGAAGCTCCTGGTGCTGATCGTCGCCTGTCTCATCGAGAGTGGCGCGCTGGACGGATGTCTGACGTAGACGCATCTGGTCGGCCTGGCCGTGAATCGTGACGAGACTATCGCCAATATCAGCAAGAATGGATACCGGGATGGGGCGTCCTGCAAGGTGGGCGCGTGATCGACCCTTGGTACTAACCGTTCTGGACACGATGAGCTCACCGTCTTCGACGCTGGCTCCAAGCTCCTGGGCGCGTGCGGCAACCATGTCATCGACTTCGAAAATGCCGTCTACTTCGGCCTGCTCACACCCCTGACGCACGGTCTGAGAATCGGCCCGAGTGCCGAGCAAAAGTGACAGTGAGGTCAACACCATCGTCTTACCGGCTCCGGTTTCACCGGTGACGACAGTCAGGCCAGGTGAAAATTGCACGTCGGCTTCGTCAATGACGCCCAGGGACTTTATGCGGAGCGCATCGATCACGTTGGCCTCCTCTCGCCTCTCCAGCTCTCACGTGACAGATTAACGCTCGGATGGGCGTTTCCTCCAACCATCCACAGGCAGCTGGAATCGTTTGACCAGTCGCGTAGAAAATGGAGTGTCATCGAGGCGCAGCAGGTGGACGGGGCGACATCCTCGTGTGGCAGTGATGGTTGTTCCGCTGGGGACGGTGCGCTGACGCAGACCGTCGCACCACACTTCTGGCGCACTCCACGCATCTTCGAGGATATTGACGCTGAGCACTGACGAAGGGCTGACAACAAGTGGCCGCGTGAACAGGCCATGCGCGGCCAGCGGAGCCATGATGATTGCCTCCGTGTCGGGCCATACCACTGGCCCGCCAGCAGAGAACGAATATGCAGTTGAGCCGGTGGGTGTGGAGAAGATGATGCCGTCCGCCCCGTAGGTGGATACAGCCTGTCCGTCCACTCCGAATCCCAAGTGGACCGGGTGCGCCACGTCCGTGTGCATGACGACTGCTTCGTTCAGCGCCCAGTCGTGCCATTCGGTGCCATCGGGGAAGTGCGCATGGATGTCGAGCGTCATGCGCGTGTCCATGGTGTAACGCCCATCTGCAATCATGTCAACAACTGACAGGATGCCGTCCGCAGACACTTCCGCAAGGAAGCCCATGTGCCCCATGTTGATGCCGAGCAACGGTGCGTCGAATTTCCGGGCGTATTCTGCTGCGGCAAGAATCGTGCCGTCGCCTCCTGTGGCCAGCACCAGGTCGATATCGCCGGTGCAGTCTCCTTCAGGCACCACGTCAATGTCGCGTACCGAAAGTTCACGTGCTGCTGCCTGGGCGGCTGCCTGTGCTTCTGGGCGGTTGATGTGGCGCACCAGCATGACGCGCTGAATCACGAATGTTTCCTTCCCTTCACTGCCGGCCCTTCCTGTACTGCTCTGACAATCCGATTGTGCAGGTTTTGCTCCAAGATCGCATCCGGATGACCTGAGCGCATCGCCAGGAAATACTCGACATTACCGGCAGGACCCGGCAACGGTGAAGCCTGAACGGCGTAGATATCCAACCCATTGCTACGCGCACATTGCGCGACTTTTTCCACCGTTTCCACGTGCTGATCGGGGTCACGCACCACGCCTCCGTGGCCGAGCCTGTCTTTGCCGATCTCAAATTGAGGCTTGACCATCAGCAGGTAGTCCGCGTCGGGTGTTGCCACGGAAATCAGCGGCGGGATCACCAGTGTCAGTGAAATGAACGATAAGTCGGACACCACCAGGTCAACGGGTGGCGTGATATCAGCGGGCGTGAGCGTGCGAATATTGGTGCGATCACGCACCTCGACGCGAGGGTCCGACTGCAGCTTCCAGGCAAGCTGCCCATATCCCACGTCAACAGCGATCACCTGCTGTGCGCCTCGCCGCAACAGGACGTCAGTAAACCCGCCCGTCGATGCTCCCGCATCCAGACACCGTCGCCCCTGTATGCGCGGTGCTGATTTTCCGAGGGCGTCCAGCGCGCCGGCAAGTTTGTAGGCACCGCGTGAAGCGTAGTCGACGGCGTCCCCCTCGGTAATGACGATTGCCTGTGCAGGATCCATTTGTCGAGCCGGCTTGAGCACCACCTGCCCGTCGAGTTTGACGCGCCCGTCGTGGATAAGTTCCTGAGCGTGGGTGCGTGAGCGTGCCAAATGGCGGCGCACCAGTTCGGAGTCGATTCTCCTGAGTTTCATCTCAGCGGCTCACGTGCTCGAGGGCAGCACGAAGCTGCGCATCGAATCCTGCCAGCGTGCGTACCTGAATCTGTGCGCTTGCCTCGTTCAATCCGTCGAGTTCGACTTCTGCGTTGGGAATTGTGACCGCGTCCTCACGATCATGCGGATCATGAGGGCGCGGTGTCACGGGGTCGTTCTCACTCACTGGCACTGTCCTGCGACACGTCCTGCACGCTGTCCGCTGCGGCAGCGTCATCCTCGCTTTCAGCGGTCTTCACGCCGGTCTCGTCATCTGCGCCCTCGCGCAGCAGAGCTTCGAGTTCTTCTTCATCAGGAAGGAACGCCGGGATCGGATTGTCTGTGCTGAGGGCTTCCTCTTCGACTTCGGAATCCGGGCGCGTATCTTCAGCCAATTCCGCGTCAATGGCGTCTGAGACCTCGGGATTTTCCGCTTCGTCTTCCGGTTCGTCCTGAGGTTCAGGCGGGGTCACAATCCCTGCCGGATCGTCGTTGGGCACAACCGTCAATTCCGGGCACCGCACGGGCTCATCTGATTCGACAGCCCACGCTGCGGCTGCCAGCGCACGATACGAATCCAGGGTGACCGTGGTCGGTTCAGTCAACTCGATACCGTCCAGGCGCAGCGTGCCCCACTTGGTCACCGATGCTACCTGGGAGTACCCACAGGTCCACGTGTTGTCCTTGTGATGTTTGGGATGAGGATGAGCCTCGTTCAACCCTCGCATGTCAAGGGCGAGGTAGGTGGGTCGCTGACCCTTTCGTGCCCGAATCACATCTGCTGCCTGATGGACACCGGTAAGCACGTGAAGGGCAGGGTAGCCAGCTGAGACAGCGCCGGCAATATCGGTTTCGAGTCGGTCTCCCACGCTCAGTGGATTGTGTGCTTCGACCAGGTTCGCACCGCGTTGGTAGATTCCGGGCGTCGGCTTACCTGCCGCGGTTGCACGCTGTTTGGTGGCATGTTCTACGGCGGTCACCAGAGAGCCGTTTCCGAGGGCAAAGCCTTCTTCTGTCGGCAGTGTGGAGTCCATATTGGAGGCAAAGAATCGGGCGCCGGCCTGAATCGCGTAGGCAGCCTGCGACATCTGTTCCCAGCCGACAGTTCGGTCCAGTCCCATGACGACTGCATCTGGCTGGTCACTTGCACGTTCAACGAGGGTGAATCCAGCTTTTTCGAGAGCTTCGCGCAGTCCGGGACCACCAACCATAAAGACCTTGGCGCCGTCATCGAGCTCGTCGCTCATAATAGCCGCCACGTCCATCGCGGATGTCATGATCATGGATTCGTCCGCTTCGAATCCCATCGAATTCAGCTTTTCAGCGACTGCCTGAGGCGGACGTGAGGCATTATTGGTCACGAACACCGTCTTGATGCCGTTCTCACGCGCGGCGACGACGGACGGGGCCGCATGCTCAATGGGGTCTGACCCCATCCATGCCACGCCGTCCAGGTCAAGCAACGCTGTGTCAAAGAGACTGGACAGTGGTTCGTCGGTTCCGTGCAACGTGCTGCCACGCTTGGTGACATCCGCATCAGCAATCATTTCGATGTCCACGATGTCGGGATCTTCGATTTCTGGCGGCATCGATTCTTCGACTTGAGTGGCTTCTTCGTCGCGCCCCAGTTCGCGCAGACGATCGGCTTTGACGCTCATTAGGCGGCGCACATATTCGGTGTCGGCATCTTCAGGCAAGGCTGCCAGCGCATCCTCGACCAGCACCAGGCCGACTTCGTTTTGTCCTAGATCCGCACGCGCACCAGACGAAACGAGGACGAGTTCGACCTGTTCACCCAGGTCAAGAGCGGCGGTGTCGGTCTTGTCAATAATGTCAACTGCTCGTTCTGGATGGCCCAGTCCGCGTTCACAGTCCGCTTCCACGGCGCGCAGAGACTGGTCTCCACGCATGCGTCGCACGGCTCGCACCTCACGCAATGCTTCTTCATAGCGTCCCGATGCGTAGGCAGTCAATGCGGCTGCTTCGCGTACTGTATCGACACGACCGGCTCGCTTGGCTGCGGCGCGGGCATGCTCGTAGGCCTGCTCGGGATCCAGATCAATGAGTTGACCGGCCATGACGAGGTGGCGTGCCACGATGTCATGGTTAGCTCCCGATAGCGTCTTGAGTGAACGCAGGGCTTCAGAGTCGAGTTCACTGGCTGATACGCCGGCTGGAATTGTCGGCTCATCACCATGAGGTGACACGTATTCTTCGGTGCTCGCGTAGTTGGCATCGCCGCGCTGATTGTTTCCTCGGTCGTGACGTGAACGGGAGCGATCATCGCGCCTGCGGTCTCCACGATCGTTTCGGTCGAAACGGCTGCCACGTTCGGAGTGGTCATGACGGTCATTCCGATCGCCTCGGTCTGACCAATTCCTGCCTTTACCGTCACCTCGTCTGTTGAAGCGCTTTCTGCCATCGCGGTCGAAACGGTCAGAACGTCCGCCGCGACGATCGTCACGTTCTCTCAAGCCGCGCCCCTCGCCATGACGGTCGCGGTCACTGTCTGAGCGGTTGAAGCTGCCGCGCTTGAAATCACGGTCATTGTCGCGCTGCTGCCATTGTCCGCTTCCGCGTCGTGACTCACCGTCGCGTCGGAAACCACCGTCACGCTGAAAACCACCGTCTCGCCGTGATTCGCCGTCATCGAAGCGACGATTGCGTGAGTGGTAGCCATCGGAAGAGCGCCGGCCTCCCTGCTCATCTCGACGGCCGAAGCCTCGGCGGTCTGAAGAGCCCCTCCATGAACGCTCGCCTCGTGAGCGGAAGTCGTTCGATCGATCGTGTCGTTCGTCTGCCATGAATGGTCTCCCCTATTCGTCTGTGTCCCGCCCTATCTACGGAGCTGCTTCACACGTTAATACTGCTGTTAATGCTACCTGATAAGCGCTGACATACCTGTCAGCTCATGAATATCGTGCGCAGATACACGTCTGAGGCGAGCAGTTGCCCGTGCACTACTATGTTGGTTGACTGGGTATCCGGTCGGTCAGCCCCGCT